>CAZCFQ010000091.1:0-8431 GCA_964497955.1 uncultured Clostridiaceae bacterium
TTTCGCGCTAATTCTAAAGCTTTATTACAATATTCAATTGCTACAGGATATTCTTTTTTAACTTCACCATAATAGAGTACATAAGTATTATAAATTCTAATTAAAATTTGCTCATCATTAGAATATTTTTTGTAGTAATCTTCAGCCTTTTTTATACTTATATATGCTTCCTTACTATCTCCTATATAACAATAATACAAGCCTAAAACTCTATATGATTCAATCACACCTTCATAGTATTCAATTTTTTTTGATAATTTCAGATTTTTCTTTATTTCTTCTACACTCTCTGAGAGATTAAGAGCAGATTTGCTTTTATTCTTAGAAAATTCTTTATTTCTTATATCTATATCTCTCTTCAAATCACTATTTTCTCTTTCCATCTATCTATCTCCTTAGATTTATGTACTCAATGCTATTATTTGATCTCTACCATTTTCTTTAGCTTTATATAAAGCACTATCTGCTAAATCGAATAAGTCATCAATATTTATACTATCTCTATTGTTTACAGCCAGCCCAATACTGATAGATATATAAACATCTTTATCTTCATATACAGAAATATTTCTAAACGCTTTTAATAAGCTAGTAGCTTTCTGTCTAATTTCTACTATATCTGCTGAAGTAATTAATATGCCAAACTCTTCACCACCTATTCTTGCAATAAGTGTAGAAGTATCTACAAACTCTTTTTTTAAAATTTTGGCTACTTTTTTTAAGCATTCATTTCCTATATTGTGCCCATAAGTATCATTAACCTTTTTGAAATGATCTATATCGATTATCATTAATGCTATAGGATTATTAACTTTCGCATTTTCTGTTATGTTATATAATTTTTTATTAAAATAATGCCAATTTCTTAATCCAGTAAGTGAGTCATTGTTAGCCATCTCTTTTAAGTTCTCTGCTTGAATTGAATTTCTAATAGCTATAGCAGTATATGAAGCAATTACAGAGAAAAACTGTATATTGTGTTTTTGAAAAACATCTGTTTTATAAGCTTGTATTTGCAAAACTCCTATAGTTTCATCTAATACTTTTAAGGGAATACTTAAAAGTGATCTTGGTATTTCTCTACTTCTATCCAAATGAATTAAATCTTTAACATATAAATCGTACTCATTTAACAAATCATTTATTACTAAGATTTCTCTATTTCTAAAAGTAGCACATAAAAAAGAATTCTTATTGTTTATTTCTAAGTTAAATGGTGGTATTGCTCTATCCTGGTACTTATAATAGATACAATTAAGATTACTTTTGTCTTTAATTGCAACCACAAAATTATAGTTCTCAAAAACACCTGCAATATGCTTATTAACCTCGACAAATACATCATCTAAATCATTATATGACGTTATTTCTTGTCCTATTTCAGATAGCACTTTTAAACTCTCAATTGTTTTTTGCAAAGCTTCTGACCTAATTGAGCTAACAATCTCTTGTTCTTGCCTTTTTTGTAATCTATTAAAATAATGATGGTATTGTTTGTAGATATCTAGTGCTTTATTATACTCTTTGGTCTGCTCATAAAATTTTGATAACAGTCTGTAATATTTCGTAGCATATTTATCATTTTCAATATTTTTAATTTTATCACTTATATCATCTAAAATACTTTTTGCATAAATAAAGTCTTCTTTGTTCATTAGCAGCTCTACTAATTCTAGTGATAAACTAACAAGCCATGTATCTTGCTTATTGTTTTTTAACTTTTCAATTGTATTTTCAATAATACGACATGCTTTTTCCGTATTGCCTAGCTCTGCCTCTAGTAATGCAAGTATTTTATTTAATGAAGCTAAAACTACAATATCATCAATCTTTATGGCCAATTCTTTCGCTTTTGTTTGATACTCTCTTGCTAATATTAAGTTTCCACTTTTATGATATAAATCAGCTAAATTTGCATATGCATATAGTTGGGCTTTATCAAGACCACTCATTTTTCCTAATTCCAGTGTTTTTAAGAATAATTCTTTAGCTTGATCTAAAATATTAAGTTCCAAATAGGTAACTCCAAGATTTAAATTAAACTTCCATAATAACGAATGTAGCTTATTTTGTTCAGCTATAATTAATCCTTTTTGACAATACTTTGCCGCTTTTTTATAATCTCTTTTTATTTCTAAATAATAAAAGACAAATGCAGCATAAATCTTAGCAAGTTGATTTTCATTTAAACTATATTTTTCGTGTTTTTTTAAAGCATTTTTAATACTTTTTAAAGATAAAGAAGCTTGCCCGTTATATGCATAAATTATACCTAAAATTCTATATGCATCGACTAAACCTGAGAAGTATTCTAACTCTTTAGCTTTCTCTAAATTTTTTCTAAGCTGATCTATAGCTTGAGGTAAGTGAAGCTTATTTGAGTTTCTCAGTTCATAAATATGGTTATTAATTTTATCTACTTCTATTTTTTGAAGATCTTTTAGTTTATCCTCCAAATTTTTCACTTCCCAATATTTTCTATTTAATTAACACTATTTAAAATTATACAATATTTTAGTTTAATATAGTAGTAAAGTATTGAAAAAACCAATATTTATCTCATTGGTACAAATGAAAATCCATAATGGCTCTCTTTTACAATCTCATCATCCACTTTTTTATATTTAATAATTGAGTGTTTAACTGGACTTACTATAATCCCGTCTTTTTTTAATTGAGAAAACAAATGCGTGGGTTCTTCTGGATAGGCAGCACTAACTAATATCCTGTCAAATGGACTGTACTCTTTAAGCCCCTTATATCCATTTTTATTGATTACTTTAATTTTTTTTCCACTTAGATATTTCTTAGCTTTTTTTACTAAATCACTGTTTAGTTCTACGCCATAAAGTTCACTTTCTTCTATTATTTCATCAAGTAATGCTAATACATAACCACATCCTGATCCAATCTCTAATACTTTTAAACTATCATCTAACTCTAATAGATCTAGCATGAAAGCTATTGTAAATGGTTGCGATATAGTAGCATTTTCTCCTATAGGAAGAGGTCTATCTCTATATGCAAAGTTTTTTAGCTCTCCTTCAACAAATTCTTTACGATCAACTACTGAAAAAGCATTAACAATTTTATTTGAAAATCCTTTGCTTCTAAGACTATTTAACAATTTTTCTTTACTCAAGTTAAAAACCCCCTTAAATTTTGTGTTTTAAGTATATTACAAAAAATGATTCGCATAAAATAGTATTAAAAAAGTGCTAGTCTCCTAGCACCTTTGTTTACTTATATATATTAACTTTTTCTCCGTTAATAATTTTCTTAACATTTCTTATTGCACACATCTTACCACACATAGAACATGTCTCTTGGTCTTGTAGCTGATTACCTTCTCTATACTTTTTTACCTTTTGGCTGTCCAGTGCAAGATTAGTCATTGATTCCCAGTCCAAATTAGACCTAGCAAGTGACATTTTATGATCCCATTCTATACCTTTAGAACCCTTTGCTATATCTCCAGAGTGAGCAGCTATTTTTGATGCAATAATACCTTCTTTGACATCATCCAGATCAGGAAGTCGTAAATGTTCAGCTGGGGTTAGATAACATAAAAAGTCAGCTCCATAATATGAAGCTAATGCACCGCCTATAGCACCTGAAATATGATCATATCCTGGTGCAATATCAGTTACAATTGGACCAAGCACATAAAATGGTGCATTATGACATAAACTCTTGGCAAGCTTAATATTAGCTTCTACTTCATTTAAAGGAATATGTCCAGGACCCTCAATCATTACTTGCACATTTTTCTCCCAAGCTCTTTTTGTCAAGTTACCTAAAGTAATCAATTCAGATATTTGGCTTGCATCAGTAGAGTCATAAATTGAACCAGGACGCATTCCATCACCCAAGCTCAAAGTTACATCATATTTTTGACAAATCTCTAATAGCTCATCAAAGTATTCATAAAATGGATTTTCATTTTGATGAATGTTCATCCATGCAAAAAGCAAACTACCACCTCTTGATACTATGTTGGTTAGCCTTGGATTATTAATAAAAGTATCTGCTACTTCTTTTGTAAGCCCTGCATGTATTGTTAAAAAATCTACCCCATCTTCTGCATGCTTTCTGGCAACATCAAGAAAGTCTTTTGCACTTAAATCTATTAGCTCTTTATTTAACAAGCTTATTGCATCGTAAATAGGAACCGTTCCAATCATAAGTGGTGAAATTTGTATTAATTTTTTTCTAAATTTCTCAGTTTGCCCATAATTAGATAAATCCATTATGGCATCAACATCCCAATCAATTGCTAGTTTAGCCTTATTTAACTCTAAAGTGATGTCATTAACATCTTGTGAGATTCCTAAATTTACATTTATTTTTGTTGATAAGCCTGACCCAATCCCTCTTGGTTTTAAGCTTAAATGTTTCTTATTTGCAGGAATAACTACTTCACCCTTAGCAATTTTCTCTAACAAATATTCCTCACTTACTCCTTCTTGATTCGCTACAACTTTCATTTCTTCAGTCACTATACCTTTTCTTGCAGCATCCATTTGTGTTGTATACATAATATCCTCCTAAAATAAAAATACGCCCCTGAGATAGGACGTAAAAGATTTTCCTACGCTGGCATTATCCAGATCAGGTTATCGGTCAAAGAATTACGGTTCTTTTTCTCAGCCAGCCTATTCTAGCTCCCTAATATTCAATTATAAAGAAAGAATACCACATTTTTTTCTTTTTTCATAGTATAATTAAGTTATCATCAACCTTGATTTAAACTGATTAAATTCATATGATAATACTAAGGAATCACTTGGAGGTGTAATAATGTCTAATAAAAACAAATATTATTTTGCTTTAATAACTGTGGGGATTATAGTTTTTGCAATAGGATTATATTTATCAAGAACTAATGGTTTTAATGTTATTAACACTACTTTAATAACAATAGGAGCTTTAGGGTTTGGTTTTGGCACTGGAGAGATTATTCAAAATAATCTAGTTGATAAAAACAAAAAGTTGTTAAAAACAATAGAAAATCAAAACAATCCTCAAAGACTTGCTTTTTTGAACAACCAAGCTAAAGCTAAATCATTTGATATAACTACAAAAATCTTCCCTATAATTATTCTACTACTTGCTATTATGAGAGAAAACACAAACACTCTACTTATTCTGATTGGTTTGTACATTATGTTTTGGATAATCTATTTATTACACTTAAACAAGCTATATAAAAAAGAACAAAGGAAGGTTGAATAACCTTCCTTAAAAATTTTTAATATTTTTCTCTTTTACCAAACTCTGCATCTTCAACCCATTCTTCACCATGTCTATGTAATTCAATTAATGCATTTATAACATCATAATGTTTCTTCTCTTCTTTTACTAAGAAAGAATAAAGCTTTTGTTCATCTTTTTCAAGAGTATCATCATACATATCTTGATATAGATCAATGGATTCTTGTTCTTTTTTAAGAGCCTGTCTTAATGCATCTATTTGTTTTGGCTGTGAAAAAATATCTTGTTTAAAATCATCTGCATTAGAAAATATGTCTTTAGATTCATCTAAAACTTTTGTATCATTAAGATCATAGATATTTTTAGATTGCTCTTGTTTTATTATTTCTGCGTGATAATTTTCATCATCTGCAAGCATAAGAAAAATGTTTTCGACTTCTGTACCTTTGTACACTTCTGCTTGTTTACGATAGTACTTTTCACCATTCTCTTCTAGCTTTATTGCAAATTCTAAAGGTATCATATAAACTCTCCTCCCAAAGTTTTGTTACTATAACTATTATATCATACTTGATTTTTATTTCCTGGGAAATTATCTTTAATTAATTTTTTTGCCATCAAATGACCCGTTTTATAGATATTTCTTCTATTCCCCTTATACAATTTCACCTCAGCTTCAATCTAAAATAGAAGGTTTATAGCATTTATATCATCAAAATTAAATTCTAACCTAATCTTTATTAAACCAATACTTTTGTAAAATTGCAAGATTGATTCTTTCATATTTATTCAGTAATAAATCTCAAAACTCTTTGCTTAGTTAATCATGAAATTAGTTTGTAGTTGAATCATTTTTATTTATTAAATTAAGCATTAGACTCTATCAATTTATCATTTAATAAAATCCTAAAGCATAGTAATTTAGTAATTTACTGATTTCCTTTCTATATTTACGAAACCTTTCTTTTGTTTATTATTAACAAAAAGGTTTAACTTCCGTAATTTATTATAATATTAAAACTAGAGGAAAATTAAAGCTCCTCTAGTTTATTTACAAAGTGACATGATGCAAAATGCTCATTTTCATACTCATCCAAAACAGGTTCTTCTATAGAGCATATTTTTTGAGCGTAGGGACAACGAGTATGGAAGCTACAGCCTCTTGGTGGATTTGAGGGTGATGGTACATCACCTTTTAAGATAATCCTTTTTTTCTTCTTAAGAGGATTTGGATCTGGTATAGCTGATAATAGGGCTTTTGTATAAGGATGGAGCGAGTTGCTATACAAGTCTTCTTCCTTTGCTATTTCTACAATTTTTCCTAAATACATAACTATTACCTTATCACTGACATGTTTAACTACGCTTAAATCATGTGCTATAAAAATAAATGTTAGATCTAATTTTTGCTGTAAACTTCTTAAAAGATTTAGTATTTGTGATTGAATTGATACATCTAGTGCTGAAACAGGCTAATCACAAACCACCCATTTTGGATTTAATGCTAAGGCTCTAGCAATACCAATTCTTTGCCTTTGTCCTCCACTAAACTCATGAGGATATCTTTTTAGGTGAGTAGTATTTAACCCAACAATTTCAACTAGTTCTCTAACTCGTTCTTTTCTCTCTTCTTTATTTCCCCATTTGTGTATCACAAGTGGCTCTTTAATAATCTGTTCAACAGTTAACCTGGGATTTAAAGATGAGTAAGGATCTTGAAATATTAATTGAATATTTTGTCTAATTTTTCTCATATCCTTATTATTGAGTGAATATAGGTCTTGATTATTGAAAATAACTTCTCCACTTGTTGGTTCATAAAGTCTTAAAATTGTTCTTGCTAATGTGGATTTACCACATCCACTTTCACCAACAATTCCTATTGTTTCTCCTTTATTCACTGTGAAAGAAACACCATCAACAGCTTTTAGCTGACCTTTAGACCCAAAAAGACCTTTGCTTATTGGAAAATATTTTTTAACATCTTTTACTTCTAATAGTTTACTCATAATCTTCTTCCTCAAATAAGTTGTTTGGATAAAAGCACCTAAAGCTAGTTCCATTTGCTAAAGTAATTAGATCCGGCATCTCTACTTTACATTTTTCCTTTGCATAAGGACATCTTGGATTGAATCTACAACCTTTTGGCATACTTAAAGGGTCAGGAACAGTCCCTTCAATAACATTTAACCATTCGGTTTTCTCATCAAGTTTAGGAATAGAGCTTAATAATCCCATAGTATAAGGATGCTTTGGTTTTGTAAATAAATCTTTAATATTATTTGATTCTACAACTTGCCCTGCATACATTACTACTACCCTATCCGCCATCTCAGCTACAACACCCAAGTCGTGCGTGATTAAAATTATACTCATGTTCATTTTACTTTTGAACTTTTCCATCTCGTCAAGTATTTGGGCTTGTATTGTAACATCTAAAGCTGTTGTAGGCTCATCTGCAATTAATAGTTTAGGCTCACAAGCTAAAGCTATTGCAATCATTACTCTTTGTCTCATCCCTCCTGATAACTGATGAGGATATTCATTTATTCTTTGGCTTGCATCTGGAATTCCAACCAGTTCAAGCATCTTTTCTGCTTCAATTAAAGCATCTTTTTTATTCATGTTTTTATGAAGCATTATAACTTCTGCTATTTGTTTACCTACTGTATGAACAGGATTAAGGCTGGTCATTGGTTCTTGAAATATAATTGATATATCATTACCTCTTATTTTCCTTAACTCATCTTTTTCTATATTAAGCAAATCTTTTCCTAAAAAATGTGCTGTTCCTTTTTTAATTTCTCCAGGAGGGGTAGGTATTAAGCCTAATAATGAAAAAGCTGTCTGACTTTTACCTGAACCACTTTCGCCTACTATTGCTAATGTTTCACCTTCATAAACCTTAAATGAAACATTATCTACAGCATATACATCTCCCTCTTCTGTATGATAAACGGTTTGTAAGTTTTTAACATTTAGTAACTCTTTTTTCATAATTTACACCTATCTTTTTAAATATGGATCTAGTGCATCACGTAATCCATCCCCTATATAGTTAAACGCTAAAACTGTCAAAAATATTAAAAGTCCTGGCAATATTGTAATCCAAGGCGCATATCTCATATAATATCTACCTGAGTTGAGAATTGTACCCCAGCTAGGAGGACTAGTAATTCCTAAACCAAGAAAACTCAAGCTAGACTCAGCTAAAATT
>CAZCFQ010000092.1:0-8425 GCA_964497955.1 uncultured Clostridiaceae bacterium
TTAATTTTTTAAAGTCCATCATTTGATGGACTTTTTATAATATAAAATATTAGCCATTCTTAGATATTGGCTCTTAAAATTAAAGTAGTTATGATTACACAAATTTAGTCTTTCATTTCCTCTAAGTATCTTATAGATTTACCAGTAGCTTTCGCATAAGCTATTTCTGATTTTGTGCTTTCTCCAATATAGCCATTTTTGTTAATTATAAAAATCTCATCAGCCATATCTATTTTCCTTTTATGCATATCATCAAGCATTTCTTTAATATCTTTTTTCCATACTTCTTTATCACCAGAATGACCAAATAAGCCAACAGAAATAACGATATTTCCTTTGAGTGTAAGTTCCTTCTGAATATTAATAAACTCATTTTTAAACTTAGTGCTACCGCATAAAGTAATTACTTTATATTTTTTCATATAATTAACACCTCTTAAAAATATTTTTATATTAAATTAGTATGTTTATATTGACTAATCTAAATTTAAAACATCGCATTGACAAAATCTTTGAGAGGAACTCCAGCTAAATAGTTTGAAAATTCTATTGATTTAAGTTCTTTAACGATTTCTTTCTTATTGTACGGGATATTAGTTAATGCATCTTCTACATCTGATATATCTCTCACTCCAAAGAAATCTCCATGTAGTTTAATTTTTTCTATAATCCCATTATTAATATCTATATAATACTCGATTATCCCACCAGGAAATTTAATTTCATTTTCAAAACTAGCTTTAGGAGATTTACCAAAATTCCACTCCCAAGTACCATATTTTTTATCTACAAGTTTTTGAATTTGGTTAATTTCTTCATCACTAAAAACATATCTTTGTTTAATATCATTTAGTTTTATAATAAATTCAGATAAGGTTATAATAAATTCTTCTATTGTTATAGGTTTTTCTAAGTGAGAGTTTATCGTTGTAACTCTGCTTTTAACTGATTTAACTGACTTATCTTTAAATTTAATATCTTTTACTTTTAATGCCTTAGTTATATCTGAAATGTTAGAAGACAATAATAAAGTACCATGATGCAGCATCTTATTTTTGTGATGATACTGTGCGTTTCCTGAAAACTTTTTACCATCAATTGTCAAATCATTTCTTCCAGAAAACTCTGCATTAACTCCTAAGTCATTTAAAGCTTCAATTATAGGTTTAGTAAACTCTTTGAAATTCAACTTTTCTTCACCACTAGTAATAAAACAGAAGTTTAAATTACCTAGATCATGAAAAACAGCTCCACCACCAGACCTTCTTCTTACAACAGGGATACTATTTCTCTCTACGTATTCTTTGTTAATCTCGTTATGAGCATTTTGATTCTTACCAATAATGATACTCTTATCATTACGATACAAATAAAAAATATCTTCATCAAAATTGTTCATTAAAAATTCTTCAGTAGCTATATTGAAATATGGGTTGTGAGTTTGACTTAATATATAGATCATTCTTTTCTCTCCTTTTAACTTATTATTTAGAGTATATAGGGTAATTTTATAAAATGCAATTACACTTATAATTATTGGTTTATACTCAAAATATGGAAGTAAAACTGTCTTGATTTGTATTGTTATCAATAGTATAATTATCTATGAAGAATGTTATTATTCTAACAAATATAATGACATTTTTAAGTTGATTTTTTTAATAATCTTATCGATTTTATTTGAAAATATGCATATTTTATAATCATTAATGAGTAATATTGCATATTTTGTAATGTTGAGAACTGTTTTCTAAGGAGTTTACCCTTAGTCTCAGACAGAATAGCATTGCTATTCTGTCTTTTTCTCATAAATGTGTAAGAGAAAGGAAGAAGTGTAATGCCAACTAAAAAGACACCGTTGTTTAATAAGCATCAAGAAAATGATGCTAAGTTTACTGATTTTGGCGGATGGGAAATGCCACTAGAGTACAGTGGTATACTAGACGAACATCATGCAGTAAGAAATCAAGCTGGGATGTTTGATGTAAGCCACATGGGAGAATTTGAAGTATTTGGAAGACAAGCAACAGAATTTTTACAGTATTTATTAACAAATGATGTAAAAGACTTGGCTGATAATGGAATAGTATATACATTTATGTGCTATGAAGATGGAGGCGTAGTTGATGATTTGCTAGCTTATAAGTATAATTCAGATAAGTATTTATTAGTAGTAAATGCGGGTAATATTGATAAGGATTTTGAGTGGGTCAAAAAGCATAGTAACGATTTTGATGTAACAGTTAAAAATAATTCAGATGAGGTAGCAGAAGTAGCAGTACAAGGACCAAAAGCACAAAAAATTGTACAGAAATTAACTGATTATAACCTTGATGATATCAAGTTTTTTGCTTTCGCAGATAATGTAGAAATTGCTGGAGTTAATACATTGATATCTCGCACAGGCTATACTGGTGAAGATGGTTTCGAAATTTACACTGCTAATGAAAACATAGAGCAACTATTTGACAAAGTTTTAGAAGCTGGAAAAGAAGAAGGTCTAAAGTTAGCAGGACTTGGTGCAAGAGATACATTAAGGTTTGAAGCAAATTTGCCACTTTATGGGCAAGAAATATCTAAAGATATTACGCCTCTTGAAGCGAGACTTGGATATTTTGTTAAGCTTGAGAAGGATTTTTTAGGTAAAGAAGCTTTAGCAAAACAAAAAGCAGAGGGACTTGAAAGAAAATCTGTTGGATTTGAACTACTTGGCAAAGGATTAGCAAGAACAGGCGCCAAAGTTTTAAGTAAGGATGGAGAGGAAATTGGATTTGTTACAACAGGTTACATTTCTCCTACTTTAGGCAAAGCAATAGGGCTTGCGATTGTAGATAGTGATTACACTAAAAGAGGAACAGAAATTACTGTACAGGTAAGAAGAAGAAAGATTCCTGCCAAAGTTATTAGTAGAAGGTTCCTTAAAAATAGAAAATAAATTATTAGGAGGATAATGATGAAAATTGTAGAGGGATTACTTTATTCAAAAGAACACGAGTGGGTTAAGGTTGAAGATAACACAGTTACAATCGGTATTACAGATTTTGCTCAAGATCAATTAGGTGACATTGTATTTGTAGAGTTACCAATGGAAGATGATGAGTTTTCTAAAGATGATGTATTTGGCGTTATAGAATCAGTAAAAGCAGCTTCAGACATTTTTATGCCAGTTAGTGGCATTATATTAGAAGCTAATTTTGATCTTGAAGATGCTCCAGAAGATGTTAATGAGAAACCATACGAAAGTTGGATGGTTAAAGTCGAATTAACAGATGAGAGCGAATTAGAAGATCTAATGGACGCTGAAGCATACAAGAAGTTTTGCGAGAGTCTTTAAAAAAGAAAATGTATCATAGAATGGAGATGTAACTATGCATCCATATCTACCACATACTGATCAAGAAATAAAGGAAATGTTGGCAGAAATCGGAGTAGATTCAATTGAAGAACTCTTTAAGGATATACCGAAAGAGTTAATGCTAGATAGAGAACTTGAAATTGATGATTCAAAATCAGAAATTGAGCTAAGAAAGATATTTAATGGCTTAGTTTCAAGAAATACCTGTACTAACAGCCTAGTTTGCTTTTTAGGAGCAGGTGCTTATGATCACTATATACCAAGTATTGTAGACTTCTTGTCATCTAGATCTGAGTTTTACACAGCTTATACACCATATCAACCTGAGATGAGTCAAGGAACTTTGCAAGTAATGTTTGAGTATCAGACTATGATTGCAGAATTAACAGGCATGGATGTTTCAAATGCCTCCCTATATGATGGAGCATCTGCTTGTGCTGAGGCTATGTATATGGCAAATGCAGCTACAAGAAAAGAAAATTTTTTAGTATCAAAAGCTATTCACCCAAACACTATGAAAGTTTTGAAAACATATGCCGATGCTAAGGACTTAAACTTAGTTGAAGTAGATGTTAAAGACGGACAAACGGATTATGATCAACTTGCTGAAATGGTTGATAAAGATACTGCTGCAGTTATAGTTCAAAGCCCTAACTTTTTTGGAATTATTGAAGAAGTTGAGAAAATTGAACCTGTGGTTCATAAACAAAAAAGAACTCTTTTAATTCAAAGTGCAGATCCACTATCTTTAGCTGTGTTAAAATCTCCAGGAGAGATGGGAGTAGATATTGCAGTAGGTGATGGGCAAGTTTTTGGAATACCTTTAAGCTATGGTGGACCATATTTGGGTTACATTGCAGTTAAAAAGAAGTTAATGAGAAAATTGCCTGGAAGAATAGCTGGACAAACTGAAGATACTAAAGGTAATAGAGGCTTTGTTTTAACTTTGCAAGCACGAGAACAACATATAAGAAGGCATAGAGCAACTTCAAATATTACATCAAATCAAGCGCTTATGGCAACTAGAGCGACTATATATTTGTCAGCTTTAGGTAAGCAAGGTCTTAAAGAAGTTGCAACTCAAACAGCTAAAAAAGCTGCTTATGCAGCAAAAGAATTAGTCAAGACAGAAAAATATAAATTGAAGTATGACAAGCCTTTCTTTAGAGAGTTTGTCTTAACAACAGACATTGATGTTAAGAAAATCAATGAAAGTTTATTGAACAAGGGTATTTTAGGCGGCTATAATTTAAGTCAAGAGTTTGATGGCTTCAAAAATACTTTAATGATAAGTGTTACAGAAAAGAGAACAAAAGAAGAAATAGATATGTTAGTTAGAGAGATGGGTGAATGCCATGTTTAGAGAATATAATAAATTAATCTTTGAAATTTCAAGGGATTCCCGTAAAGGTTATACTTTACCTGATTTGGATGTAGAAGTAGATAGCTTAGGTGAGATTTTAGGTAGTAATAATTTAAGACAAAAAGAAGCGAATCTTCCTCAAGTAAGTGAAGTAGATGTTGTTAGACACTTTACTCAATTGTCTAACAAAAATTATAGTGTTGACCATGGTATATATCCATTAGGATCTTGTACAATGAAATATAACCCAAAGATTAATGAAGAGCTAGCAAACTTATCTCAAATTAGGAATCTTCACCCTATGCAACCATTAGAAACTGTTCAAGGTGCATTGAAAATGATGTATGAACTTCAAGAGATGTTGGCTGAAATTTCAGGTATGGCTCAAGTTAGTTTACAGCCTGCAGCTGGTTCTCAAGGAGAATTAACAGGATTAATGATGGTAAAAGCCTATCATAAGAAAAATGGGCAAGACCATAGATATAAAGTTATTGTTCCAGACAGTGCACATGGAACAAATCCTGCAACAGCCTCCATGGTTGGATATGAACTAATAGAAGTTAAATCTAACGAAGCTGGAACAGTTGATATGGATAACTTTAGAGAGCTAGTTGATGATGACATAGCAGCATTTATGCTTACTAATCCTAATACAGTAGGTATTTTTGAGAAAGACATAGTAGAAATTGCTAAGATAGTACATGATGCTGGTGGTTTGTTGTATTACGATGGTGCGAATATGAATGCTAACTTGGGAGTTACAAGACCTGGTGATATGGGATTTGATATTTTACACTACAACCTACATAAGACATTCAGCACTCCACATGGTGGAGGAGGACCAGGTAGTGGGCCAGTTGGAGTTGTAGAAGAACTAGTCGAATTTCTACCTTTACCATTAGTATTGAAACATGGTGATGAGTATTCACTTAAGACAAGTAGTGATGACTCAATAGGTCGTCTAATGAACTATTATGGTAACTTTGGAGTTATGGTAAGAGCTTATGTATACATGCTCATGATGGGTGGTAATGGCCTTAAAAGAGCTAGTGAACTTGCGGTTCTTAATGCTAACTATTTAAAAGAAGTTCTTAAAAGAGACTACATCTTGCCAATAGATGACATATGTAAACATGAGTTTGTACTTGCTGGGATTGGTGAAAATGAAGCTGGAGTGACTACTTTAGACATTGCTAAACGTCTAATAGACTATGGCTATCATCCACCAACAGTATACTTCCCATTGATAATTGATAGTGCTTTAATGATTGAACCAACAGAAACTGAGAGTAAAGAGAGCTTAGATGGATTTGCTAAAGCTTTAATAGATATTGCAAATGAAGCTAAAGAAGATCCTGATAAATTACATGATGCACCTCTAAGTGCTCCTGTAACAAGACTGGATGAAGTTAAAGCAGCAAGGGAATTAATACTTACCTGGGAAGGTTAAAATAATATACATTAAGATTCTATACAAGCACTTTCAGATAGTTAAATCTGAAAGTGCTTTTTTCTTTTTGAAGGTCAATTAAAGGTATATATATTTATATAAAATTATATAAATATATAATGATTGTCCAATATTGGCACATAAAGTATAAAAAGTACTTGAAAAACAGAATATAATTAGTTAAGATATATTTACACACAAAGGACAATTAGTACAAAAAAGACAATATTTGATAGGTGATATTTTGAGATTATTAATTTATGACAAAGATACAGAGTATGTGAATAAGTTAACAGAATTATTAGCAGAAGTTATTCGTAGTGACTTTGAAGTACATTATTGTATTGATTTTTGTGATATTGATGAAATAATTGTTGAAAAGAGTATAGATATATTACTCATTGAGGAAGAGGCTTGGTTGAAATATAGTGATAAAGAAAAAGATCTACTCATTATACTATTATGTAATAACCTTGTTACTATTAATAAAGCAGAGTTAGAGTGTATTTACAAATACCAGTGTGTGCATAATATCTCTAAAAAAATAATAGATACATACTTAGACTATAAACCAGGAATGATTTCTTTAAATGATACAAATATAGCAAAAACAATTTTAGTTTATTCTCCTATAGGAGGAAGTGGTAAAACTACAATTAGTTTTGCACTTAGTCAAATGTTCAATAAAAGTGGATTAAAAGTATTCTATCTAAATTTAGAAACATTTTGTTCTGATAGAAAACAAACTACCAGAAGAGGAGATTTAAGCAAGCTCTTAAAACTTGCACACCAAAAAAAATCACTAATGTTAGATATTAAAACCCAAGCGAAAAAAGACAGTTTATCTAACTATAGTTATATATCTTCAGTTGATTCTTATTTTGATTTAGTTGATCTAGAAAGCAATGATTTAAGATATTTGGTTGAACAAATTAAAAAGACAGATATTGCTGAAATTTTGATAATAGATAGTGACTCAACTTACAATGAAAAAATGGAAGAACTTTTCAGCTTAGCTGATATTATTTATCTTATTAGTATTGATACGGAATTAGCGAACACTAAATTTCAGACGTTTAAAAAACTCACACCTTTTTATAAGAATTACTTGGATAAAACAAAGTTTATTCTTAATAAGACTAATCAAGTAGGAAAGTCAAAATTTATCCTTATTCCTAAATATAATGAAATTAATGATTCACAAGTTATTATTAGAATAGCAGAAGAAGTAGATTTTGAAGTTAGTGCCATATGAAAAGGAACATTACAGAGTTATTAGCTAAAAAAATAAAGGCTGATAAAACTCATTTGAACTTATCAAAAACAGAACTAGAAATGCTGATTAGTAAAACAGTTAAGCGATATCTATTAAAGAATGAGCTCAAGAGATACAATTATATCAAGAGATTAAGATTAGAAAAAGATATATATTATTCAATTAGAGGTTTGGGAGTCATAGATAAGTTACTTGAATTAAAGAATATAAACGAAATTATGATTAATGGAACTAATAATATTTTTTATGAGATTAATGGTGAAGTTAAAAAATCTATAGATATATTTAAAAACAATAAAGATTTATATGACTTAGTTGATAAAATTGCTAATAGAACATCAAAAACAATTAATTTAGCAAACCCAATAATGGATACTAGATTAAAAGATGGCTCCAGAGTAAATGTTGTTCTACCTCCTTTGGCGATAGATGGGCCAGTAATAACCATAAGAATTTTTAATAATAGAATGGTAAGCATTAGCGAAGCTATTAAGAATGAAACATTGACAAAAGAAGTTGCTGATTTCTTAAAAGTAATTGTAGAAAAAAAATATAATATATTTATTTCAGGTGGTACTAGTAGCGGTAAAACAACAATGTTAAATATGCTTACAAATTTCATACCAAGAAATGAAAGAGTAATAACAATAGAAGATAATGCAGAACTTAAAATAAATAAGCTAGATAATCTCGTTAGATTAGAATCACGGAAACATGAAAAGCAGAACTTAAATATCTCTATTAGAGATTTGATAAAAACTGCTTTAAGAATGAGACCAGATAGGATTATTGTTGGTGAAGTAAGAGGAAGTGAAGCTATAGATATGTTACAAGCTATGAATACAGGACATGATGGATCAATTTCAACCGGGCATGCAAATTCTACATATGACATTATTAGTAGGCTAGAGATGATGATTCTATCCGGCGACAATAACTATCCTCTTAATTTCATTAAAAGACAAATAGCAGCATCAATTG
>CAZCFQ010000093.1:0-8392 GCA_964497955.1 uncultured Clostridiaceae bacterium
TATACTATTTTAGCTAAAAAAGTTGATAAAATATGTCATGAATTACAGGAGTTGAATGTTAGTGAAAGAAAAAAAGTTGCTGGACTATCAAAAAAACGTGCTGACATTATTGTTGGAGCTACTTCTTTTGTTAATATATTAATGAAAAGACTTCACTCACCCTATCTTGCAATTAGTGGATTTGGTCTAAGAGATGGGTTGGTATATAACTATTTATTGCCACAAGATAGCCATTTAGTAAAAGATCCTCTTGAATTTTCTTTACTTAATTCTATTAATAACTTTGGAAGTTCATTAAATCATAGTAAGCACATTTACAAATTATCCAAATCATTATTCGATCAGCTTTTTAATTTGCATAAAATCCCAAAAGAATATTTGCATGCTTTAAAAGCTGCAGCTTATTTACACGATATTGGTATGTTTATAGAGTATTATCAGCATCAAGATCACACCTTTTATATGATGCTTAACTCTAAAATTAATGGTTTAACCCAAAGAGAATTAATAATGAGTACTTTTATTGCAGCTAATCATAGAGATAAGAAATGCCATACTTGTGAAAAATCATTTTTATCAATATTATCAAAAAATGAATTAAATATTTTACAAACTTTAACCTTGATTCTAAAGCTTTCTGAAGCTTTAGATAGAAATCAAGTAGGTTTAGTGTCAAAAGTTGATGTTGCTATTAGAGATAAAAGTATAGTAATTAGTCTTACTTCTAATGAAAATCCTGCTATAGAAATAGAAAGTGCTCTTAATTACAAAAGTCTTTTCAAAAAAGTCTTTGATAAGAATTTAATAATAAAAAGAGCATAATCAAAGTTTGTATTTATCTTTAATTCTTTTGAATTTTTTCATAAATGTATCGTGGAAAATGTATATTAAGAAAAAGTTTGTAAACGCATGTAATATATCAAAGTATAGACTAGCTGTGAAAGCAGCTAGTATTGTACTTAGATTAAGTGGTCTAATAAAACCAAGAAGAAACCACATATCCATCATCCAACCAAATAAAATACCAAAAATAAACCCAAATATACTTAAAGCAATCTTTCTATAGGACTTCATATTAGCAAAGTATGAACTAAAATAACCCATCATCCCCCAGGCTACCATCTGCCAAGGAGTCCAAGGTCCCTGCCCTAATATCATATTGGATACAATTGCTGTCATAGAACCAACTATAAAACCTGTATTAGCTCCAAAGACATAACCAGTTAGGATGACTATCATTGATACTGGTTGGACATTTGGAATTGTTGCAAAAGGAATTCTAGATGCAGAAGCTATAGCTATAATCAATGCTGAAACTACTATATTCCTACTATCTAATTTTTTCCCTTCAAACTCTTTATACTGGGGTATAATTATAAGTCCTATTATCCCAAATGATATAAGTAAATAATATTCTTCCAGTCTGAAATATGTTGTTAAAACAACTAATATTATTGCTATTAACCAATAGTATTTTGTTTTATCCATTTTTTCACGTCCTTACTACTGATACAATTTGGGTTAATAGTTTTAAAAACTAAACTTATATCAGTTGTATAGTAACTATTATGACTTAAAAGTTCTCTAGTTAAACCACTAAAGCAAATCTCTTTATTAAATAGCATTATGCTTTTGTTCATATGTTCAGCTGCAAAATCTAAATCATGAGTGGCACATAAAATGCTTAAACCACTATTATTTAACTCCTTTAGATGTTTTGCTAATACATCCTTTGCTAAAGGATCAAGACCTTTAGTAGGTTCATCAAGTAATAAAAGCTTAGGCTTATTTGCAAGTGCAATAATGATAGCTAACTTTTGTTGCTGTCCTCCACTTAGATCATATGGGTGATGATCTAAAAAATTAACTAGCTTAAATAAATCAACTAATTCTGAAATATATTGTTTGTCTCCATTTAAATTATCTAATTCTTCTTTAACACTGTCATGACTAAAATGAAGTAAAGGATTTTGAGCAACATAACCTACTTTGTTAAATTCAAATGGCTTCTTAATTCTTTTATTTTGAAAATATATTTTACCCGACAGAGGTTTAAGTATGCCTGACATACATTTTAAAAGAGTGCTTTTTCCAGTCGCATTTGCTCCTAAACATGCTACAAACTCACCTTCAAATAGTTCTAGATCTATGTCTTTAAGAATATATCCTTGATTAATATCATAGCTATATGATAAGTTTTTCAGTTTTAGTAAAGATTTATCATTTCTATTATCTTTTAAGTCAAACTCAATGTTTCTTAAGTTTGATTTATTAACTTGTTCTCTAGCTTTTTTAACTGATAAGGGAATAGATTCATTATTAGTTAATTCTTTTATTATTGATACTTTTGGCAAAAAACTTCTATACTTATTTTGATTATAAATTTCTTTAGCAAAATTATCTTTAGTATCAATGATTTGAATTTTTCCATCATCTAATAAGATAACTTTATCAGCATACTCAATTAAATCATCAATTCTATGTTCACTAATTATTATTGTAATGCCATGTTGTTCATTTAAAAGTTTTACTAAATTAATAAATTCTTTTGAAGCGATTGGGTCTAGTCTTGAAGTTGGTTCATCAAAAATTAATACTTTTGGTTTTAGTGCAAGAACAGAGTTTAAATTAACAATCTGTTTTTGCCCACCTGAAAGAGTATTAATCTTATTATTAATTATTTTCTCAAGTCCAAAATATGTTGAAAGTTCAGCAAGTCTTAAGCGTATTTTTTCACTACTCATAGCAATGTTTTCAAGTGAAAAAGCTATTTCATCGCCTACTTTATCCATTACTATTTGCATATCAGGGTCTTGAAAGACCATTCCTATATCTTTAACTGCTTTTAGTTTCTCTATATCATTAATATCTTTATTTTCATAAAATACTTTACCACTTATTTTACCTACTGGTAAAAGATTAGGGTTTAGATTTCTTAAAAGGGTTGTTTTCCCAGATCCTGATTGGCCACATATTACAATAAACTCTCCTTTGTTTATTTCAAAAGAAATATCACTTAAAGCAAATTGATTTGTATTAGGATATTTAAAACTTAGATTATCTATTCTAAACTGCGCCATTTTACTTGTTCTCCTTTATCGAAAATGTATGGTAATATTGCTAAAATAAAAACTAATAAATATCCTAATATTGATAAAAAGTTTGTATTTATATTAGTTAAAACTGGATAGACTTCATACGTTAATAGATTAAAAAACTTATATATCAATAAAGAAAGAGTTAAAATAGATAAAAGTACGCTAGCTAGATAATCTTTATATCTCCATTTAAAAATTCTATAATTACTTCTTTTTTTTAGTCCATATCCACGTGACTTCATAGAATCAGCAGTTACTATAGCCTCTTCAAAAGACCAAGTAAGTAAAGTAGATAACACTTTACCCCAAATTTTAATTTTATCTTTAAGCCTTTTATATTCCCTACTTTTAGCTTTGATTTCTAATAAACTATTAAATCTTGATTTCATTAAAGGAATATATCGTAAAGCCATATTAGAAAGAAAGGCACTTTTTGGAACAAATTTTGAAAAGACATAGATAAATTTATGACTATCAACTGTTTTATCAAATACTTGAAAAAGAAGAATTATAGCTAGAAGCATAAACGCTAATACTAGTCCATAAACTACTGCTTCAAGGGTTATTACTCTAGTGCTAAATTTAATTAAAACGTTTCTACCTCTTTGATTAAATATTGGATTTATCAGTGTAACTATTATAGAGATAAATAGAAAAAACTTAATATCATCAAAATACTTATAAAAACCCTTTAATTTAATTAAATAAATTGAAAATCCTATTATATACATGCATAAAACTAAAGGATGAGGGAAAAGCATAATAGTTATTAATGAAATTGAAAAATATATCACCTGTACTACTGGATGAATATCACCAAAACCATATTCACTCATAACTAATCTCTCCTTTAGTTAGTTAGATCATCACCTAACTCCTTAGTATATCTAAATCTTATCTTATCACCATTGTTAACTTCTAAAACACCTATACTTTTAAGTGGGAACTCTCCATTTTTTTCTATCATCCAACCACTTAATGGTCCAAAATCAAACTCGTAATAATCTCCAATTCCTTTAAGATAAGTAGTATTACCTTTACCCATATATTCAAACCTTATGATTTCTTGATCTTGTAAATAGTTTAACAATTCAAGGGCTGTCATTTTTTCTTTAATTAACTCAAAATCATCATTTTTATAAATAAGATCATCATCTGGTCCTTCAATTGATAGACTTATGCTGACTTTACTTGTACTAGTCTGGCTAGGTTCATTTTTAGTGGTATCTTTTTCTAGTTTGCTATCAGACTGATCAGCATAATCACTATCTTCCGTGTTAATATCTTCTGATTCATTCTTTGAAGTTGAATCACTATTATCTTTTGATTCAGTTTCATTTTCTGAATCATCTATAATAGTTTCCTCGTCCTTTTCCTGTGATTCTTCTAAATCAGGTTGGTCTAATTCATTAGAGTTAGCTGAGTTGTTACACCCAGCTAAACTCATTATTAATATTACTAATAAAAGTATAGAAAATACTCTTTTTATCATATAACTCACTCTTACTTTATATTATATAGTCTTAAAAATATTGCTGCTGCCATTTCTCTTGTTACACTAATTTTTGGATAAAACATGTTGTTACTACCTACTATTATTTCATTTGAAGCAACTAACTCTACTGACTCTTGATACATATCAAAAATTTTGTCAGAATCAATAAAGTTTACACTCTTTTTCATTTCAAAATTAAATGCTTTATTAATTACATCAGCAAATTCTTCTCTACTAATTGCTTGATCAGGTTTAAATTCTTTATCATTAACAAGTTTTATTAAACCTAGTTCAACTGCTTTTGATACGTCTTTATAAAACCAGTCAGACTCATTTACATCTGAAAAATTATTATTTTCAATATCAGTTAAATTTATATCTTTGAGTCTTAATAAGATTGTAACAGCTTCTGCCCTGGTTAATTTTTCTTGTGGGTGAAATGCATCATTATATCCACTAATTAAACCAAGTTCATAGCTTTCATATACTACATTTTTAGCCCAATTTGAAATATTTTGATCATCACTAAAGACTATTTGCTTACTTACATTTAAAGTGTCATTTAATCTTAAAATTGCTGGGACATCTTCTTCTCTATTTTTTTCTAAACTGTAATTATAATTTCCTGTTTCTAATGAGCCTATTGTAATATTTCCATTTGCATCAGAAATATATATTTGTCCATTAATATTTAGCTTAACTCTCTCAATTGGAACTGTTACACTTGTAGGATTCCAATTTTCATCGTATTGATTATATGTAGAAGTAACCTTAGCTTTTATTTCACTCTGATTACTAAAATTTTCTGGAATAAACTTAACTTCAGGTATTAATGTTTTTGGAGCCATAGCACCATAATAAACAGTAATTTTATCTCCGTAAGCTAATGTATCATTATCAATACCCATACCACTATTGCCATTTATTAAATAAAGCCAACCATCATTTGATTGATATGTATTTGCAGCTAAACCATTAATACTTGAAATATATGAACCAAAACTAGAAGAACTAATATTATAATCTATATTATTTTTATCTAAAATATTTTGAATTGCCTCATTTACTGTAAGTGTATTATCTTGATTTATCTTAACTTTACTTTTAGTATCTAGAATTGTTTCATTAACACCCTCAACCGTTAATGAAACTTCTAAATTAGCTATTAAATAATCATATATTGTTTGATTGTTTTTATAATCAGTTAGTGCGAGTAAGACTTGCTTAAAAGAATAGAAATTATTCTCACTTTCTTCAGCTAAAGTCCACTTATATCCCCCTTGATTAGTTTTAAATCTTTCAAGTGCATCAAAAATTGTATTATCATTTTTAACCCATCTTGAATCTATTGGATCACTACCTAAAGCTACCAATGCTGATATTACTTTAGCTATACTGTTAGAGTTTTCATCTCCATAAGAAGAAAAACCAGCAGTTTCTAATTGAACATTTTCTAAATAATTTAATGTTTTATCAATACAATTTGAAACATTTTCAAAACTATTATAATTAGCTAAAGCCATTAGTGCTAAACTAGCAGAATCAGGATCACTGGAACTAAAGCCAAAGCCACCATCATCAAGTTGCATATCTACTAAGGCATTAACTATCTCACGCTCTATTTTTGCCCCTGAAGCTCTTAAACCTAAGATTGCATATACTTGGTCATAAACAGAGCCAAACACACCTGAGTCATTCATTTGGATAAGTTCATTAACTAAGTTTTTTCCTTCAAAGTCATATGGATTTTCCCCTAAACTTATTAATGTAAGGATTCTGGATCCATAAAATGTTGGTGTTTGATCGATAAATGATTCTTTAGTTAGACTTAAATCATTTGTAGTTATATTAATTTCTTCATCTACTCTTTTTAAAGCTAGTACCATTTCCCAATCTAGATCATTCACATTTTCTTGATAGTAACTTACCATAGAATCAATTTCTTCACTTACATTAAAACTGGTCTCATTAGCAAAACTAATTTGCAAACTTAATGTAAAAATCAATGCAACTAATAGTCCTTTTGTTAACAGTTCTTTAATTTTCATAACTTGCCACTCCTTTAATTAAATTAAAAAAACACCCTGATGGGTGTCGTAGCAAGATACTATTTTAAACTTATGGTTTAAAATAAAATATCTTAGCCTCTACCTCGTCAGCTAAATAGTTAGTGATTTGTCTTAGGTATCCTGACTTAAGATCATTACTTTAGCTACCCTTCCCATAGTTTCCTACAGTGGTTTGTAGCATAGCTCCCTCTTACAGTGGCGGGTCCGTTCTGGATTTTAACCAGATTCCCTAATTGATTCAATCAAAATCACTATTTATTCAGTTATCATCTGTAGATTAGCACATATATCAACTTACTGCAATAGAAGGCTAGTACTTAACAATAAATTATATTTGACATTCAACTATCTTAGCTATATAATGCTTTACAATACAATAAAGCGTTGATTGAGAATAGTAACTTAAGTATTTTCATTACAGAGAGTTAGACATAGGTGGAAGTCTAATATGAGGATAATAAGTGAATGGGCTCATGAGCGGGAACTGAAAATTATAGTAAGTAACACGTTTTCCTACGTTACAAGGATAAAATATCTACATTAATTGTGTATGTATTTGATGAGTATTATTTGAGGTGGCACCGCGTGTATTTCGCCCTCTATCACTAATTTTAGTGATAGAGGGCTTTTTAGTTTTAAAAAGGAGGGTTTATCAAATGACTAGTGGATATATCTGAACTTGAAAGTTTATTGACTATATAAGTTTAATCGGAAAAAATATATTAGAAATTAAGGAGAATAAAAAATGGAAAAATTCAATGGATATTTCGGTCAATTTGGTGGATCTTACGTGCCTAATCAACTTAAAACTGCACTTAATGAAGTTAGTGATGCTTTTTATAAGTATATTAATGATGAAGACTATTTAGCTGATCTAAAATATTATCAAAAACAATATATAGGTAGAGCTAATCCACTTTATTTTGCAAAGAACTTAACTGAATTAGTAGGTGGTGCAAAAGTATATTTAAAAAGAGAAGATTTGAATCATACAGGAGCTCATAAGATTAATAATACAATTGGCCAAGCTTTGTTAGCTAAAAGAATGGGTAAAAAAAGAATTATTGCTGAAACTGGTGCAGGTCAACACGGAGTTGCTACCGCTACTGTTTGTGCATTATTTAATTTAGATTGTACCGTTTATATGGGTGAAGTAGATATGAATAGGCAAAGTCTAAATGCATTTAAAATGAGAATGTTAGGAGCAAAAGTTAAACCTGCTACAACTGGTAGAAAAACACTTAAAGATGCAGTAGATGCTGCACTTAATGACTATATTGAAAACTATAAAAACACATTTTATTTACTAGGATCAGCAGTAGGACCTCATCCTTATCCTACTATGGTTAGAGAGTTTCAATCTGTTATAGGTAAAGAAGCTAGAAAGCAAATATTAGAAGCTGAAAACAAACTACCTGATTATTTAGTAGCTTGTGTAGGTGGAGGAAGTAATGCAATTGGTTTGTTTCATCCATTTATAAATGATGATGTCAAGATAATTGGAGTTGAACCTGCTGGAAAAGGTTTAGATACAAATGAACATGCTGCTAGTATATCTAAAGGTAAAATTGGTATTATTCATGGATTTAAATGCTATACATTAATGGATGATGAGGGCAATGTCGCACCTGTTCATTCCATAGCTGCAGGTCTTGATTATCCTGGTGTAGGTCCAGAACATTCTTATTATAAGTTTATTGATAGAATTCAGTATGATTCAGTTACTGATA
>CAZCFQ010000094.1:0-8349 GCA_964497955.1 uncultured Clostridiaceae bacterium
TCAAGAAATGATTGAAGAGTTCAAAGAAGTTCTAAAGAAGAAAAACTATAAATATTATATGTTTGCTGTAATTGCATTTAATACAGGAATGAGAGCGGGAGACATAGTTCCTCTTAAAGTTAAGGATGTTAAGAATAAATCTCATATATATCTTAGAGAACAGAAAACAAGTAAAATAAAATATTTTCCAATTAACCAATCTATGAAAGAAGAAATTGAGGATTATGTTAAATATATGGAAGATGAAGATTTCTTATTTCCTAGTAGACAAAGAAATAGTAAGGGTATAAAAAGTCATATTTCAAGAACTCAAGCTTATAGGTACACTAAAAAGGTTGCAGTTAGTTTGGGGATTAAAGATTTTGGGCTCCATTCATTTAGAAAAACTTTTGGATACTTTTATTATAAGAAAACTAAAGATATAGCTACATTAATGGAAATATTCAATCATAGTTCACAAAAGATTACAAAAAGATATATTGGAATGACTCAAGATCAAATTGATGAAAGTCTTAAAGACTTCTTTTTATAGTGATTAAATTAAAAAGACTACTTTACCAAAAAATGATAAAGTAGTCTTTATATGCTTTAATAAAGCTTATAATGGTCTTTAATTGTCTGATATACATTAAGCTTTTCTAGCTTATGTTTTGGAGCTAGGAAGGTCACTGTAACTACTCCTGGAGCTCTTCCTATCTCAATCGATCCAGTGATTGTTGCTCTGTTTTTTACTTCAGCCATTGTCATATCTAATAACTTAGCTGCTCTTGATAAACCATTACCAATTGCTTGGTTCAAGTCAGCTCCTGACCCTACAAAACTTATTGGAGCAGTATCTTCTAGATCTTTAAGACCCCATTTTCCAGCAAGTTCTTTTGCTGAATTTTGTTCTTCTTTTGTGATTGGTTTTGCAAGGTATGGTAAATCTTCTTCTAGTGGTAATAAGATTGGACCATCTAATTTTAAGCCCTTAATTACTTTAACTTTAAGCTCTACCACTGCTGAAACATCGGTTGTATGACCAGCGATTTCTCCATCTCCTTGCATAGCATGAACATCACCGACATAAATTCCACCACCATCAACTTTTACAGGACAGATTACAATAGATCCTTCTCTTACTTTATTAATATCCATGTGGCCATCAGTTCTATGGTTTTCAAGTTCATCTTGAGTTAGCGAATAATCATGAGGAGCATCTACTAAGAATGCACCAAAGTCTCCTGCATTATGTGAATCTGGAAATGGTTTAGATGGAGTAGTTCCTAATTGACCTATAAAAGGCTTCAACCTTGCAATTGATCCAACTAAATCATGTGGTGCAAAGTTTACAATTGGGTTTTGCTTTGAGTTATCTGGTATAGCCATAGTTTTAAAGACATTTTCAGCTGCTTTTTTTGCTCCTTCTTCATTCAGAGTAACTCCTAGCTCTCTTTTTTCATTAAATGCAATTGTGTAGCCATTTGTAAATTGAAATGGTGAAATTTCCTCACCACATTCACTACACCTAACTGATTTAGGACCTATTCCTACTAGTTTTGTTTGTGGGTTTAAAGTATCACAATGAGGACATTTAGCTGCTACAAAAGGATCTCCAACATAGTTTTCATCGATGGGTTTATCATTACCTGAAGCTGTTACGTCCGAAGTAACATTAACTGACTTAATATAAACTGCAATTGCATCACCAACTTCAGCATTTTCAACACTTACTGGAGTAGTAACCTCATGACCGCCTTTTATTGAAGGTGTTATCATTGGGCCCCAACACCCTGGAGCAGTATTTGCTACAATAGTTCCACCATCTTTAACAGGTCCTAACATTTCTTGCTTTGGATCTAATACACCATCAGTAAATTGATTAACAAAGATAGTTTGTTTATTCATCAACAATCCTCCTTTAATTAATTATTGAATTTACTATATTTCATCATACTTCTGTTTTAACTTCTGAACATCTTCCCATACACTTTTTTTCCTACTAGGGTCTCTAAGTAATGCAGCTGGATGGAATGTAGCCATCATAGAAACTCCTTTTTTGTCATACCATTGACCATGCTGCTTTGTAATTTTAAAATTTGGTTCGATTAAAGTTTGTGCTGCAATTCTTCCTAAACAAAGAATTATCTTTGGCCTAATCAGTAAAAACTGAGCTCGTAAATAAGGTAAACAGGATTCTTTTTCCTCACTTAGTGGATCTCTATTATTTGGAGGTCTGCATTTTACAATATTTGTTATGTAAACTTCTTCTCTAGATAAATCTATAGCTTGTAATATTTTATCTAATAGCTGTCCAGCTCTTCCTACAAAAGGTTTGCCTTTTAGATCTTCATTTTTTCCTGGACCTTCTCCTACAATTAACAAATTAGCTTCTTTGTTACCATCACCTATAACTACATTATTCCTATCATTAGCTAAAACACATTTACTACACCCTTTTATAGCTTCATTTAATTCATTCCAGTCCATTTATACATCTCCTATTAAACTCTTTAATTATATAACTAATAAAAGTATCTATTATAAGTATACAAGCTAAATATTTGCCTTACAAGAAGTGAGCTGGTTTCTTATTTATTTCTTATAAAGTTATTAGTTTTGATTACTACTTTTTACTCTTTTTTCATAGAAATAATCAAATATGGTTGCAAAGAAAAAAGCAGCCGAATAGCCTCCTATAATATCACTTGGATAGTGAACTCCTAAGTATAAACGGCTATACCCCATTAATAAACTATATAATAATAGAAGTGGTATAAAGTTTTTGTTTTCATTAAGTAAATACTTATATAGAAAATACATAAAAGTAGCATTTACCATAGTATGGCCACTTGGAAAACTATAAGATGTATATTCCATTAAAGGAGCTAGGTTTGGTCTTGGTCTTGAAACAATATATTTTAATATTGTGTTAAAAATTGAAGCAAAAAGAATTCCAAAAGATAGGGGTAATCTAAACGATTTATTTTTAAAAACAAGAAATACGATAAGACCAAAAGGGACTAAAAATCTATATGAACCAAAATGAGTAAAAATAGTAAAGAATGTATTTAATCCAGAGGTTCTAGTATTTTCGATAGTTTCTAAGAGCAAAACATCTATATCTGAAAATGAAACTAGTACTGCTATTATAAGAAGAGATATTGAAATAATAGGCTTATTTTTATCCATAAACAACAACTCCTAGTTAATATATTATTTTAATTATACTTTAATCAATCTTTGATATAAAATCTAAATACAACAAATAAGAAAATATGCGATGAAAGGTGAAATGATTATAAATGAAAGTTGAACAATTTTTAAATCTATTGCCAAAGATAGATTTCTTTACAGGAGTTCCTGATTCAAAAATTAAACCATTTTGTAACTACCTAGTCAATAAATATTATAATACAAATAAACTAACTATCGCTGTAAATGAAGGAAATGCAGTTTCTTTAGCAGCTGGTTTCTATTTAGCAACGAATAAATATCCATGTGTATTCATGCAAAATAGCGGTATTGGTAACATAGTGAATCCAGTTACATCACTAACAGATCAAAGTATGTTTGGTATTCCTATTATTTATGTAATTGGATGGAGAGGTGAACCAAATAAAATAGATGCGCCACAACATATTAAACAAGGTAGTATAACAAAAGATTTACTTAACCTTTTAGGAATTTATTCAATAGAAGTTGATAAAGATACTACTTCTTTTGAACTTAAAGAAAATATTGATGTTTTTAATGATAAACTAGCACAAAACAAAAGTGTTGCAATATTAGTAAAAGATAAGTTCTTTGACCATATAGATAACCCATTAATAGGTAGTAATAGTAGTTTAACAAGAGAACAGGTAATTTCTAAAGTTCTTGGTATTAGTGGTGATGATATAATTGTTTCAACAACAGGCAAAACTTCTAGAGAATTATTTGAGTTGAGAAAACAAAGAGAAGAAGGACATTTTAGAGATTTCTTAATTGTAGGATCTATGGGGCATGCCTCTGCAGTTTCTTTAGGAGTAGCCATTAACACTAAAAAAAGAGTCTGGATGATTGATGGTGACGGATCTTTACTTATGCATATGGGTGCAATGGCTTTAATAGGAACAAAAGATGAATCAAATATTATTCATATTGTTATAAATAATGGCTCGCATGAATCAGTTGGAAATTATCCAACAATTGCAAATAAACTAGATTTATGTCAAATAGCTAAAGGTTTTGGATATCAAAAATGTATAAGAATCACCAAATTAGAAAATCTGGATAATGCTTTAGCAGAAATTAAAAATAGTACCAGATCTGTTTTTCTTGAAATTAGAGTAAGACCTGGTTCAAGATCTAATTTAGGAAGACCTAGTTTCAGTCCAAAAGATAATAAAGTAATGTTTATGAACTATATTAAAGAAAAAAAGTACAACTAATCACTTATTTTCCATTAAGAGTATCAAGATATTTATTGATATAATTATTTTCATAATAATCAAAAACTTCTAACTGTCTATCAATAGGACCAACTAAAACATAAAAAGTTTGATCATTTTTTTCAGCTATATATAAATAAGCATTTTTAATAAAGTAATCTCTTTTTAGATTAAAAGACAAAACAGATTTAACATCTAAGGATCTTACGTTAGTGTAGTTATTACTAATGATGAGATCTTTTGATTCTAAATAAGTGATATTAGGTTTTGTTAAAAAAACAAACATAATTGACAAAGCTAAAACAATAATAGTGATTAAATTAGACCCTTTCCCTGCATAACTTCTCTTCAATATTATATTAATTAGTTTTACACTAATATATGATACTAATACACTGATTGCTATAGAAATCTCATATACACCAGCATACACATTACTTGATAAATAAAATAAAAAAATTCCAATACCTATAGAAATTATCAAGTCAAACAATACTTTTTTCATCCTGTCACCTCTATTTAATAATTATATAAGAACACAAAAAGTACAAATAGTCTATAAATACACTATATTTTGATTAATTTTTAAATAAGATAATAAGGTGTATTAAAAGTCTTAGTAATATATATAAAACAAAATGCAATATATAGTTGACATTATGATATATATATTGTATATTATCTTCAGAAAAGAAACAGGAGGAAAGATTATGATATTTAATTCAAAAGAGAGATTAAAAGATGAGAGAATTGAAAGGTTGTATAACAAAATTTTTAGAGAAGCATACTTAATTGCTATAGTAATTGCTGTTATCTCTATATTAACAAAGTACTTTTATTATGGACTTAATACAGAATATGTAATATTTGAGTTTGCTTTTATAATAGTTACTTCACTTTATTTTTTAATTAGATCAGTATTTTTGGGGATATACTCAGATGCCATAGAGTTGCATGATAAAGATAAATCAATTTCACTACCTATGAGTGTTAAACAAATTTTAATTGGTATTGCAGCTGGATTTGGAATAGCTTTGTTCTTTGGAGTTAGAAGTGCCTTATTGTATGGTGGTGGAGGAAACCAAGTTGAGTACTTTTTCTTGGTATTTGGAGCTTCTTTTATGATTTACTTACCAGCTCTTATAATACTTGTTTTAGCTACTAGCTATATAGCAAGAAAAAAGAGTGAACAAGTTAATATGGAAGATTAATATTAAAATGAAAAACTTAAAGTTAAAAATGGCTAGAGCAGAAAATGATTTAACTCAAGTAGAGTTAGCTGATGCAATCGGAGTAACAAGACAAACAATAAGCTTAATAGAAGCAGGAAAATATAATCCTACTCTAAATTTATGCATTGCAATTTGTAAAACATTAGGAAAAACTTTAGATGATTTATTCTGGGAGGAGTAGAAATGAAAAAAATTGAAGATGAAAGAATAATAATTGAAAAGAGAAAAATTAACTCACATGCCTTTAGCATAATCTTTATGGGTTTATGGCTTATTATACTTTACAGACAGCTGATCCTAAATCAAGATATAAGTCAATATTGGGATATCTTTGCTCTTACAATTGGGGGTTCATTCTTTGTAGTAGTCAATAATGTTTTAAAAGGACTTTTTATGACATATAGAAAAAAAGGAGAACGAAATAAAGTTGCAATAGTAGGAGCTTCTGTAGGTGCAATTACATTTACAATAGTTAACTCTTTTATTAGCGGTTATAATGTGAAAGACTCAAAGGACATATTAATCATGGTGATTTCTGCAATATTGTTTTTAGTTGTGTGGTTAGCGGCTTATAAGTTTGTAGTAAATAAGAGTGTAACAAAAGCTAATGAAGAAATTGAAGAATAGTTAAAAGGGTCTTCATTTTGAAAGACCCTTTTCTAATAACCTTGTAATGTCATATAATACTTCACCATAATTAGTTTCATTATCTAGTTCAAACTTATCAATATTGATAACCACAGAAGTAAGTATAAAAGATGCTTTTCTTATATCCAAATCCTTTCTAAAATGTCCAAGATCTACATAGTGAGTAATGACTCTACTAAACATATTCATAGTATCAGGTATTAAATCATTTAGTATTCTGTTTTTTATTTCTTGTGGGCATTGCTTTAGAAATTTATCCTTCAGCCCTATAATTACTTCATCTTTGTTTTCGAAATCATTTGCCATTGCAATTAATTCTGTTATTAACTCTGCAAAATTCAAATCTTTTGATTTTTCAATCACTTTATCTAATACTAACTTTTTTTCAACTCCAATTTCACTAAATAAATACATAAAAAGATCATCTTTGTTTTCAAAGTATTGATAGAAACTACCTTTTGGAATATTAGCTTCTTCTACCAAAGAGTCAATTGTAACTTTTCTATAATGATTTTTAGAAAAAACAGATTTAGCACTATCTAGAATTCGACTTTGTTTACCTTTAGGTAAATTGAAGAAGGTAGATTTTGGCAATATTATCACTCCTTAATATAGGTTATATCCTAGCAAAATAAACATTACAGACATAATGAAAACAGAGATAGTCAATTGCATCTTTTTCTTTTTATCCTTTAGCACACTACTAGCAAACTCTCTAAACTTATTATAATTAAAAAGTAGATTAGATATTTTGATTAGCGTTAATGATATTAAAGTCGCAATAATCCAGCTATATGGCACACTAGTTGTTATAACCATGTACCAAGTATATCCTACTAATAAAACACCTAATATTGAAACTATATAAATCCATTTAGGTTTTTCTTCCTTATATGCATTTTTCATTTCCCATTCATTCCACTTATCACCAAAACCAACCATTAAAATTCTTGTAATAATACCAACAGCAGCCCAACCGTAGCATAAATATCTAAAATATAATGTATCCATATTAAATCCTCCTCTATATGACTAGTAGTCATATTTGATAATATTAAGTTATACTATTATTTAATTGCTGTCAACTCTTTTTTAAATTTTAAAATAATTTAATTACTTATTGATAAATTAAAAAATAGCAGGATTAATTTGATATAATAAAAAAAGCTGAAAAAACTTAGAGAAGGGTAGATAGTAAAATGAAAAGAATAACTTCTACAATACTAATATTTACAGTTATATTAATAAATATCTGTTTACCCATAAAAGCTACTAGCGCAACTAGTGAAAGAGATTATAAATTAGAGTTTGATTCTATTGTAGAGTATTTTGATTCTAGGATTGAAAGTACTATAGAAATAGGAGAGGTCCCTGGTGCTGCTTTAGCAATTGTGAAAGATGGTAAAATATTTACTAAAGGATATGGCTACTCTGATTTAGAAAAAAAAATCAGAGCAAATGAAGATACAAGTTTCAAAATAGCTTCTATAACTAAACTGTTTACTGCAATTAGTACTATGCAGTTAGTTGAAAGAGGTATGCTAGATTTAGAAGTCGATATAAGAGAATATATAAGTAATTATAATTACTCAGATCAATATAAAATAAACACCAAAAATCTTTTAACTCATACAAGTGGTTTTGATGAAAGTATGATTAATTATCAATCCAAAGGATATAAATCAAACATTAGTTTAGAATCATTTATTAAAAGGAATCAACCACTAGTATTAAGAGAACCAGGTACATTTACACAATATAGTAATTATGGATATACATTAGCAGGTTATGTAATAGAAAAAATATCTGGAGTAGAATATAAAGATTTTGTTAACGAGAACACTTTCAAACTATTGCAAATGAGTAATACAAGTTTTAATTATGAAAGTATAGAAACTGATAAAATAGCTAAAGAATACATTTATAAAGAGAACTATTTTGAAGAAATAAAGCCGTATTCATTAGATGCTTACCCTGCTGGAGCAATTAATTCTTCTTCTATTGATATGGCTAAGTTTATGAAATCCCTTATATATAAAGAAGAAAAATTATTACAA
>CAZCFQ010000095.1:0-8348 GCA_964497955.1 uncultured Clostridiaceae bacterium
TGATCTATTTGACAATTAGAAGCTTGTCATCAATATTCCATTTGCCATTTATTTTTAGGTTATTCAAATTACTTCCTAAAAACTAAGTAGAAAAAATTATATTTTATTATAGCAAATTTTGTTATAAATAGATAAAACTTTATTAAGACCACGTTGTATGCTAAAGTTTCTGGTTTTGAATAACGGTTTAGTAAAAAAAATCGGTAGATAAAGCAGTATCAACAGATTAATTTCAATGACAAGATACTAGATATAATTTTTTTAACTATACTATTCAATATATCTCTGCACTAATATAATTGCCACGAACTTATGGACAAAAATGATGAGTGGATTCACTCCTCAAGAACATACATCAGTTCAGATGATATCTAATTGATAAAACACAATATCAATGTTAAACAATATTTAGCACTCTACTAGTCAGTCAGTTTAAACCAACTAAGTAAAAGAAGTTAAAATTTTCATTTTGTTCTAGTTGTAAAGACTCTTAAGAGTTAATATTACAAATCATATTAGACAGAATAGGTAATTATTTTAGTAAAAAAACAATATAAGAATACCAGTAAATATTTCAACGATTTAGATTTAAAGAAAAATTTAGTTAATTAATAAAGGGAAATTAATGTTTCTTATAGAAGTATATTGAAAATTGAAAAAGCCATATGATATGTTAAGAATGCTATTTTAAACTCTGACCATTGTGTTAAATGTGTTAATGACAAAACTTATAAAATATCTATCATTTGCAATTATAAATGCAAAACATAGTATTTGGATAGTGCAATATAAGAAAATTTACTTTTAGTGTGGGTAAATTATCTATAATTACTCCAAATTATAATTCTGTCTACAATATTCAAATATTATAAATCATGTAATTTAGTTAGTGATTGAGTATATCCTAATATATTATGATCTATTCTAGTAATAGCATTTTAAAGATAAAATTTGAGTAATATTTTTTTCAATCGAATAAAAAGAAAGTATCTAATTAACACAATCATTTGGAGATTTTACAAAACAATAAGTTAGGAATTGATTTAGTAATAATGCAGTTAGAATGCTTAACACTAATTAATCTCATGATAACTCTTGAAGTTTGATAAGGATTAGAGTGGAAAGGTTTTCTAACTTAACTTAACGACTTAATATATTACAGAAAGGAATAATTATGAAAAGAGAATTGAGAGGTATTGCAATATGGATATTGATAACATTCATGATTACAACAGCGTTTGCTTCAGGAACATTAAAGTCTATAGATGTTCTAATTAATAGTGTAAATCTAGAAGTTAATGGTCAAGGAGTTGAGGCTGATACTATATTGTATAAGGGTACTACTTATGTGCCATTAAGAGCAGCAGCAGAGATGTTAGGTAAAGAGGTAGGATATAATAGTAAAACTAGAACTGCTAGTATTAATAAGAAAGAAGAAACATGTACAAATAAGATAGTTAATCCTTCTGTTGAGATATTTAATGATGGGGGCTTACCTAATAATTGGAGTAAAGGGGCTTGGGGAGAAGATCTATCATGTGACTTCTCATATTATAAGTATGGGAGGACTGGAGATAGAAGTCTTAGAATTGATATTGACTCATATGGATTAAATGGGGATGCAAAGTGGTATCATGAACCAATAGAGGTCAAAGCAGGTGAATGGTATGAGTTTAGTAACTATTATAGATCTGATGTTTTAACTACTGTTACAATTAAACAGTTGCATAAAGATGGTACATTGTCGTATTTTGATCTTGCAAATGTTTCTCCATCACCAGATAAGTGGAAGAAGTTTAGTAGAGCGTTTTATGTTAACGAAAATATTAAAGAAATAACTGCTTATCACTTAATCAGAAATGAAGGTTATTTAATTACAGATGATTATCATTTGGACTTGTATACACCACAAGCTTTTGATAGAGCGCTTTTAACCTTGACTTTTGATGATGGCTGGCAAGAAAATTATGAAACCGCACTTCCTATTATGGGGCAATATGAAGTAAAGTCAACACAGGCATTTGCAACAAAATATATTAACCAAAATAATAATGAAGATATTAACAAGATAAAGCTTTTTATTGAAAATGGACATGAAATAGAATCTCATTCAGTTAACCATTATAATATGACTGAATTGACAGATGAAGAGATATTGTATGAACTACAAGAGTCGCAAAGTTTTTTAAGACAATTATTCCCTGATCAAAGTGTCAACAACTTCTTTTCTCCTTTTGGAGTTTATAATGATAAAATCTTAAACATGGTACATGAATTATATGATTCTCATAGATCTACTGATGTAGGATTCAACTCAAAAGACAACTTTGATGTTTATAATGTTCGTGTACAAAATGTTTTATCTACAACTACAGCTAATCAAATAAAGATCTGGGTAGATGAAGCTATGAAAACCAGCACATGGTTAGTCCTTGTATATCATAGAGTAACTAATGATCCAGGCTATTATGATAGTTTTGAAGATGATTTCTTACAACATATTGAAGTTATTTCTGATTCAGGAATCACAGTTTTGACTTATTCAGAAGCATTAAAAGAAATTACAGATCAAATAAGAAAAGAATAAAATCATATTTTGATAGTATTATTAATTATTATGTTAGTGAGCTTATTAACACTAGTTTTTTATACAACTAACACTAGAGTATGTTGGTCAATCATGATATCAAAATAGTAAAGAGATAGTTGCACAAAATCTGATTTCACACAAAAAAGATTCAATGAATACTAAGAGTCGAGAGGGTTTTGGAAGTGCAAAAACAGAAACTAACTTTTGAAAATTGTTAGTTAAGAATGGATAAATCAGTAGATAGCCTTTCTTACTAAGCTTTACTACTAAGTTTATTTAATAGATCTATAAAGAATTAATTGCAGCATATATAAGATTAAGATTTGCAATTAAGTTAATTGATATACATAAGCCATGTTGAAGCAAAATTCAATATCGCTTTAGTTGATTTCAAATTGCTTAAATAGTTATGAAATAATAAGAAGAAGAATATATGTATATTAAAGTAAACCACTGATTAAATAAAAAGAATTCTTTATGAAGGAATCAAGCCAAAAAAGTAGAAATAGTATAATATAGTTTAATATATTAAAGCATAAATTAGGAACAGAAATAGTGTGTTACTTGTAACCAAGATAAAAAGACAAAGCTAGTATGTTGTTAGTAAGATTGCAAAGAAAATTGTCACATAAAAACAAGACTATATATTTCTTTAGTGTGCCATCTTTTAACTACTAAAATTAAAAGATGTCAAAACGCAAGGAGGCTAGAATGAAAATAGTTAAAGGTTATACTGATATTCCGTTACTAACTAATGAGCACGATTCGTTTGATGTTCAATTCTATATTGATGGGTTATGTGATTATATAAGAGATTGTAGTACTCCTATGACAATTTCAATTCAAGGTGCTTGGGGTAGTGGAAAGACTAGTATGATGAATATGATTAAGGAGAAATTAGATGGAGAAGTTGTTCCTGTTTGGTTTAACACGTGGAAATACTCTCAATTTGATATGCAGGATCGTTTAGTTTTTTCAATGTTAAATGCAATAATTGCACAACTAACAGAAGGATGTAACGATCTTAAAGAAGACTTTATTGCCAATATCTCAAAGATTGCAAGGATAGTTACTATAAGTACGATAGCTCAGTTTAGTAGTGTGGCAGCTGACGAAGTTAATGCAGCTTTAACACCCTGCTCAGAAGATTTAACAGTTCAAATAGATGAAATTAAAAACCAATTTGAGGAAGCAGTAAAAGAATCTTTAAAACTACATCAATGTAAGAAAGTTGTTATTTTTATTGACGACCTAGATCGTTTGCATCCACAAAAAGCCGTCGAGTTACTAGAAGTTATTAAGTTATTTTTAGATTGTAAAAATTGTGTATTTGTGTTAGCTGTAGACTATGATGTTGTTACACTTGGCATTAGAATGAAATATGGAGATATGGTGCCAACCGAAAAAGGGAAGAGTTTTTTTGATAAAATCATTCAATTGCCATTTAAAATGCCAGTTGCACAATATAATGTCCAAAGATTTGTATCGGAAATGCTTGAAGGTGTGAATATTACTAATTTGAGTAAGAAGGATATCTCTGACTATGTGAAGTTAATAAGATCATCAATTGGTTTTAATCCTCGTAGTATGAAGAGGCTATTCAATTCCTTTTTGCTTCTAAATAGAATAATGGAAAAGCAATTAGATTTAAGAAATAATATAGGCAAAAGAGTTGATGAAATATATATAATTCAGCAACAAAAAATATTATTTGCCATACTTTGTATGCAATTAGTATACGATAATTTATATAATTATATTGTGTCAAATATTGGAGGTATAACTACGGATACCTTAACTGCACTTACTGAATTCAAAAGCATGGAAAAGTATAGTGATATTCAACATATTATTAAAGAGTTTCCAGATCATACTATTCAACGCTTAATTAGATTTATGAGGAATCTTGTTGATTGTTTGCAATTAGATGAGGATAGAGACTTATCAGATGAAGAGTTAAATAAATTAAAAGATATGTTAATGTTTTCTACAATAACTGCTGTTGGACAGATACAAGTAGAAGATGAAAATTTAGAACTACAAAAAATTAGGTGTGCTAATCGATGGATTGCTAAACAAGTTAATCATGTAATTGCAAAATGGTGTGAGAATAATACATCTTCAAAACCAAATTTTAAAATTTTTCAATCTGATAAAGAAGATAGTCAACTTAAGTTTACATATGCCAAAAGTTGTAGTGAGAATCCTTTGCATCCACTTACTCCGTGGCGGATTGAGATTATTATTCAGCACAATATAAATAATGAGCTCTTTAGTATGGAAATATCAATTTTCGCACTAAAAAGTGAGGCTAGTATAGAATCAATAACGCAGTTTGCTAAAAAGAATAAGTTGTCTACTATAATACACGAAGACCATGTGGGGGATTTATATTTGCAATGTTATAATGAAACAGGAACCAATCTTGTTGGTGGAAAAGAAATTTATGCATCATTAACTAAACAAAGAGTTCTTGATTTCTTAGATACAATAAATTTGCTTTAGATATTATTTTTGTAATAGTGTTTTAGTAAAGCTCACTATTTAGCATAGGTTGAGTGATTGTAATCTGTTTTATAATCACTTGATTAACTATTATATAGATATAAAAATTGCTCGTATAAGAGATTTATGTAAAGCACATAGGAGGAGTACAGTTGAAAGATAATGACATTGAAGAAAAAATTGAAGAATACAAAAAAAATGAAAAAGTAAAAGCAATGCTTGAATCAAACAAGGTAGAAGCAGAGAGATTGTTGGAAGACAAAGACAAAATGGAGAGATTTTTAAGCAGATTAGAAAGAAAACTAGCGAAAATACCTTTGGCTGGGAAGTATTTAAAAGATGTTCCTGTCTTAATTTCATTGGTAAGAGCCTATATAAATAAAGAGTATACTGACTTGCCTATTGGATCAATAATTGCAGTAGTAAGCGCATTAATATATTTGTTCAGTCCAATTGACTTAATACCTGATTTTATACCAGGAGTTGGTTATTTAGATGATGCAGCAGTTATTGGGATGTGTTATAAACTGGTACATGATGATGTTGAAGAATATAAGTCATGGAGGGCTATGAGAATAAATAGTAATAAGTAAAGTTATTAGAGGTTATATTGAATTTAAACTCGATATAACCTCTAAATATTTAGCAAATAAATATCATTTTAGAAAATTGAGGATAAACATAGCAATAATAGAAATAATAAAAATATATGAGTATAGAGTTAATCAGATACTCCCATGCAACCCTTAGACCTCTCGGTTAAAATTCAAAATAATGTCTATTAGTATAAGAGTTTATTGCATTATAGAATCAATTAAAAAAGCACTTTAATTCTTTATCGTGCTAAATCAATATGATATAATCAATATTAACACTTATTTACAATTATTTTTAGAGGGGAACTAAAATGATATCTCAAAAAGTCAGTGCTATAACAAATAAAACTAATTTAGGCTATGCCTTACACAAGTTCATTAAAGATAAAAACAATAAGCCATATGACTATATTTTTATAGATGTTAATACTGCTTACGAGAAACATTTTGGTTTTAAAGCCAATACAATTTTAGGAAAAAGTGTGAAAGAAGTATTCCCAGATATAATAAATGATAAACATAATTTAATTGAAGTTTACTCAAATGTTGCTTATTGTGGAGAGAGTATTGAAATTGAACAATTTTTTAACTCTTTAAATAAAGGGTATAAAATATATGCTTTTCAATATGCTAAAGGTTACTTCATAACATTATTTGAAGATATCACCGAAAAGAAAAATAAAGAGTGTCAGGAATTAGTGATTAAGAAAAAAGCAGAACAAGAACTAGAAATATTTAAAATTATATCAGACAATGCTTTATATGGAAAAGCAATAGCTGATATTAATGGTACTATAACTTATGTTAATAATTTTTTTGCAAATATTCATGGATATCAGCCAAAAGAGCTTATAGGGAAACATATTTCAATATTTCATAATAAAAAACAGTTAGTAAAAGTTAATAAAATATTAAATCATCTCTTAGAAACTGGAAGTTTTGATATGCAAGAAGTATGGCATAAGCATAAAAATGGCAAAGAGTTTCCAATGTCTATGAGTGGAATCGTTATAAAAGATAGCAAAGAGTGTCCTATGTATATAGCTACTTCTGCAGTTGATATTACAAAAAGTAAAGAAAATGAAGAGCGAGTTAAGAAGTTAAAATATGAGTTTGAAACTGTATTTGAAGGAACTCAAGATGGTATGTACTTGCTAGAAGCAATTGATATAGATACATATTTATTTGTCCAAGTAAATAATTCTGGAAGTGAGTTAGTAGGTATACCTTCTGAAGATATTATTGGCAAAAGTCCAGTTGAAGTATTTGGTGATTTAATGGGTAATAATATGCTTGAAAGATTCAGAGACTGTTATAGAAGGAGACAATCTATTCATTATGATGAAAAAAGAGAGTTTATTTCAGGAAATAAGCACGTAAATGTTAGATTAACTCCGATAATTGAAGATGAAAGAGTTAAATATATAGTTGGAGCCAGCAGAGATGTTACCATAGAAAAGGAATATCTTCAAAGAGTTGAGTATTTAAGCTATCATGATCAGCTTACAGGATTATATAATCGTCGTTTTTATGAAATGGATTTAAAAAGACTATCAAAACAGCAATATCTACCTTTATCATTTATAATAGCAGATTTAAATGGCCTTAAATTAATAAACGATAGTTTTGGCCATAAAAAAGGTGATGAGCTGCTTATCAAAACAGGTAAAATTTTAGCCAATAATACACCTAAAAAGAATGTTGTTGCTAGAATTGGAGGAGATGAGTTCATTATAATTTTGCCAAATACTAACTATGAGAAAGCTAAGATTATTAAAGATAACCTTGAAAAAGCATGCCAAGAAGAAGACGTTTCCCCCGTTGTTTTGTCTGTTTCGTTTGGAGTAGCCACACTAGAGAATATGATGATTGATATTGAGAAAAAAATACAGGAAGCAGAAGAAAATATGTATCATAATAAATTGCAAAAAAGACCAAGTGTAAGAGGAGAGACACTAAAAGCAATTTTAAGTGCGTTACATGAAAAAAACCCTTTTGAAGAAAAGCATAATTCAAGAGTAAGTGATTTATCTGAAAAACTAGCAATTGCATTAGGACTTGACTCTAAGAGTGTCAGCGAACTTAAACTTACAGGTTTATTACATGATATAGGAAAAATAGCAATTGATTTAAGTATTTTAGATAAAAAGGAAGAATTAAATGAACAAGACTGGGCAATGATTAAGAAGCACCCAGAAATAGGTTATAGAATACTTAATGAAATTAGTCATATGACAGATATTGCAAAGTATGTGTTGATGCACCATGAAAGATTAGATGGAAAAGGTTATCCACAAGGTCTAAAAGGTAGTGAAATACCTTTGCAAGCAAGAGTTATAGCAGTTGCTGATTTTTATGATGCTTTGACAAGCTATAGGCCATACAGAGATAAGATGACTAAAGCAGAAGCTATTAAAGAGCTGAAAAAATGTTGTGGAAGTCAGTTTGATCCTAATATAGTTAATGTATTTATAAGTAAAGTTTTAAGGCAAAATGAAGATAGCTAGATCTCGCTTACTTCTTTCTGATATATTCAGTTCTGAAATGAGAAATGTTCATTTATTGCAATATCAAACTGATCAATTCTGATCACTATGAGATTGCTTTTTTTTTGATTAGTTTCATTGTTTTATAGGCAACTAATAAAAAGCAGAAAT
>CAZCFQ010000096.1:0-8344 GCA_964497955.1 uncultured Clostridiaceae bacterium
TAATAATAAAGCAGCTGCAACAGAGCTATCTACTCCACCACTCATTGCAACTGCTATTTTTTTCTTTTCCATACTAAGTCTCCTAATATAAACTTTCCTTCACCTTTTGTAATATCTCTTACTTTCACCTTAAATTTATCTATCATATTGTTTTCCAATACTGCTTTTACTGCCACATTTGCTCCATATTTGATATTTTTTATAGTACCATTATACGACTCAACAAAATGAATAATATCACCCAGTTGAGAGTATTCTACAGGGTTAACCTCAAACTCTTGAAAGAGATAATAGTTCACAATATCGGCTTGTTCTAAGACTAAAGTTGCTGTTGACCCATATGCCCTAATAAGTCCACCGACACCTTGGTTAACTCCTCCATAATATCTAGTTACAACAACTATAATATTATTTAAATCTTTTCCTTTAATTGATTGTAAGACTGGAGGTCCAGATGAATTAGTAGGTTCACCATCATCGGTGTATCTTTCAGTATAATTATTACCAACACCAATACGATATGCATAAACATAGTGTGTAGCATTTGGAAATTTTTCTTTAACACTTTCAATAAAGGCATCTGCTTCTTCTTTTGAGGTAACTTCTTTTGTAGATCCATAAAACTTACATGCCCCTACTTTCTGTTTTATGTGATACTCCCCCAAAATTGACTTATAGTTTGTTATCAAACTTACACCTCTTTTTTACTCCATTTACTAATCAAGTATTCTCTAACCTGTTTTTCATAACCATTTTTTGAAGGTTTGTAAAATATATCATCTTTTATACTATCTGGTAAATATTGTTGTTTAACAAAATTGCCTTCAAAGTCATGTGGGTATTTATAGTTAACTCCCCTACCCAGTTTTTTAGCACCTTTGTAGTGTGCATCTTGCAAGGCTTTCGGAACTCCAGAAAAACCCTTCTCATTGACAGCTTTTTTAGCACTAAAAATAGCATTTGTTACACTGTTACTTTTAGGTGCAGTAGCTACATATATTGTTGCCTGAGCTAATATGAGCTGTGCTTCAGGAAAGCCTACAAAGTCACATGCTTGAGCTGCACTGTTTGCTACAACTAATGCTTGAGGATCAGCATTCCCAACATCTTCTGATGCACATATTATGATCCTTCTAGCAATAAATCTAACATCTTCACCAGCTTCAATCATACGAGCTAAGTAATAAACTGCAGCATCTGGGTCACTACCTCTCATCGATTTTATAAAAGCTGAGATGGTGTCATAATGCATATCGCCATTTTTATCATACCTGACTGATTTTTTTTGGATAGATTCTTCTGCTGTATCTAAATCAATAACAATATTACCATCTTCATTGGGTTTTGTTGTTAAAACTGCTATTTCTAATGCATTTAAAGCTATACGTGCATCACCACTAGCAACATTAGCTAAATGATCTAGTGCATTCTCTCTTAAAACAATATTGTTTTTAGAAGAAAGTTTTTTTGACTGGACTGCTTTCAGAATTACTTCTTTGATATCATCTACTTCTAATTGTTTAAACTCAAAAATCTGAGATCTTGATAGTAAAGGTGCATTCACTTCAAAGTATGGATTCTCTGTAGTAGCTCCAATTAAAGTTATCACACCTTTTTCTACACTAGGTAATAAAGCATCTTGCTGGCTCTTATTAAATCTATGTATTTCATCAATAAATAAAATAGTTTTTTTATCAGAAGTACCTAATCTGTCTTCTGCCCTCTTTATAACTTCTTTTATGTCTTTAACTCCAGCCATAACAGCATTTATTTGTTCAAAACATCTGCTTGTATTATAGGCAATTATTTTTGCAAGTGTAGTTTTTCCTGTTCCAGGAGGTCCATAAAAAATCATAGAACTCAATCTATCCGCCTTAATAGCCCTGGTTAATAATTTACCCTCTCCTACAATGTGTTTTTGACCAACAAAGTCATCTAATACTTTAGGGCGGACTCTATCAGCAAGGGGGGCATTATTTTCTAAAAACTCTTCTCTTCTCTTCGTAAATATATCCATTATGCCATCAGCATATTTTTTATTGTTTTTATGGTCTTTTTACAGTCTTCCCTATTAATTCCTAAGTGTGTAACAAATCTAACCTTCTTTTCACCTGAAGGATTAGCTAAAATACCATTTTCTTTTAGCTTATTGCAAAAATCAACTGCATTAATTTCATCAATTTTTATGTAAAAATAAATTATATTAGTTTCAACTTGGTCATATACTAATTCTAATTCGTCAATTATTGAAATTTGATTAGCTAAATATTTTGCATTATCATGATCTTCTTTAAGTCTTGCAATATTATTTTGCAATGCATAAATTCCACCAGCAGCAATAATTCCAGCTTGACGCATACCCCCACCAAGCATTTTTCTGTATCTTCTTGCTTTTTCAATAAAGTCACTTGAACCTAGAATCAAACTACCTACAGGTGCTCCCAATCCTTTCGATAAACAAAACTGTATACTATCATAAGGTTTTGCCAGTTCTTTTGGGCTGCAGTTTAGTGCTGTAGTAGCATTAAAAAACCTAGCACCATCTAAATGCATCTTTAAATTATACTTATTAGCTACATCTCTTAACTGCTGCTGTTGTTCTAGTGAAATCACTGCTCCTCCTGCAAAATTATGTGTGTTTTCTACACACAATACAGTAGTGTCTGGATAATGTACATTTTTAGACCTTACAGCTGCTTCTATATCATCTGGGTTCATAAATCCTCTAGTCCCTTGGATTCTATTTGCCATCAAACCACCTAAAGCTGCCATACCAGCTACCTCGTAGAGAAAAATATGTGCGTTCTTTTCAAGTATTACCTCATCACCACGTTTGGTGTGTGTTAATAATGAGACAATATTACCTTGAGTACCACTTGAAACAAATAGAGCGGCTTCTTTACCAAGCATTTCAGCTGCCATTACCTCCAATTGGTTTACGGTTGGGTCATCTTGATAAACATCATCTCCAACCTCAGCTCTATAGATTGATAACCTCATATCTTCAGTTGGTTTTGTTACTGTATCACTTCTTAAATCTATTGTTTTATTCATGACAAACCTCCTGTTCTAAATTATTAACTATTCTAGTTGCTGCAACATCATATTTGCTATTTTTTTGTCTCCTTGGTTCCAATACTTTTGTGTTTAAAAAATAACTTCCAATCAAACTTAAAACAATTGCTCCTAATATTGAACTCTCACTTAAGTTTAAGAAATTACCAATAGCAACAAATAACATTAGTAATATAAGAGGTATACCATAAGCAGTTATAGCAGCTTTAGTTACAACGTCAGTTGAAATGCTTAAAGCAACATAATCTCCTTTTTTGGCAGAAACCTTATTTACAGCTTTAACGATTGTCTCTTTTGAATCTGAGTTACCTAAGCTACATCCATGACAAGAACTACAAGCTGAATGTCTACGAAGTAATACTGATACTAAATTACCATTTTCTTCTACAACGATTCCATGTCTTTCCATAATAAACGCACATAAGTGCTTTCCACCTTTCGAATATTCTCACTTTTTAATGGCTATACCTAACTCATCTAATTGCTTTTGGCTTACTTCATTTGGAGCATCTGTTAGTAAACATGATGCACTTGTAGTTTTTGGAAAAGCTATTACATCTCTAATATTATCTATACCAAGCATTTCCATTACCAGTCTATCTAACCCAAAAGCGATCCCGCCATGTGGTGGTGCTCCATAATCAAGTGCTTCAATTAAAAATCCAAACTGACTCATAGCTTCTTCTTCACTAAAGCCAAGAGTTTCTAACATTTTTTTCTGGACTTTGCTGTTAAATATTCTTAAACTTCCTCCTGCAATTTCAGCTCCATTAAGAACTAAATCATAAGCTTTAGCTCTTACATTTTCAGGGTTGTTCTGCATTATATCTATATCTTTTTCATAAGGCATTGTGAAGGGGTGATGTGCTGCATAGAATCTATTATCTTCTTCATTAAACTCAAAAAGAGGAAAATCAACTACCCATAGGAAATTATATTTTGATTTATCAATTAAACCTATATTTTTTGCAATTTCTAACCTTAATGCCCCTAAAGACTTATTTGTAATACTTTTCTTATCAGCAACTATAAAGACATAATCATCAACCTCTAAAGATAACTTTCTGGTTAAGCTATTAATTTCTTCTTCTGTAAGGAACTTTGAAATTGATGACCTTATACCATCATTTTCCTTTTGAATCCAAACAAGACCTTTCGCACCATACTTCTTCACAAAACTTGTTAGTTTATCTATATCTTTTCTACTATAATTCTGATCTTTTACAACAATAGCTTTAATAGCACCATTTGCTTTTAATACATTACTAAACACTCTAAAATTTGTTTCTTGAAAAATGTCTGAAACATCTTCTAAAAACATTTCAAATCTTGTATCAGGTTTATCACTACCATACTTGTTCATTGCTTGCTCATAAGTTAATATTGGAAAGTTACCGTCAATCTCCATATCTAAATTATGTTTAAATAAATATTTAACTAAATGTTCTGCTAGGTTTCTAATGTCTTTTTGGTCTGCAAAGGATAACTCTATATCTATTTGGGTAAACTCTGGCTGTCTATCTGCTCTCAAATCTTCATCTCTAAAACATTTAACAATTTGAAAATATCTATCAAATCCTGAAACCATCAAAAGTTGTTTGAATAATTGTGGGGATTGTGGTAATGCATAAAAATTACCTTTATGCACACGCGAAGGCACTAAATAATCTCTTGCTCCTTCAGGTGTTGATTTTGTTAAAATAGGGGTTTCTACTTCAATAAATCCATTTTGATCTAAAAAGTCTCTGACAGCTTTTACAATTCTATGTCTCATTATGATAGATTTTTGCACCTGTGGTCTTCTCAAATCCATATACCTATATTTTAGTTTCAGACTTTCTTCAGCATTAACATCGTCTTCTATATAAAAAGGTGGAGTTAAAGATTCATTGAGTATATCCATCTGGGTAACTAATATTTCAATATTACCTGTTTTTAACTCTTCATTTATTTGACCTTCTGGCCTTTTCCTGACTACACCTTTTACAGAAACAACATATTCAGATCTTGTTGATTCTGCAGTATTGAAAGCAGAACTATCTGGGTCAACAGCTAATTGAACAAGTCCGCTTCTATCTCTAAGATCAATAAATATTAAACCACCCAGATTCCTTCTCTTTTGAACCCAACCAAATAAACTAACTTTTTGATCACAATTATCCTCTGATAACTGTGTACACATATGACTACGATTTCTTACTACTTTAATTTTGCTCATTTTTAAACCACCTTTTCTTTCTCTCTAAAAATTGCTGAAAATTATCAATGTATAGTTTTACATCTTTTGGAGCATTAAATCTAGTAAACTTTTTATTAGAATTTAATAACTTTGTTATTCCACCAGCTCCATTTGATAATATAGAATATTGCTCATTAATCATAGCCATGTTGTATAAACAAGGCTTATTTTTAGTATATCCAATATTAGCTTCATTATGTATAGTGTTACTTTGTTTATAAAGATAATATTCTTTATAAGAACCTTTATGTAAAATATCAGTTATTTCATCATAAACATCTTTTTCAATTGATGTTGAAAGCACTTCTAGATCTGAAGCTCTTTTTAGTGCTAGACTGTGAACTGTTATCTCTTGGGGTGATAAGTCTATAATTTTTTTCAATGTATAGATAACATCTTTTCTCTTTTCTTTTGGTAATCCTACAATCATATCCATGTTAATATCGAAATCAAAATTTTTAGCTACTTTAAAAGCACTAATAATATCATTAGCTGTATGTTTTCTATTTACTAATTTAATAGTCTTATCTCTCATAGATTGAGGATTAATACATATTCTTGATACACTATTGTGCCTCATAATCTCTAGTTTTTCTTTAGTTATCGTACTTGGCCTACCTGCTTCTATTGTAAACTCAAAAGTGTTTTGTTTGATATCATCATTTATCTGGCAAAGCAATCTTTCTAATTGGTTAGTACTAAGAAATGTAGGTGTTCCACCACCAATATAAATCGCGAAAACATCTATATCCTTCTCTTCTATATAGTCTATAGTAAATTTCACTTCTTTAATTAAACATTCAACATATTTTTCAACCAAATCTTTTGTATAGAAGTTAGATTGCGAAACAAAAGAGCAATATGTGCATCTGGATGGACAAAAGGGTATATGAATATAAAGTCCAACTGAGTTTTGTTTTATGTCTCTAAACTCTTTTTTTTCTAAATCAAATAATTCAAGTAATAATTCTGCAGTATCTTTTCCTAAACCCTCATTTCTTACTAGATAGCTTAAAATTTGATTATTGTCATAGCCTTTATCATATAAATAATACAGAAGCTTGATTGGACGTACGCCACCTAATTTACCCCAATTTCTTGGCAAAAGGGTTATTCTCTCTTTCAAAGCTAATCTTTGTTTCTAAACTATGCCCTGGATAAACAACAACTTCTCCAGGAAGGCTAAATAATTTTTTTAATGAGTTGAGTAAGTCAGGAATACTACCACCAGGTAGATCTGTTCTGCCAACTGATCTATGAAAAAGTGTATCTCCACTAAAAAGAACTTTTTCTTTTTCCTCATAAAGTGATACTGAACCTTTAGTATGGCCAGGTGTTTCTATAACTATCAATTTTATTTCTCCAAGGTTAATAATATCACTTTCTTCTATTAAGATATCAGGTTTTGGCTGATCCTCATCAATTCCTAAATATTTAGCTAAATTACCTTTGGAGTTATTTAGCATAGGCGCATCTGTTTTACTTACAATCAGTTCACAATCATGCATGCTATATAGTTTTTTATTACCAGAGATATGGTCACTATGTCCATGAGTATTTATAATATATTTTAATTTAATATTTTTACTTCTAATGATTTCATTAATCTCTTTAAAACCTTCAGCTGGATCAATTATTAATCCTTCCAAATCTTTGTTAAAAACTAAATATGTATTAGTTGCTAGTTTGCCATTCTTTATTTTAATAATTTCCATTTAAATCACCTAGTCTTCAATCATAATAGTTACTGGTCCATCATTGACAAGTTCAACATCCATGTATGCTCCAAAAACACCGGATTGAACTTTAACACCTTCACTTTTAACTTTCTCAATAAATGTTTTATAAAGTTTTTTAGCTAAACTTGGGTTTGCAGCATTTGAATAACTAGGCCTTCTGCCTCTTGAACAGTCTGCATATAAAGTAAATTGGGAAACAATTAGCATTTGTCCTTGTTTATCTAGTAAAGATAGATTCATTTTCCCAGCAGTATCATCAAATATTCTTAAGTTGACGATCTTGTAAACTAAATAATCTATACTTTCTTCATTATCCTCTTCTTTTATACCTAAAAGAACTAACAGACCACTTTCTATTTCACCGACAACATCATTATTTACTTTTACACTAGCTTCTTTAACTCTCTGAATCAAAGCTCTCATTAGTTAAACTCTCCTCACTCTTTCAACATCTCTTAAAGATTTAATCTTATTAATAACCTGATTTAGTTGTTCTTTATTTTTTACCTCTAATGTAACATATACTATACCACCTCTAGTGTGAAGAGCTGATATATTAATTTCCAGTTTAGATACTTCTCCTAATACATCGTAGATTGAACCAGGTCTATTTGTTAAATTAATTTGTAATGGAACAGGATATACTAATGAATCATCTTCGCTCCACATAACATCTATTATTCTCTCTTCTTCATCCTCTATTTTAGCTAACACATTAGGACAATCAGCTCGGTGTATAGTGACTCCTTTTCCTCTAGTTATATACCCAATAACCTCATCACCTGGTATTGGATTACAACATTTTGCTAGTTTCAAAAGAGCATTATCGATACCTTGTATAGCAATCCCATTCGTAGAAACATCTACTGGGGCTTGTTCTTCCTCAATAATTTTCTCTATAACATTTTCTGTTTCATATTTTTCTCTATAATATTCAACAAATCTATTTGCTATGCTTTCAGCGGACTGATTACCATAACCTATATTAGCCAATAAATCGTCATATGAAGAGTAACTAAAATCATCTAATACTTCTTCTATAAAATTATATTCTTTATTCTGTAATATGCTTTTTGAACCATAACCTAACTTCTTTAATTCCGATCTTAACTGACTAAGACCATGTTCTATATTCTCTTCTCTTTGTTCTTTTTTAAACCATTGTCTTATTCTTGATCTGGCACTAGAAGTTCTAACTTTTTTAAGCCAATCTCTGCTGGGGCCATGAGCACTTTTGGAAGTAAGAATTTGAACAATATCTCCTGTTTGCAGCTCATAATCTAATGGTACT
>CAZCFQ010000097.1:0-8307 GCA_964497955.1 uncultured Clostridiaceae bacterium
TAACAACCGTAAACTCTAAAGGTGTTCCTAATAGCATTTATGCTACCTGTGTAAAATTATTTGATGAGAGTACAGTATTGATTGCCGACAATTACTTTGATAAAACAAAAAGTAACTTATTAAGCAATGAAAAGGCTTCTGTTTTGTTCATTTCTAAGAAGGGTAAATCAATTCAGCTTAAAGGAAAGGTTGAATATAAGACTGAAGGTATGTATTATGGTAATATGAAATCTTGGAATCCAGAAAAACATCCTGGTAAGGGTGTAGCAGTATTTGAAATTCAAGAAATTTATTCAGGTGCAAAAAAGTTGGTTTAATTTAAGGGGAGAGAAAATGTTTGTAGCTACAGTATTAATAATTGTTTTTATGACTGCCTTTGATATCTATTTATCATATTTAAACTATTCATATAGAGACAAGCCCATACCTAAAAATGTTTCAGATGTGTATAGTAAAGATGAATATAGAAAATGGCTAGATTATAGCATGGAAAGAAGAAAAATTGGTATTATTGAAAGTTTATATAATACTTCTATTTTACTTATTTTTTTGGTAACTGGTTTTTTTGCCTACATTGCAGAGATTACAAAAACATTAAGTGAATCTTTTATAATGCAGAACTTAATTTTTTTACTTATTTACTTTTTAATTAGCTATATATTAAACATTGGATTTGACATATATAAAACTTTTAGTATTGAAGAAAGATATGGATTTAATAAAACTACTAAAAAAACCTTTATTGTTGATCAGATAAAGTCAATCGGCTTAACTGTTGTTTTTGGAGGTGCATTACTATATGCTGTTTTTTACTTTCATATAAGCTTTAGACAGCAATTCATATTGTTCAGTGGGATATTTGTAATAACTATATCAATTATAATAAATCTTTTGTATACAAAAGTTTTTATAAAAATTTTTAATAAGCTAGAACCCTTAGAAAAAAACGAATTATATGAAGAAATACATCAATTAGCAAACGATACTGGGTACAAGATAAGTGAGATAAGTGTTATAGATGCTTCAAAAAGATCTTCAAGATTAAATGCTTTTTTCTCAGGTTTTTCTAAGTTTAAACAAATTGTTTTATATGATAATCTAATCAATAAATTTGACAATGACGAGGTTATAAGCGTTTTAGCGCACGAAATAGGACACTACAAGCATAAAGATATTATTAAAAATTTAATCGTCTCAACGGTGCAAATTACAGCTTTTATAGCTATCTTATCGTTCTTCTTTAGCTATAAATCTCTTTATGTTGGCTTTGGTTTTTCAAATGTTCATTATGGGTTTGCTTTAATACTTTTTTCAATATTATTACAGCCTCTAATGACTATTATTGGTATACCTCTTAGTTATATTTCAAGAAAAGCTGAGTACAAAGCAGATGAGTTTGCTGTTAAGTATAATGGCAAAGAAAGTATGATAAAGGCTTTAAAAAAACTAGCTAAAGAAAATTTTTCTAATCTAAATCCTCATCCCATTGTAGTTATGTTCACTTACTCTCATCCTCCTTTACATAAAAGAATTAATACCATACAAGAAATATAAAAATCACATCCAAGTTAGAAAGCTATACTTGGATGTGACTATTTTAAAACATGTATTAATTTTACTCTACAACTTCAATTTCATACAAATCTGTCTGGCTTAATATGATTCCTTTCATGCCTTGCTGAGCAACACTAACCTTACTTTCAGGATCAACTTCTTCTTCTAAAATCAAAGTGTTTCTGTCAACATGTATAGTCGACTCCTGTTTGTCTTGATCTATATATATAATACTCCATTCATTAAAGTTATCTCCTCTTATAATAAGTTTATCTTCTTTATAAATAACTTCATCAATTACTATTGGATTAATTCCCATGGTTAGGTTCTTAGGATAATATGGATTTATTTTTTTGAAAACAAATTTTTCACCATACAACATATCATATTGCAATAATCTTAAATCTCTTTGATAATTTTGATCCTGTATCTGTTGTTGATGATGTTTTGTAATTATGCCTTCCTCTATCTCAAATCTACTTAAAATACTTGCTCCAAGTTGATATGAAGATAAGTCTCTATCAATTTCCTCTACCGGAAAGTTAGACCACATAACATATTCTGTTTGAAATTTACTTACCCCATCTAAATGTCTATCCTCAATATCTAAACTTGGCAAATGATCACCATAAAATACTACAATAGTTGGTTCAGCATGTGATTGGAGTTCTTTTACTAATTCACCAATAAATCTATCTACTTCATATATTTGATTCACAAAGTAGTTAAGTGCAAACTGCTTTTCAATATTTAAATATCCATCAACTAATACATTATTATCAATATTTATAGGTAAATTTGGATATTTTCCATGAGCTTGGACTGATATTGCAAAAGTAAAATCTCTTTCTTTTGTGCTTCTAAGCCCTTTCATAATCTCTTCAACCAAAACTATATCTTTTGGCCAACCTAGTGGAGTGTACTTTACGTCATACATATATTCAAGTGAACTAAAACTATCAAACCCTAAATTATTAAAAACAATATGTCTATCATAAAAGCTTCCATAATTATTGTGAATTGCATGGGTTTGATACCCTATTTTTCCCAAATTAAAAGCTAGAGATTCTGTTGTGTTTTCTCTTAAAACTGTTTTATAAGGATACTCTCCTGATCCAAAGAAATCTAGATTCATGCCAGTTAATATTTCAAACTCTGTGTTTGCAGTTCCAGCACCAATAGAAGGTACTGTTAACTTCCCAGAAGTATAATTTTCTTTAATCTTAGTAAAATTAGGGACTGGATTTGTTGAATAATTTATATTTTTAAGATAGTTCACATCAAAAAAGGATTCTAATTCTACAAAGATAATGTTTGGTTTAAATACTGATTTTTCACTGCTGATTTCAAGATTGCCTTTTATTTGCTCTATAGTCTCTATTGAATAGTTTTCAGGTTCTTCTATTCCTCTATCAAAAATACTATTTGAAAAACAATAAACAAATCCAAACTTATCGTATGCATCAACTAAGTTAGTAAAGTGCTCACTACTTTCTTCTTCTAACGAAAAACTTGGTATAATGAAAACTATACTTAAAGCTAATGCTAAAGATATTAAAGCACTCTTATAGTGTACTTTTCTTTTTGGTAGTTTTATATATGATAATCCCAATCCAATTAAAACTAAAACCAAGGCCATAACTATCATTATTATCTGTGTTATATTAAAGTACACACTTATTACTCCCAAAACAGACTCTAATATTTGGAAATCTATAGCAGCAAGAGGAGTTGTCCTAAAACCTAGCAAAATAAAATTTGAAACTCCTAAACCTATCCAAACTGTTGTTATTAATCCAAAGATGAAACTCTTCTTTTTAAAAAGACTTGATACAGATAAAGTTAAAAAAACTATCATGGATCCATTAACAAAGTTGATTGGATCTTCAAAAATAAAGCCTATTCCTTCAATTAATGATCGTCTACTTAGAGTTTCAATTAAAAAGTTTACCAGTATTGCGAACAAAATTGTATTTCTAGTTGAACTATGAATAACTACTGTTTTTACTTCTTCTTGTAATTTTTTTAATTCTTTGTTCACAATAATGTCACCCCTTTGCCTAATTGTTAAATATAATACGAGCAGTATATCATTTTTGTTCCATATATTCATTCTTGTTTCTTAAGTATAAGTGAAAAACAGCAATAATTTAAGCAATTAAGGCTATTTTCACCATATTCTAACCTTTTCAAACCATTTACTAACTTTTAGTTGTAAGTTATATTTTATCTAAGATACACTTTCAAACTGACTGTTATATAGATCTGCGTAAAAACCATTCATATTAATTAAAGCCTTATGAGACCCACTTTCAACTATCTCTCCATTATTCATCACGATTATAGCATCTGCATTTCTAATTGTTGATAACCTATGTGCAATAATAAAGGAAGTCTTATTAACCATAAGCCTATCCATTGCTTTTTGTATTATGACTTCAGTTCGTGTATCAACTGAACTAGTTGCCTCATCCAAAATTAACAAAGGAGCGTTTTCAATCATAGCCCTAGTAATAGTGATTAACTGCTTTTGTCCAGCTGAAATTGTTGTTTTATCATTCAAAATAGTATCATAACCATCCGGTAAAGTCATAACAAAGTGATGTAAACCAACTGCTTTTGATGTTTCTATAAGATCTTCTTCTAACACATCTTCTTTGCTATATACAATATTATCTCTTATTGTTCCTTCGAAAATCCACGAATCTTGTAGTACCATACTAAAAATATTATGTATGTTTTCCCTTTTTAATTGATCTATTGGTTTACTATCTATATAAATATTACCTCTGTCTATTTCATAAAATTTCATTAATAAATTAACTAAAGTAGTTTTACCAGCACCAGTCGGGCCAACAATTGCAATCTTTTGACCAGGCTTAACTTCGAAACTAAAATCTTTAATGATTGGCTGATTTTCTATATATCCAAAGAATACATTTTCAAATCTAATGCTTCCTTGGACTTCTTTAATATTAAGACTAGTATTTAGTTCACTTTCACCACTAAGTTCTCTTTCACCAAGAAACTCTGAAACGCGTTCACTAGCAGCTAAAGCTGATTGCAGCCTCGTAGCTGCTTGAGCTATTTGTGACAAAGGTCTAGTAAATAGTCTTACATACAACATAAAAGCTACAACTACTCCAAAAGTTATTCTTCCATTAATTGCTAAGGCTGATCCTAAGACACTAACCACAACATAACCAAAATTTCCAGTGAAAGCCATTATAGGTCTCATTAGACCAGATATAAACTGCGATTTCCATGCACTATCAAATAATTTATCATTTATTGTCTTAAACTGATTAATAACATACCCTTCACTATTATACGCTTTTACTATTGTATGTCCAGAGTAAGTTTCTTCTATATGGCCATTTATGTTTCCTAATTCTTTTTGTTGTGCTAGGAAATATTTTTGACTCTTCTTTATAATTAATAACATCAATCTAAAACCTACTAAAGTTGATAAAACTGCTGCTATTGCTAAAACCCAATTAGTAATAAACATCATAAACAATGATCCTATAATAAGCGTAATAGAAGTTACTATAGTGCCTATACTATGATTCAAAGTTTGAGCTATTAAATCAACATCATTGGTTACTCTACTTAAAATGTCCCCAACAGTATTGTTATCAAAGTATTTCAACTTTAGTCTGTTGATTTTTGCTGATATTTTAGTTCGTAGCTCTTTAGACATTTTTTGAGATACAGTGGCTATAATGTAGCCTTGTATGTAGTTAAAAAATGCACTACTTAAATATAATATGGCAAGAAGAATACCAATCTGTTGAACTGACTTTAAATTAACTGATGAAGTTAGTCCATCCGATATAAGATCTGTCATTTGTCTAATTTTACTAGGCCCTATTATTGTAAAAATTGTTGCAACAAAAGCTAATATCAAAGCTAATGCTAGTGGCAGCAAATATGGTTTTAAGTATAACAGTAAGGTTTTTAGTGACTTTTTAAAATTCTTTGGTTTCCCTACTGAAACACCTCTTGGACCTCTTCCCATTCCTCCTTGCGGCGTTTTTGAGTTTGAATCTTCTTTATTTACAGTTTTTACTTTATTTGTTTGTTTCATTTTTGAATTCATCCTCTGATAGTTGAGATTTAGCAATTTCTATGTATGTTTTACAATGTTTAATTAAATCTTTATGAGCTCCTAGCCCAACCATTTCTCCTTTATCAAGTACTAATATTTTATCTGCTTTTTTAATTGAACTGATTCTCTGAGCTACAATAAAAATTGTTGCATTGCTTGCTTTTTCAAGTAATTCAACTCTTAGTTCTTTTTCTGTTTTATAATCAAGAGCAGAAAAAGAATCATCAAAAATATATATTTCTGGTGATTTGTAAATCGCTCTAGCAATTGCAAGCCTTTGCTTTTGGCCTCCAGAAACGTTAGTCCCGCCCCTAGCAATCATGGCTTCAAATTGTCCATCCATATTGTCAACAAACTCCCTAGCTTGTGCAGTGTTTAACACATCATTGAGTAAATTTGTATTTATCTTTTCTACTCCATATGCAACATTGGATTTCACAGTTCCACTGAAAATAATTGCCTTTTGTGATACATAACCAAGCTTTTCTCTTAAAACACTAAGCTTATAATCTATTACATTTACTCCATCAACTATAACTTCTCCCTTTGTCACATCAAAGAATCTCGGAATTAAATCAACCAAAGTACTTTTCCCACTACCAGTAGAACCAATAATTGCAATAGTTTCTCCATTTTTCACTTTAAAACTAATATCCTTAAGAACATACTCTGCAGAATCTGAATATTTAAAGCTTACATTTCTAAACTCTACAATACCTCTATTCTCTGAATTTATCTTCTCTATCGGTCCATCAATAATGGATAGTTCTGTTTCTAACACTTCATTGATTCTTTTTGCAGAAACTGATGCACGAGGTAAAAAAATCAAAATCATTGTCAATATCATAAAGGACATAATAACTTGTACAGCATATGCTGAAAAAACAACCATATTAGAGAAAATGCTTATGCGATCGACCATATTAGCGCTTTTTATTATAAATGCACCACTCCAATATATTGCAAGAGTCAAACTGGACATAACAAATGACATAGTAGGACTCATCAAAGCCATAATTCTATTAACAAAAAGATTTGTAGATGTTAACTTTACATTTACAGATTCAAATTTGTCTTTTTGAAATTTTTCAGCATTGTACGCTCTTATTACTCTAACCCCAGTAATGTTCTCTCTTGTTACGCTATTCAATTTATCAGTTAAATTTTGAATTAATTTGAATTTGGGTATTGCAAATAAACTAATTATCAATATAGTTATTAGAATAATTACAACAGCAACACCTGTTATTAATGACCATTGCCAGCTTTTATTTGCCATTTTTGTTATCGCCCATGTAGCCATAATAGGAGCCTTTACTACTGCTTGTAAACCTATTGCAATAATCATCTGAACTTGTGTTATATCGTTTGTAGATCTTGTTATTAAGCTAGCAATTGAAAAATTACTTATCTCTGCTTTTGAAAAAGAAAGTACTTTACTAAAAATTGCTTCTCTTAACTCTTTTGAAAATCTTGCTGCAATTTGAGCTGAAAAAAGTCCGACAATAGAAGAGGCTATAATACTACCAAGAGCACTTAAAAGCATTAACATTCCCGACCCAAGAATATCTCTTACCTCACTTCCAGGAGTTTGTACATATCTCGTTATAGTTGTCATAAACTCAGGTATCTTCAAATCTAGCCAAACCTGAACAATAATAAAGCAAATGCTTATCAGAACGAAGTAAATATCTTTCCTTTTCAATCTTTTTAAAATCTTAATCATAAAAATCACTTTCATTTTTAATTTAGTTAGTCATCTAACTATATGGTTTTTATTATATTCTTATCTTCTAATAGTGTCAATAGTTATTACTCCTTATAATTAACAATCAAAACTATTTAGGCCTTCTAGAAAGTTCGTTTTCTAGAAGGCCTAACATCCTAATATATTTTACTTTAATCTAAACTTATAAACTTTTTCAGATGTCTCTAAACTTTTGTTAACATAATATATTTCAACATTCTCATTAATATTATTCATATAAACAATAATAGTTCCAATAAAATATTCTTCCTTATCTTCTGGTAGAATAAACTCCTCATATTTAGCATGATCATGATTCGTTATATAAATTGCTGGATTTATGTGTTTAGATTCATAGCTATCTATCGCACTTAAATTATACCAATTAAAAACGCTATCACATCCATAAGGATTTTTATACCTATCAAAGTTTGTGTAATCTCCATTAGTTTCTATATGTGCACCTAAGTATTTTTCAATATACTCACTGAACTTATCTTCATTTGATCCCGACTCACTAAATAGCAACTCTTCCTTATCTTCAAATGAAATCCATAACCTATTTATTAGATTTTTAAAATAAACGGAGTTATTTTATATTACATTAACTTTAGCATTTTCTACAGTAGCCATAACTTTGGGTACTGTCAGAGAAAGAGTAATGCCTAATATTAATAAAACTCCTAGTACTTCGAATAAAGTAAAGCCTTCTATGCCAATTTTTTTATTGATAAACACAACTAAAACTCCTAGCTATCACTACAATTATATATTTACCTTTATATCTTCTATTGAATCTACTATAATCCAATCATCCATATTCTTCTCTCTTTTATAAATGAATGGTTCAATCTCAACTATATTTTTAAGCTCAACTAAACATAGATATCTTTTA
>CAZCFQ010000098.1:0-8223 GCA_964497955.1 uncultured Clostridiaceae bacterium
ATGAAAAAAGAAGTACATTTAAGACGACAGGAACCCAGTTCCCATTTACCAGCTAAAATACTTGCAAACAGAAAAAGTGTTTTAGCAAGCGTGTTAAAAAATAGAAATCCACTTGGCTTAGAAGACAAGGATAAAGAAAAAGAATTACTTAGTAGATTGCTTAATGTAGAACCTTCTGACAGAGACTATTCGGAGAAAGTTAAATCTTTCTGGACAGAAGGAGAGTTAGATAAAAATACTAATGTACAATTTGGAGAGGGTGGAGCTGGTACTTTTTCAGATGGAAAATTAACAACAAATATAAAAAACATTAGATGTAAGTATGTACTAGATACTTTTGTAAATTTTGGAGCACCTGAATCCATATTGTACAGTTATCAACCTCATATAGGAACAGATAATTTAAGAAAAGTTGTAAAGTTAATGAGAGAAAGTATTCTAGATTTGGGTGGACAAGTTTTATTTGATTCATTAGTAACTGATATTTTAATAAAAAGCAATAAAGTAGAAGGTGTTGTTGTTAATAATAATACAGAAATACTTTCTGATATTGTTGTTTTAGCAATTGGTCATAGTGCTAGAGATACTTATAGGATGTTGGGTAATAAAGATGTTCTAATGAAACCAAAGCCTTTTTCTATAGGTTTAAGAATAGAGCATTTGCAAAGTGATTTAAACTACTCACAATATGAAGAATACGCGAATCATCCAAATATTGATCCCGCTACATATAAGTTAAAATACCATAGCAAAAATAATAGATCAGCCTACTCTTTTTGTATGTGTCCTGGCGGGGTAGTTGTAGCCTCTTCCTCAAACGAAGGGGAAGTAGTAACAAATGGAATGAGCTATTACAACAGGGCTGGTAGAAATGCTAATAGTGCAATTCTAGTTGGAGTTAGCCCTAAAGACTTTGCAAGTCAATCACCTTTTGCAGGTATAGAATTTCAAAAAAAATGGGAGAAAAAAGCTTATGAAGCTGGGGGTAGGAATTTTTCAGCTCCCGTTCAATTAGTGGGTGATTTCCTAAAGAACAAAGCTTCAAAAGAGGTAGGAAAAGTCAAACCAACTTATAGGCCTAGTGTTAAATTAGCAAATTTAAATGAAGTTATACCTAGTTATGTTTCACAAACTTTAAAAGAAGCTATTATATTTTGGGATAAATATGTGAAAGGTTTTTCAGATGAAGAAAGCTTACTAACTGGTGTTGAAACAAGAAGTAGTTCGCCTCTTAGGATTATCAGAAATGAAAGAATGGAATCAAGTGTCAAAGGATTGTACGTTGGGGGAGAAGGAGCAGGTTATGCAGGTGGTATAATGTCAGCAGCTGTTGATGGTTTAAAGTTAGCAGAGAATATCATAAATTTGGAACAAACTAAATAAACTATAAGTCCAAAAAATAAAGGGGTGGGTGTAATGAAAAGAGTATTAGCCATTAGTTTTCTGATTCTTATTGTGATTTCTGGTTGTTCTAGCATGAGATCAGATGATTATGCCATGGAAGATTCAAGCAATGCTTATACTAATGAAGCTGGAAGCAATACAACAGATACTGACTCTTTACAAAAGTTAATAAAGAGTGGCAATATTTCTATGGATGTAGATGATTTGGATGAGACTGTTGGAGATATTAGGAACCTAATAGATCAAAATGAAGGTCAAATTATAAGCATAGAACAGTACTCAAGTGGTGATAGTAACTATGCATACATAAATTTTAAAGTACCAAGTGAAAACTATGATTATATGCATGACTCACTTATTGGTTTAGGACAAGTTACTTCTGACACAACATCTACTGAAGATGTTACTGAAGAATTTATCGATCTGAATGCAAGATTGGACATGTTAAAAGACTCAAGAGAAGCTTATACAAATTTATTAGAAAAAGCAGAAACTGTGGAAGAAATTTTACAAGTAGAACGTGAGTTAGAAAGAATAGTTTATGAAATAGAGAGCACCCAAGGAAGAATAGATTATATAAATAATCAAGTAGATATGAGTAGATTTAGACTATCTATTAAAGAAAAAGCAGCTACAGAATTTGAAGGAATTAATTTCTTTGAAAGAGTATCTTTTGCCCTAAAAGATGGATTTAACTCAATGTTGAATTTTTTAGTTAACTTGATAATATTTTTAATTTGGCTAATTCCTTTCATACCATTCATTCTTATACTATATTTTATTATTAAAAAGATCAGAAACTTATTAAAAAAGCGTAAGAAAGAAAAGAAACAATCTTAAGCTCATAAAGATCCTTAGCTAATTATAGTTAAGGATTTTCTTTTTTTTACTGTATAAATCAAAAAATTGTTCTATAATGCTTGACAGATTATTATAAGGGTGGTATTTTCATAATAGCTTTTAGCACTCATCAGAGGTGAGTGCTAATAAGAAGGGGTGAGAAAATGTTATCAAAGAGGAAACTCCAAGTTTTAAAAGCAGTAGTTCAGTCTTATGTTGAATCTGGAAGCCCAGTAGGTTCACGTACATTAACAAAAGAGTATAATTTGGGTGTAAGCGCAGCTACAATAAGAAATGAAATGGCTGATTTAGAAGACTTAGGATTTCTTGAACAACCTTACACATCCGCAGGCAGAATACCTTCAGATAAAGGATATAGGCTTTATGTTGATAGCTTAATGCCAAAAAACAAAATAAAAAGAAATGAAGTTAAGAGAATAGAAAATGAGATTGATAAAGTAATATTAGATAAAGAAAAGTTGGTTGCAAATATTGCAGATGCTTTAGCAGAACTAACATCTTATGCAACAATATTTAGCGGCCCAAATGTTGGGGCCTGTAAGCTGCAAGAATTTTCAATTATTCCTATAAATGAGAATACTATTATTGTGGTTTTAATTGCAGATAATGGTATGTCTAGCAATAAGACAATTCATTTGCCTCAGCCTTTATCTCAAGAAGAAATACATTTTATAAACAGAATATTAAATTATGGATTTAAAGGTAGATATTTGGGAGAAATAAAAGAGGAAGAAAAGGAAAAAATATTAGAAACCATTAGTTCATATTTAACAAGAGAAAATATACATCTGAAAAATATATTAGACCAGATGATAGCAATTCACAATGCACCTTCTATCACTAATAGTGCAGTTAATGTGGTCTCTCAGCCTGAGTTTAGAATGGGAGAGAAGTATTTGGAACTGCTACAAGTATTAACTACTAAAGAACATTTGTTGAATATCTTAAATCCTGTAAATTTTGCAAAGAAAGATAATTTACAAATTGTTATAGGAAAAGAGATCGACATTGACAATATGGAAGATTGTAGTATTGTCAAAGTCTCATATACAATAGATAATCGTATAGCAGGTGCTTTAGGAGTCATTGGTCCAAAAAGAATGGATTATTCTAAAGTAGTTGCATTGCTTAATTATACTTCAGATAGATTAAAAGATGCATTGAAAGAATAAGAGGGGGTTCTATTTTGTCAGTTAAAGACGCTACAAACACATCAGAATTAGATGAAAAAATTGCAGCATTAATGACTAATATGCGTGCTGTAAGAGCTGTATCATCTGCAGTAGAAGGAACTATAGGTCCAAAAGGGCTTGATACTATGTTAGTAGATAGTTATGGAGATGTAGTAATAACTAACGCTGGAGTTACTATTTTGGAAAGAATGGATGTAACTCATCCTGCTGCTAAAATGATGATAAATATTGCCAAATCACAACAAGAAGAGATCGGAGATGGGACTACAACAGCTACTATTATGGCAGGAGCTTTAATTAGTGAAGGTGTAGAGCAAGTAGCTAGGGGTGTTCATGTAGCAAGAATTATTGAAGGAATTGGATTGGGAATTGAAGAATCCTTAAAGTTTTTAGAAAATTATGCTATACCGATTGAAGAATTTGACAATGAACTACTAAAAAAAATAGCTTATGTAGCAGGAAGAGAACATAGTGATATTGCAGATTTGATTGTCAAAGCTGCTAAAATGATTGGTACAGAAAAATTTAGTGACCAAGGATTTAAGTTTTCTGATACTGTTATAGCTCAATCTGGAGCAAATAATGAGGTTTTTAGAGGAGTGCTCATTAATAAAAAGCGTCTTAATAGACAAATGCCAGAGAGAATAGAAAATGTTAAAGTTTTATTGATAGATGATGAATTAAAACCAGAGCAACTAAGTGAGGAAGCTTTGGCAACAGAGACTGGTTTTCAAAGATTTATGGAATTAAAAAACCAATTTTCAAATAATTTAACAAAAATCAAGAATTTAGGAGTTAAATTAGTATTAGTTGATAGAGGTGTAGATGATTTAGCAGAAGAGTATTTAACAGATGCTGGCATAATTGTTTGCTCCAGGGTTTCAAAAAAAGATATGAGAGTCGTTGCTGACCATACAAATGCCAGAGTTATTAAGAGAACCGGACTCAACAAGCCTGAAGAAGAACTTTCTGAAAGCTTAGGTTTTGCTAAAGAAATCTTTGAAGATCAGAAACTTAAAAAGATGAGATTAGTAAATGGTTTAGGTAAATCAATGGCTACAGTACTAGTTGGAGCAGCAACAAGCGAAGTTGTAGATGAAAGAGAACGCATAGCTAAAGATGCAGCATCAGCAGTTCAAGCTGCTATAATAGGTGGTTTTGTTGTAGGTGGAGGTTCAGTTGAATTAGCAATATCTAGGGAGGTCGAAAAGACTAGAGAAAAATTGAAAGGTATGACTTCTTATGGACTAGATTGCGTTGTTAAAGCTTTAAGAAAACCTGTATTTCAAATAATCTCTAATGCTGGATTTAATCCACTAGAAAAAATTGAAGACATTATTGCCAAGCAAATTGAAACAAACAAACATATTTATGCAATGGATTGTGATACAGGTGAATGTGTTGATATGTTAGAAAAGGGGATAATAGACCCTTACTTAGTTAAATATCATGCTATTAAAGCAGCTGGAGAAATAGCTATATCAATATTAAGAATAGATACAATAATTAGAATGAAAAAGGACAAACCAAATAACAATTTGGCTAATGGTTAGGTGATTAAAATGGACAAAGAACAAAATAAAATAGAAGTTTTAGAAGAAGAAATAATTGAAGCAATTGATGAAGTTGATGAAGTTGTTAACATTAATCAAAAAGGTGACGAAGATAGTAGTAGTGAAGTTGGTGAAGAACATTTGAGAGAAAAAATATGTGAACTAGAAAATGAAAATGAGAAGTTGAAAGACCAGTTTCAAAGATCTCTAGCAGATTATGCAAACCTAAAATTAAGAAGTGAGAAAGAAAGATTAAATTTACTAAAAAGTTCAAACGCTGATCTTGTGTGCAAATTATTGCCTGTAATAGATAATTTTGATAGAGCTATTAAAGCTAAAGATGATGATACAAAGTCAGTAGGTATATCAATGATATATAAGCAGCTTAATAATATTTTAGGGCAAGAGGGTTTGAAAAAAATTGAAGCTAAAGGTAAGCAGTTTGATCCAAACTTACATGATGCTTTAATGATGGAAGAAAATGATGAGTATGAAGATGGCACCATTATCGAGGTTTTTGAACCTGGATATATGTTTAAAGATAAATTAATTAGAACAGCAAAAGTAAAAGTTTCAAGTAATAAGGAGGATAAATAATGAGTAGAATTATTGGTATCGATTTAGGAACGACAAATTCATGTGTTGCAGTTATGGAGGGTGGACAGCCTTCAGTTATCACTAACGCAGAGGGAGATAGAACAACTCCTTCAGTAGTGGCTGTTAGTAAAAATGGAGAGAGATTGATTGGTAAGCTTGCAAAGAGACAGGCAGTTACTAATCCTGATAACACTATTTCATCTATTAAAAGACATATGGGTGAAAATTATAAAGTTAGTATGGGTGATAAAGAGTATACTCCACCAGAAATATCAGCTATGATTTTACAAAAATTAAAAACAGATGCTGAGTCATATTTGGGAGAAAAAGTAGAACAAGCAGTTATAACAGTACCTGCATATTTTTCAGATAGTCAAAGACAAGCAACTAAAGATGCTGGTAAAATTGCTGGATTAGAAGTTCTAAGAATTATAAATGAGCCAACTGCTGCATCTTTGGCTTATGGATTAGATGATGAGAAACAGCAAAAAATATTAGTTTATGACTTAGGTGGTGGAACTTTTGATGTATCCATACTTGAAATAGGTGATGGTGTATTTGAGGTATTAGCTACTAATGGAGATACTCAACTTGGTGGAGATGATTTTGATGAAGCATTGATGGATTATCTAGTAAAAGAGTTTAAAAGAGACACTGGAGTTGACCTAACAAAAGATCGTATGGCTATGCAGAGATTAAAAGACGCATCAGAAAATGCAAAAAAAGATTTAAGTAGTACTAGTCAGGTAAATATTAATTTACCTTATATCACAGCTGATTCTTCTGGTCCCAAACACTTAGATATTACAATAACAAGAGCTAAATTTAATGAGATTACTTCTCATTTAGTACAAAAAACAATTGGCCCTTTAAAAAAGGCATTGGAAGACGCTAGCTTGACTGCTAACGATATAGATAAAGTTATTTTAGTTGGAGGCTCAACAAGGATTCCTGCTGTTCAAGAAGAGGTAGAAAAAGTAACAGGTAAAGAACCTTATAAAGGTATAAATCCTGATGAAGTTGTAGCTTTAGGTGCAGCAATACAAGCGGGAGTTTTAGCTGGGGACATCAACGATATCGTCTTAATTGATGTTACTCCATTATCATTAGGTATTGAAACTCTTGGAGGAGTAGCAACCAAGTTGATTGACAGAAATACTGCAATACCTACATCTGCAAGTCAAATATTCTCTACTGCTGCAGACAACCAAACTCAAGTAGATATTCATGTTATTCAAGGAGAGCGACCAATGGCTGCTCAAAATAAGACTCTAGGAAGATTTACTTTAACTGGTATTCCACCAGCACCAAGGGGAGTTCCACAAATAGAGGTTACTTTTAATATTGATACTAACGGTATAGTAAATGTTAGTGCCAAAGACTTAGGAACAGGAAAAGAACAAGCTATAACTATTACTTCTTCAAGTGGATTAAGTGAAGATGAAATTGAAAGAATGGTTAAAGAAGCAGAAGAGCATGCTGAAGAAGATAAAAAACAAAAGGAATTAATCGAGAAAAGAAATGAAGCAGATTCTTTAGTATATAGTACTGAAAAAATGATTAAAGACTTAGGTGACAAGTTAGACCAATCAAAAACAGATGAAGTAAATAAAGCCTTAGATAAGTTGAAAGAAGTTAAAGATAGTGATAATATGTCTGAGATTGATAGTGCGTTAGAAGAAGTAAAAAATCATGTTAATGAGTTATCAACATTACTTTATCAGCAAGCACAACAAGAGCAACAAGCTCAGCAAGGACAAGCTGAAACTGATGCTGGTTCTGAAGATGAAGAAGTATATGATGCAGACTATGAAGATGTGGATCCAGAAGGCGAACAGAAATAATGAAGCTTAATTTAAGCTTCTAGTGGGGTGGTATAGTGGCAAACAAGCGAGATTATTATGAGATATTAGGAGTAAGTAAAAATGCTAGTACTGATGAGATAAAGCGAGCTTATAGAAAATTAGCACGCACACACCATCCTGATGTTAGCAAAGAAGAAAATGCTGAGGAGAAGTTTAAAGAAATCACTGAAGCATATAGGGTTTTAAGTGATGATGAAAAAAGAGCTAAATATGATAGATTTGGCCATTCTGGCATGAATCAACAAGGTGGCGGAACTGACTTCAGTGGTTTTGGTGGATTTGAAGATATCTTTGATATGATGTTTAATGGGGGTTTTGGTAGAAGAAATACTTATAGTGGACCTGAGAAAGGTTCTGACTTAAGATATGATTTGACTTTAACCTTAGAAGAAGCTGTTTTTGGAACTGAAAAAGAAATTACAATTCAAAGATATGAAACTTGTGATAGATGTGATGGATCAGGTGCAGAACCAGGTAGTAAAGTAGAAACTTGTCCTGTATGTAATGGCTCAGGTCAAGTTAGGAGAAGTCAACAGACACCTTTTGGACAATTTGTCAATGTTACTACTTGTGAAAATTGTGGTGGAACAGGAAAGATAGTTGAAGAGAAATGTCATCAATGCAGAGGTAGTGGCAAAACCTTACAACGTAGAAAAATTGAAGTTAAGATTCCAGCAGGTGTAGATAATGGGACAAGATTAAGAGTTGCAGGAAAAGGTGAAGCAGGAGACAAGGGCGGACCTTATGGAG
>CAZCFQ010000099.1:0-8221 GCA_964497955.1 uncultured Clostridiaceae bacterium
TGACTATCTATTAAAATATCATATATTAAATTATCTGATATCTTATTGATTTCTGCACCTTGATGATAGTGAGTAAGTTTATCACTTAACAAATCATATGAGTATAGACCATCTTGATAACTACCTATCCACAATCTTTCGTCGTTACTAGCCAAAGCATAAACCATAGTGTCTTTATCTACGATATTCCATTGATTTGCAGCTTCTCTAATCTTGTCCCAGATAACCAATCCTTTATTAGTGCCTAATAAAATTTCATTATTTTGCCAAGGTATAATTGTTGTGATCTGATTATCAGGCAAAGATCCCTTTAGTCCATCTGCACTAAATTTCTTAAGAGATTTCTCTTGCGTTTCAAAAACATTTAAACCTTGATTATAAATTCCTAAATATAGTTTATCTTTTTCATCTTGATATATTACGTTAATTTTACCATTACTAATACTTAATGGTTCATCACTATTATGTTTGAGTATAACATAATTGCTTTTTCTGGGATTAACTTTACAAATTCCTCCCCCATTTGTACCAATCCACATGATGCCACTTCTATTCTGCATTAATGAATAAACAACAGGATGACTAAGTTGCTGGCCATTACCACTAAAGTGTAAAACCTCTTCATTTTCACTTTTCACATACAAACCTTGACCCCATGTACCAGCCCAAAGTGATCCATCATCAGTTTGCAAAAAGGAGTAGACATTAGTTTGAGGAAAATGTTCTTTAAGGACTTCCTTTTTAGAGTAATCAATCTCTACAACTCCTCCACCCCATAATCCTAAAACTAAGTTTTCGTTGTCCAATTTATCGATTGTCATAACAAACTCTGATGATAAATTCAATTGAACCTTTTGTTGTTGATAATTTGTTAAATCCATAGCATAAAGACCTTGGTATGTTCCAATTAAAAGTTCTTCATTTAAACAGTAAAGAGACCTCACAGTATCTCCTTCAATAGGAAAATTTGTAATTTCTTTGGTTTGAGAATCTATTTTGCTTAGACCCTTCATTGTTCCTGCCCATATATTGCCACTACTATCTTTTGTTATAGCTATAATTACAGAGTTTGAAATATTATTATCTTCAACTGTATAGTTTACAAACTTCTTACTATCAATGTCATAGTGAGATAGTCCATGATAAGTTCCTAACCATAAATCATTTAGATCTTCATCATAATACATAGTTTGAATCAAATTATGTACCAAACCATTATCTTTAAAAGGATTATTACGAATAACTTCTATTTCCTTGCCATCATAATAGTTCAAACCACTTTGTGTAGCAAACCATAAAAAACCATACTTATCTTCTACCATAGAAGACACAGATAAGTTAGAAAGTCCTTGTTCTCTAGTAATATACTCAAATGTCAAAGAAGTGTTTTCTCTAAAAAAATCTGAGACTTCTGGCATAGCTAGACTGTGTGAAAAGATCAAAATGCTAATTACTAAAATAAATAGCAAAGTAAATAATTTATTTTTCACATTCATAATATCCCTCCTATCAATAAGAATACTCAATGACAATTATACATTAAATGATTTTACTTTACTAAACTATTTTGAAATTGATAATGGAAATATATATTAATACAGAAGATTTAGAGCAAATCTGATAGATATATAATCTTGAGCACTTTTTAAAAACATATTAAAGATCTTTTCAGCTAATATAATAAATATTTATATGCAACTACATTTACAAAGAAGTGGATTAAAATAATTGATTTCTTATTGACATGAAAAATTCTTAAATATATAATAATACATATGTTATATAACATATGTTATATAACTAATATTACTTATTAGTAAAGGATGAGAAATATGCCACGAACATCAAAATTTGATAGTGATGAAATTGTTGAAGTAACATTGAAGATTGCAAAAACAGAGGGATTAGAAGGTGTTACAGCTAGAATAGTTGCTAAAGAACTAAACTCATCTGTCGCGCCCATTTATGTACACTTTGATAACATAGAGAGCTTAAAAGAAGAGGTAATAAAAAAATTCTTTTCCTTAAGTGCCACAATGATTTCAAATCAAGACGGATCTTCATATTATGAGAAGGTTGGAAAAGCTAGTATCGCAATGGCAAAAGAATATCCCATATTATACAGAGAACTAGTTATCCAACCTAACCCATATATGCCTTCATATGATGATACTGAAAAAGGAATTATAGCTGAAATGGCTAAAGATGAGTATTTTTCAGGATGGAGTATAGCCAAAATAAAGAAACTTTTTCTGAAAATGAAAGTTTTCCAAACTGGACTTACTGTTATGATTGCTAGTCAAAATATACCATCTTGGGCAAGTGAAAGTGATTTAAATGATTTATTAATTGAGGTAGGTAGGGATTTATTGTCAATTGAAGAAAAAAATAATGATTAATTATAAGAGAGGATAAATTATGAATAAAAAAAAATTAAAGCTAGAAATCAAAAAAGTATTAAGTAACCAAGTAAGCAAAGATCCAGATCTAAAAAATGCATATCTTTTGATACATTGTGAATCAAAAAATGTACACATTAATTTGGCTCGTGGTAATAGTAGTTCAGAACTTAGTCCAAAACAACCAAACTATATGGCTAGTGTAGGGAAGATATTCACATCAACTATTATTGGACTTTTATATGAAGATAAAAAACTTAATTTCAATGATAAAATTGTTAAGTATTTAGATGATGATTTAATGAATAAACTACACATACATAATGGTATTGATTACTCGAAAGAAATAGAGATAAGGCATCTTCTAAATCAGACCTCAGGATTAGCAGATAATTTTATGCCACTTATAGATGAGATTATATCAAAGAATGATCCTAATTTTACACCAATTGAAGCAATTAATTGGATCAAATCTAACACAACTGCTGTATCTCCTCCTGGAGAAGACTTTAATTATACTGATACTAATTACCATTTACTTGGTTTAATAATTGAAAGCATAACTGATAAACCATTTCATGAAGTGCTTAAAAAAAGAATTTTTGAACCTCTTGGTATGAAAAATTCTCATATGAATCATTATTCTAATCCTATTGAAAACACTGAGTTAGAAGTAGCAGATTTTTTCTATAATGGTAAGAAACTCAATGAAAATGTAGGTTATTCTAAACTTGATTATTCAGGCGGAGGAGTTATATCAACCATGGAAGACTTATTAAAATTCATGAAAGCTCTAAATGAACATAAAATAGTTTCTAAACCTACTCTTGATAAAATGAAAAGTGATACTGCAAAATTTGGCTTTGGGATTAAATATGGATATGGAGTATGGAAGATTATACACATACCAATATTAATGCCAAAAAAATATAGTTCTTGGGGGGTAGCTGGTGCTACTGGTTCATTTATGTTTTACAATTTAAAATCAAACTCTTATATAATAGGAAATTTTAATGACTTTTCTTATCAAAAGAAAGGACTGCAGTTTATGCTCTCTAAAATAGTTAGCAAAGTAGTAAAACATTTAGAATAGTTATAAATAATATGATGTCAGTATCTCAATAAATATCTAATTAGAAAATAATGCATGTGTACTAAAATATTACACTACATGTTATCAATAAGTATTTTATGAAGTTGCAAAGCCTAAAAATCACTCTTCTTTTCTTTAATCTGATTAAAGCATTGTCTAAGAAGTCAATCTAGTGTAGAATTTATGCAATAAGCTAATCTCTTGTTTATTTATTTTTATATAAATCAAAATCGATTAGCTTTACTGAAAGGAGTAAAAATGAGGAAAAAATACTTTGTTTTAAGCATACTATTAATTTCTATACTTATTTTGTCTAGTTGCAATACCAATGACACATCTGCTTCTGACTTGCAGTCAGAATTAGAAAATAGAGTTTCATCACTCGAAGTTGAAATAGAAGAACTAGAGGCAAATATCAGCCTTTTAGAAAGCTCATTAGAAGAAAAAGAAAATATTATAGAAGAACTTCAGAATGAAATAGAAACATTATCAAGTTCTCCAAGTCAATCTGCCTCATTAGTAAGTGAAGCTTTTACAGTACTTTCGCATTTAGCTAATGAAGATGGTGCGGCATTAGCAAACCATGCTCATCCTACAAGAGGTGTAAGATTCTCTCCATATTTCAACGTTAACCTGAATACAGATATAACTTTATATCCAGGGAATACTATTGGAGCTAATATGTTTACAAACACTACTGTTTACGTGTGGGGTGCATATGATGGGACTGGTGATAGTATATCAGGAGAATATGCTTCATATCATGATAGATTTGTTTACGATGAAGATTATCTAAATCCAGAACTTATAGGAGTAAACTCTATAGTAGGAACAGGTAATATGAACAATAATATTGAAGATATCTACACTAATGATTCGTATGTTGAATTTCACTTTAGTGGATTTGATCCCCAATTCATGGGAATGGATTGGAGGAGCTTAGTTCTAGTTTTTGAAGAAGATAATGGTAGCTGGTACTTAGTGGGTGTTGTGCATGGCGAGTGGACAACCTAATAAGTAGCTATATGAAATATTCTAACTAATACAAAAGTTTTATAATCCATACAAAAAGTATAGGGCATAGAAATAAACATTTTTATTATTTCTATGCTCTTATTTTATCGATATTTCTTAACTTGAGTCCTATTACTTGACTATTGATATATAAAAAGTGACTTTAAAAGACTTTTTCGGTAATCACAAACTTGCTTTTATTAAATGGGTATATTTCATTCTTTTTAAGATAGCTTATAGATTTTATTAAGCCAGTTACTTCAGGTACTTCAATAGTAATATCAGTTTCTCTAGTGAAAATTTCAAAATACTTACTTGCATTCTTCCAATCTATTTTGCCAACTCCAATCTCTAAATGGCTATCGGAATCACCTAAGTTATCACTAAAATGTATCTGGTTTATATATGGAGATAATGTTTTAATCCAGTTACCTAAACTTACTTTTGAAAACACATTAAAATGACCTATATCAAAACATACTGAAAGTTTATTGTTTGAGACACTAGAAACTATACTTTCAAGAACATTAGGGGTTTGATCCCACATATTCTCAAGAGAAACTTCTATATCATACTCTTCTATCATTTTGGCCCAAAAATTAATAGATTTATTTACAAAACTATTTCTATAATACACATTTTTAATGACAGGATTATATCCTGAATGAAAAATAATACGACTTGAGTTTAACTTTATAGCTGATTCAAATGAACTTCTAATTCTTTTCTCAGAAGCCATTCTTATAAGTCTATCTGGGCTGTTGACTCTTAAATCAATAAATGCTCCATGGAATGTTACTTTACCATTAAATCCAGATAAAATATCTTTATAAAAATTTTCAACTTTCAAATATGAGAAAGTATCATTTAATATTTCTGGTTTAGATAACTCTACAATCTCATAACCCAACTCATTACTACTTACAACTTTATTATAAGAAATAAAATTCAGTTTTTTTGGTTGTACTAATATTGTTGTCATGTTATCTCCTTATTAAACTTTTATTATGATTCTTTGTTGCTATCTCTGATAAACTAGCGTTTTTTACATTGCAACTTAGAATTATGGTTTTTAATTTTCTTTACTCCCATAAGCAACAATACTGAGATACTTAAAAGTAAAACTATTAAAACAAAGCTAATACTATTGATAAAGCTGCTACTGCGGTTAATGATTAGCCTACTGCTTTGCATAAATAGATTTAACACGTTAATGACTAACAAAGGATATAGTAATTTTAAAAGTTTATTATTTCTATTAATTAAAGAGTCTGGTTCAGTGAATATCTCTGGACGTTTATTATTATAAGGTTTTTCCCATAATAGCCATCCTGATTTCTGACCCATAAGTTTCCAACCATCATCTGCTAATAATAGATGATAATCTGGTTTAAAACTTGGGTTGTACTCTACACAGTACCTTATCTTTTTTGGTTTTGATTTATTAAAATAAAATATAACCATCCCAAATCCTACATTTTTCAACTGCCAACCATTCATTGCCATTTCTTCAAGATAATCTTCAATAACACGAAAATCCCATGACCACCACCACTTGAATGTTTTTAGCATTGTTTTCATTTGTAATCATACCTTTCTGCATTATCTATCAACTCTTTTAGTCTAGCAACTTCAAGGTTCATAAGTTCATTACCTATTTTACTTTGAACGTATATTTTTCTTCTGTTTTGTTGTTTAACAGCTCTAATAAGCCCATCTTCTTCCATTCTTGACAATGTCCCATAAATAGTGCCTGGGCCAATTCTAATGCGTTCTTGAGTTAATTCTTCAACTTTCAGGATAATTCCATACCCATGCAAGGGTTCTTTTAATGCCAATAAAATGTAAAAAGCTGTTTCTGTCATTGGTAAGTATTTATCAATCAAGTTGTTCATATATTACCTCCTATATCACGCTGTGATACATCTGCTTAAATTATATCATGCTGTGATATAATGTCAACATTTATCTTCATAATATTTTGAAACAATAAAAAAACTCCTCTAAAGCTAAACAGTCTTTTAGTTAACTGCATAAAAATTATAGGAGTTAGCCAAATATATGGCTTATTACAATACAACATTATAGTTTTTTTCATTGGATATAACATTTAAAGTAAGTATATCTGAGTAAACACATATATTACTAATATGGATATAACTTTTATATATGTATTTTGATCTAAAGGTAGCTGCTTGATTTTTCAATTAACTGATAACCTTAAATAGTTTTATATATTGCCAACTATAGGTTTTCATCTTTATACCATTCATCTAAGAGTTTACTAAAAGCAAAATACTCTCCATAAATATAATATACTATTTCTTTACAAACTGATAAACCATTATACCCGTTTGTAAATATTATTACACCAGATTTATCTTCTGGACTAAATAATGTGAATGCTTTATAGCAGTTATTGTCACCCCAATGCCAGTAAGAATTATAATTTTTGCTTGGAACAACTCCCCATCCTAAACTCCAAGAAATATAGTCATTCACAATAATCTCTGGATAAAACATATTTCTCACAAATGTCTCATCGTTATTAAAAACTTCAAACAAATCAAATAGAAATTTTGCATAATCATTTGTAGTGGTTAAAAGGGAACCTTTAGCTCTTGGAATACTATCTCTTCGAATTTGTGGTGAAGAACCTCTCTTGTCATGACAATAAGATACTTGTTTCTCAAAACAATCTTTCCAAATTAAACTGCTGTTTATCATATTTAATGGTTTAAATATTTTATTATCTATGTATTGATCGAGAGAAAGATCTGTTAGGTGCTCTATTACATGCTGTAAATACATAAAACCTTCTCCTGAGTAAGTAAATTTCTCACCAGGTTTAAATAACACTTTTAACTCATTCTTTTCTGCATGATTCGGAAACCCTGAGCTATGGCTCAACACTTGTCTCAAAGTTATCAACTCATATAATGGCTGATTTTTTAAATATGATTTATCTAAATACTTATAAAGAGGTTTATCAAGATTTAATACAGCCTCGTCACATAATTGTAAAGCTGCATATGTAATAATTGGTTTTGTCAAAGAGGCAGCTTCAAAAACAGTGTTTTCTATTAATTTTTCTTTAGTTATAGAATTTTTAAAACCATAGGGTGAAGACAGTATGATCTTACCCTTATATATCAGTGTAACTTCAGCTCCTGGAACTTTATGTGCTACTAAAACATTTTCTATAAAATTATTTAGATCCAATATATCTTTCAATCTATTTTCTTCCTCTACTTATAATTTGTTTGATTAAAATAATTAAGAATAGCGATACTTTTATTATATGACCTAAAATCTAACAACTGATTTTTATACACTACCTTGATTATAATACTTAGCTTTACTTTTCATTAAGCCTCTTATTCCTTGTTGATGGTAAAGCAGTAACAAATCTGCTTCGTCTATTTCCATCCATTTTATAACTGATATTTCTTCAGGATGTGAAATTTCTAAAGATCCTCCTTTAATTAATGCCTCAACTGAAAAAAATATTACATGCTCTTCTTTTTCAATGAATTTGCATTCATTTACTGCTAATATATCACCAATTACAATTATTAAACCTGTTTCTTCTTTTATTTATCTCATTGCAGCTTGATCTAAGGTTTCTCCCTCTTCTACTGCACCTCCAGGCATTGACCATGCACCAACATCTCCATTATAAACCATTAATACTTGGTTTTTATTATTACTTATT
>CAZCFQ010000100.1:0-8141 GCA_964497955.1 uncultured Clostridiaceae bacterium
ATTATTATGCATTACTATGAACAATCTTACAAGATGATATTTTGAGTGTAGTATTAAATTTTCGTTAAGATATTGTAAATGCAAAAGATTTAATAGTATAAAGAGTAAATAATAGAATAACTAAAGGTAGGTTTGTATTGCTCTAGCTTTTGGTCAGTTATAACTTTAATCAAATTCTATAATCAAAAAAGTTAGTGCAACACTTAAAATGTTATAAAACTAATTAAAACAAAATTAGGCCAGACAAGATAGTAGTTGAAGATATATTTATTTGATTGGATAGAGGTAAATATTAAAGAATGAGTTGGAGATATTCTGATTACGTTAGCTATAAGAATTTTGATTTAGTTAAAATTAGACCTAATATTATAGGAAAGAAAATAAAAGAGCCAAGGTTATGACCTCTAGGTATAATTAGAATTCTAAGACTCAATACTCAAAGAGGGCATCGTTTTGGCTCAATAATATTATAATAAATTATATGAACTTATTCAACTAGGTCTTTCTATTTGATATTTTCTTGTTTTAATAATTCATTGAAAATGAACTTTACATTTGGAAAGATTAGGTTATAGCCCTTATTATATAAAGCTAAAACTTTTTTTGCTTTTTTAACTAAAGTAACTCCGAAAGATGATTTAACTCTAACGGGTAACTGGCTACCTTTATCTATATAAATATTATTCACATACCTTATTGTAACAGGACACATATTTTGAATCAAAAAAGCTTTAGTATATCCAAGTACCTCACCAAACTCTATAGTATCACAGACTCCATATTTTTTCATTTTGGTGTTATAGACATCTTTATATTTTGTAATTTTGGATGATATCGGAATCATCCAAAATATAGATTTGTATGTTGGGTCGCTAAAAGAATAAAAACAAGGGCGACCATGTTTTTTACTCTTATTAGGCATAAGGTATTTATCATCGAAAATGTCATAATATTTATCATTTAAAAAGTAAAAGCTTCCTTGATTCAATTTAATGCTCCTCTTCTTTTTATTGTAGAAATAGCAATCAGTATCTTAATTTAAAAGAAAAACTCCACCCATTTAAATGGGCAGAGCTTCGGTAAATTTGAACTCGACCTCTTGTTAGTCGCATATCGAGTAGCGACAAATATTTGAACTCGACCTCTTGTTAGTCGCAATATCGAGTAGCGACAAATATTTGATTCTATAAATATTATAAGTAAATATTTACTTTGTGTCAAACAAAAAATATTACTTTATAGCGATTGATAATCACTTGATTTCGACAGATATATTACATTAACATATCAAAATATTCAAGAGCGAATATTCATAACGGGTTGGTTTTGATCTAAATCACTAATGACAACAAATTGAATATGATTACAGAGCAAAAATATTGAACTTAAACAGTTGATGATGTTCCGAATACGGTATATAATAAAATTGGGTGAATTAAATGAAATACATTACAACAAAAGAAGCTAGTAAAAAGTGGGGCATTAGTGAAAGAAGAGTAAGAACACTTTGTAAAAAAGGTAGAAGTGAAGGTGTTTAAAAGACTGGGGGTATATGGTCTATTCCGTATAACTCAAGTAAGCCAATAGATGCTAGAAAAAGTAATAATAAAAAAGAATATTTGGGTCTTGATTTTGATTTTACAAAAATCGATTTACTGAAAGAAACTATAGATCAATGTCGACCATTTTCTAAAGAAACAGCTAAATCTCTAAGAGAAAAATTAATAGTTGAATGGACATATAATTCAAATGCTATAGAGGGCAACACTCTTACTATGAGTGAAACAAAAGTAGTTCTTGAAGGGGTCACAATTGGTGGTAAGACTTTAGTAGAACATTTTGAAGTAATAAACCATAGAGATGCTATTGAGTTTGTTGAAAACCTTATTAAAAATGAAGAGCACTTAACAGAAATAAATATTAGAAACATCCATTCATTAATACTGAAAGAAATTGATGATAAAAACGCAGGAAAATATCGTAATGTGAATGTAGTAATTAGTGGTGCTAATCATATTCCACCAAAACATTATGAATTAAATGCTTTGATGCAAAAATTAATTTATGAGTATAATAATGAATGGGGCAAGTATCATCCAATAATAAAAGCTACTCTACTTCATGGAGAATTTGTAAAAATACATCCTTTCATTGATGGAAATGGTAGGACTGCTAGACTTTTGTTAAATTTTGAACTAATGAAAAATGGATCCCCACCTATCATTATAAAAAGTAAAAACAAAGCAAAATATTATGAAGCATTAGATCATGCTCATACAACTATGGATTATAAACCATTTATAAAGTTAGTTTCAAATTTAGTAAAAGAAAGCTGTGATCTTTGGATATCAGTTTTAATATAAAAAATAGATAGACAGTTAATAAGAAGTCTTCATAAGTGTACTGTAAAAGAATCAGTTTAATTAGCAATTTGTTAATAGATTTAGTATTTGTTATATTACAATTTGCAAACATATTTTAAGGTTGTGATATTATTTTGCTGCAAATATACGTGTTAATACACGTTGAGATATTGATTTTTTTTGATATAATATAATAAAAGGAGTTGATATAAATGACTAATATTAAACCAATTTCTGATCTAAGAAATTATACTGATGTTTTAAGCGAAGTAAAAGAGGATAGTCCTGTTTATCTTACCAGAAATGGTCGTGGGGAGTTTGCTATACTAAAACTTGCTGATTATGACAAACTTAAAGCATCTATTAAATTGCTCTCTTATTTAAGTATTGGAGAGAAATCAGCTAGAGAAAGGTCTTGGATTTCAGAAGAAGAAGCAAAAGTAAAGCTAGGTTTGTAATATGCATAAGATTGAGTATTCACCAGAGGCAATTAGAGATATGTTGAATATAAAAAATAATGTATCTTTACATTGTGATGATAATATTGCAAATGATTTAATAGATAAAATAACTGATTCTATAAAAAACTTAGGACAATATCCTTTTTTAGGTGCTGATTTAGGTAAAATGCTAGAAATACCAACAGAATATAGATATTTTTATATAGAGAAGAATTATATATTCTATTATATTGAAAAAGAAACTGTAAAAATAGTAAGAGTGATTAACGAACGTCAAGATTTCCTAAGAATACTCTTTAATACTGATTAAAGCTATTATTAAAGCTATTATTAAAGCTAGCAGTTAATATACAATTCAAAAATCAGTTTATTAGATTATTAAGTCCAAAGCTACAAAAAATAATTTACATTATCAATAAGAATTAATAATTGTATCACTACGCAAGTAGCATTTGCTTAGTGATGCTTTTTCATTTACATACATATGAAAGAATTTCATCTTTTCACTGTTTTTTGAGTAAAGTGTAAAAATAATTTAAGCAGTTTCTAAAAACCACAGATATAACTTATCATATATCAATTGAAATGATACTGTTTAAATGAAGTCAAAAAGAAAATAAATTTTGTAGGGGGAACCCTAATAAACAAGAGTTAGGAGGCTAACCATGAATAGAAGAAAACTACTTAAAGTATTTGCTAGTTTCGTTGTGTTCTTTATGGTATTTAGTTTAGCAGCTTGCTCTGAAGAAGCAACACCAGAAAACGGTGAGGATCAACCAGATTCTTTAGAAGGAAAGATTACTTTACCAGATACACTAACAATTGAGATTCATCCAACAATGGAGTCGGTTTATACAGATGAAGAAGAAGGTATGTATGTTTACACAACAGACGAAAAGCTAGAGACAATGTATGACTTTTACAATAATATGCCATTGTTTACAGCAAGTCCTGATTTTTCAACAACTTTAGATGTCTTTATGGTAAAGACTGAATTGTATGATTTAATTGGAGAATTAGATGCCTTGGTAAAAGAAGGTGAGGACATAGAAGACTATGAAGATGAACTTAATGAAGTATATGATAACTCTGAAGGTGTAGTAACAGTTATAGGTGTAAGAGGCGGGATTGAAGAATATCCAGTAGTATTACCCGAGGAACTACAAGAATATGTACCAGAAGACGAAGGTAGCTTAATATATTTTAAGAGATTAGTAGAGCTACCTGGAATTGAATAATTTAGACATTAATGCTCTAGGCAATTGCCTAGGGCTTTTTTATTACAATTTTTCATATATAATTTAGTTACTAAAACTAGATATAAAGAAATTAAAATTATCTGGTATAAAAAGCTAAGTGTAGCAGATATTAAATAACAATTAAGATTCATTTTGTTAGTAAAAGAATTGATGATAAAATTTAAGTAGGTGATGTTAGTATTATTGATAAGAATTATTAGGTGAAAATCTTGTTAGTTATGATTCCAAACAGCAACCTTATGCAAAAAAATATAGAGTTTAAAATATTAAGGTAACATAGTATTAAAAGAAGGAGGAATTTTTGGTGTCTAAAGAATTAACTTTGTTGCAAATTAATGACAGTCATTCATATTTAGAGACTCATCCAGAATTGTTTTGGAATGGTGAAAAGGCTGAGTATAGAAATGCTGGTGGCTATGCAAGAATTAAAACCATGATAAAAAAGATTAAAGATGAGAAAAAAGGAAAAGTTATGACCCTTGACAATGGAGATACAATTCATGGGACTTATCATGCTGTAAAATCAAAAGGTAAATCAATGATTCCAGTTTTGAATAAAATGGGGTTTGATGGAATGACAGCTCATTGGGAGTTTGGATATGGGCCTGATAATTTCTATGAAGTTGCAAACTCTCTTAACTACTCGATGCTTGCTATTAATATCTTTAATGAAGAAAGTAAAGACTTGGTCTTTGACCCATATCTAATCAAAGAATATGATGATTTAAAAGTAGGAGTAATAGGTATAGCAGCTACTATAATAGATAAAGTAATGCCAGCTTGGTTTAGTGAAGGTATATATCTAACTATGGGAAATGAAGAACTTCCACAATATATTAAAGAGTTAAGAGAAAAAGATGTTGATTTGATAGTAGTTTTATCACATTTAGGTTATCCTCAAGAGATTAAACTAGCAAAAGAAGTAGATGGGATTGATGTTTTATTAAGTGGACATACTCATAATAGAGTACATAAACCAGCTATTTTTAATGATACAATAATAATTCAATCTGGTTGCCATGGTTCATTCATGGGAAGATTAGACCTTACAGTTGAGAATAAAAAGGTTGTTGATTATAATCACCAATTAATCGTTATTGAAGAAAGTATAGAAGAGGATTTAGAAGTTAAAAAAGAAGTAGATCAAATCATCAACCCACTAAGGGAAAAACTAGGAGAAGTTTTAGGCTATACTGATATACCATTAAATAGAAACTTAGTTTTAGAATCAACTATGGATAATCTCTTATTAGATTCATTACTTGATTTAACTGATGCAGATATGGCTTTTTCTAATGGATGGAGATACGGAGCCCCCATTTTACCTGGCCCAATTACACGAAACGATATTTGGAATATCATACCAGTTAATCCTCCAGTATCAACAGTTAAGTTAAGTGGTAAAGAGTTATGGGAAATGATGGAGGTTAATTTAGAAAGAACTTTTGCACCAGATCCTTACGAGCAAATGGGTGGATATGTTAAGCGAAGTGCTGGGATTAATCTATATTTTAAGATAGAAAATCCAAAAGGTGAAAGAGTTCAGAAGCTATTTGTACAAGGAAAAGAAGTAGATTTTGATAAGATTTATGATGTTGCTTTTGTAACAAGCCAGGGAGTAAGAGAAGGATATGGAAAAGAGAGAAAGCAACTTGATATAAAAGCTATAGAGAATTTAGAGAGGTATCTAAAAAAGGTTAAAAGAGTATCTCCTCAACTTAGAAATACAATAGTTGCAGTGTAGTTTGTTAATTGCTGTTTTTTTTAGTTATGGATGTACATAAACCTAGGAGAAACTTCATATAGATAATCTTTAGGAAAGTATTTGTATAAAAAATTAAAAATAGAGGTTTTATAATGTTTAATTTAGTAGAAACTGCATTAACTTTTTTGGTTATTATGTTTGGTACGATAGTCCATGGTGTAGCAGGCTTTGGACTAGCTCAGGTATCAATGGGATTGATGCCTTTATTTAGAAGTGGTGCTTCAGCATCAATAATTTTTAGCCTTATTGCTGTTGTGAGTAATTTTAGAATTTGGTGGAGTGTTAAAAATGAGTTTGTTATAAAAGATTGGATATATCCAGTAATTGGATTAGCTTTTGGCATGCCCTTAGGAATATACATATTTAGTGGGTTTAGTAAAGAACAGTTCAGAATAGCTATTGGTGTAACTTTACTATTAGCAGCTATTTTAATTACAGTCTTTAAAAAGCTTACTTCATTTAGAGAATGGTTGAAGAGTAAAAATTTTACTCCAGGATGGAAAAGTGGAGTAATTGCAGGCTTTATTGCAGGTATATTTGGCGGTGCAGTTGCAATACCAGGCCCTCCAATGATAATTTATGGGACATTTATGATGATAGCTGGTTACTGGAAAAGTAAGCAAATGAAGGCAGTTTTCACTGCTTTTTTTGGGACAATGATGCTTTATCGCTTAGTGGCTGTTTTGATAGAAGGATCATTTACACTTAATTTGTTTTTAGAAGCAATGATAGTAATGCCAGCTTTGTTCTTGGGATCTTGGTTAGGTATTAAAATATATAACAATATCCCAGAGAAAATTTTCAGCTGGTTTGTTTTAATAATGCTTGTTATCAATTCTATAGTCTTGCTTCTACAATAAAGCATTACTATTAAAAACATAATATCTTTAATAGCTCAAAAGATATATAAGTTTAAGAAGAATTGGTATAATTACATTGCCCAAGAGTAAAGAAGATTTAAGAGCTAGGGTTTGCTATGCATTTATCAGAAAAAGAAAAAAACATAATTATTAAATTTCTTAAAAGTAAAATAGACCCAAAACTAATATATCTTTATGGGTCTTATGCAAAAGGTGAAACTAGAGAAGATAGCGATATAGATTTAGCAGTATATACTGATGAAGATATTAATGCTTATGATCTATTCATAATCTCAAATCAACTATCGCATGAATTAAAAAAAGAAGTACAAATTGTGAATTTAAAGCATCTTGATACAGTTTTTGCAGCACAAATAATAGCATATAGAGAAGAACTCTACTCAAGTGATGATTTCTTGGCTACCAGCTATAACATGAAGACATTAAGAGAGTATGCAAAGTTAAACGAAGAAAGAAAAGTTGTATTAGATGCAATCAAGAGGGATGGTAGAATTTATGGTTGAAGATATTTTATATAACAAAATTAGTATTATAGAAAGATGTTTAAAAAGAGTAGATGAAGTGTATGAATCAAACCCCGAAAATTTAGAGGATTATACTAAACAGGATTCAATAGTACTAAATATTTTAAGAGTTATAGAGGCTACTATTGATATAGCAATGCATATCGTTTCGGTTAAGAAATTAGGATTGCCACAAAATAGCAGAGATGCTTTCAAACTTTTATACTCCGCTAACATAATAGATAAAGATACACTTGAGAGTTTGAAAAACATGATTGGTTTTAGAAATGTAGCAGTACATAATTATCAAAAACTAAACCTAGAGATACTTAAAAAGATTATTGAGAATAATCAAAAAGACTTTAAGACATTTATAGATTCGATAAATGCTAATGTATAAAACCGAATTTATTTCCATATTATTTTTTATATAAGCTACTTAAAGAGAAATAGTCTTTGAGTAGTTTTTTTATATAGATATTTTTTATTGAGCAAATAAAGCGTATTCGATATAATTTTTTTAAAAAAACTGCTATAAAAATAACAAATCAAGAACAAAAAAAATGAGTTTTTCTCGAATAAACTTTAAGATGAGTCAATATTACTATTAATTTTATATGATTAGCAATATAATGGACATAAGTAAAAAAAACTTAATATTAATTTTATTAAAAAAGTATCCTTTTAGTGGTTTAATTTGTATCTAATTAGTGATAAAATTTATTTAAAGTGTAATGATGTTTAGTTTACTAAAAGATAAAGAATTTAAGAAAGTTTTAACAAAAATAGAGATTTTTGTTTTTATATTCGTGGAAAAAATGGTAAAATATACTGGTAGTAAAGAATTGATGACGAAAAACCTATGATTAACTAGAATATATGCTCTAATAAGCTACTCTTAGTGTAACT
>CAZCFQ010000101.1:0-7924 GCA_964497955.1 uncultured Clostridiaceae bacterium
TCTGCTGCTTTAGGAACCTCTACTTGCTTATAAAAAACCACTAATGGAACAATAAAAATTAAAATCATTGCAAAGAGTAAGAAAAAGTTCCTAAATTTATCTAAAGTTTGTTGCTGTTTCTTCTTCATTCTTTTTTTTCTACTTTTCATAGCCACCCCACCATATTTTTTCCTAAAAAACTTACCTAGATTATATCAATAATGAATGTATAAACAAAATAAATATATTAATTGCTTATTATTATTCTTTTAGTGTTAAATTTGCTCATTTAAAAATTTATTTTCAAATTAATCAATTTAGGGCTTTTCATTAAGGCATTTATCTGATATAGTAACTATTGACCTTCGATAAGAACAAATTTGAAGTAATAAGCACGTCGAAGGAATTTATAAGTATTAGGAGTATGTATTAAATGACAAAAGGCACAGTAAAATGGTTTAACGATCAAAAGGGTTATGGTTTCATTACTGCAGAAGACGGAACAGATGTATTTGTACACTATTCAGCAATCAACAAAGAAGGACATAAGTCACTAGCAGAAGGTCAAGAAGTTAGTTTTGAAGTAGCTGCTGGACAAAAAGGTCCTAAAGCTGAAAACGTAAACCCTTTATAATATTTGAAGTTATATAGGTAACAACAACAAACCCCAAGGTTTCCTTGGGGTTTTGTTAATTTTAAATTATTTTTTGTTTATATCTAAGCATATCTTAAAATTAATCTTTTTTCTTATTAAAAGCAAACTTAAAGTCTTGGATAAATTTGCTAATTGCAAAAAAGACAATGAAGAACTCTAACCTTCCTAAAATCATTCCAATATTTTGAGTCCATAAAATTCCAGTAGGTGCACTTGCTGAGGTTATTCCACTTGTTAACCCTACTGTTCCTAAACATGAAGCAAACTCATAAATAGATTTATCTAAAGGAAATCCATGTAATAAAAATATAAATACACCTAAAGTAAATGTTATTAGAAAAACTATTATATAATTAGCAGCTTCTAAACCATGCCAGTTTGAAACTCGTTGTTTCCCTTTAACATTATATATCAGGTTTGTATCTATTAGAGTTCCTGGTCTAAGAAAGGACTTTATATTATACAGCAAAGATTTTAGAATAACATTTAATCTATAGAGTTTAATACCTCCAGAAGTAGAACCAATACCTCCACCTATAATCATAAATATTACTATAATAAATAAGATAGAACTAGGCCATGCCTCATATCCAGTCGTAGCAAATCCAGAAGTAGAAAGAGCTGACACTAGTTGAAAAGCACTTTTTCTTAAAGGATTTAAGCTAGTTGCAATATTAGAGTTAGCTAAAAGTAAAACTGCAATTATACAACCAGCAAAAATGAGCTTAACTAAAAGTCTTAGTTCATCTACTTTAAAAAACTCTTTTACTTTACCTTTTAAAAGTATATAGTGTGATGCAAAATTTATCGAGCCAATCAACATTAATACTATTGTAACTATTTCGATACCAACACTATTATACCCACCAATGCTAGAACTACTTACAGAAAATCCTCCAGTTGAAACTGCTGTCATTGAATGATTAAGCGAGTCAAAAAAAGGCATGCCAGCTATAATATATGCTATTGTACCAAAGATAAAGTATCCCAAATATATGGTGAAAAATATTTTTGTTGATTTACCTATAGTTGGCAAAATCTTATTATCCTTACCTTCAATAGATCTCATACCTATCCCACTAGGCCCAATAATAGCTGATAACATTATTATGGAAAAGCCAGCTCCTCCAAAAAATTGCATAACACTTCGTAGCATTAAAAATACCTTTGGAGTATTATCCACATCAATTACAGTTAATCCTGTAGTAGTCCATCCACTGACAGCTTCAAAAATTGCTTGATTAATTCCAAGTTGGCCTGAAATGAAAAAAGTTAAACTTGAAAATGCAATTGCCAAAAGCCAAGAAACTACTATTATAATTCCAGCTTCTGATAAAGAGAGTCTTATATTAGTATTAGCTTCTTTACATACTTTTCTAATGGCTATTCCAGCTATTATACTAATGCTAGCTGAAATTATGAAATACTTAGTTAGGGATGCCTCTTCTAAATTAAAAGGTATTGATAAGATAGGTAATAGTAACGTAACTCCAATTATTAAAAAGGCAATACCTATATAACTAAGAATTAAAATATATCTACTTTTTAGTTGCTTTTTGTAATTCATCCAAATCACTTACTTCTTTTTTTTATTACTTCTTAATTTTTTTATCTCCCATATCTATAAGATTCTTACTTTTTGAGTAGGTATAACTTGAAGACCTTTCTAAATTAGATCTTGCAGGTTTATAAGTTGGATCATAGGCAAGTGCAGCCCGATAATGCTTCTGAGCTCTCTCAATTTCATCGTTAAACTCTGCTATAACACCTAAAAGGTTATATGGTTCAGCCTTTTCTACTTCAAGTGAGATCGCTTGTTTTAGATACTTAAAAGCCTTTTGATATTCTTGATTCATAATGCTTTTTTTACTAAATTGTAAATAATCTTGGTATCCTTCTAATTCACTCTCGACTAACTTTTCTCTAGCTAGCACTTCTGATACAATTTCTCTAATTTCCTCCGGTGTAAAAGGCTTTCCTATAAAATCAATTGCACCTAATTTCATAGCTTCTACTGCTTTTTCTACTGATCCATAAGCAGTCATTATAATAACATCTGTTTTAATTGACTTCTCTCTCATTTTATTAAGTACTTCTAAACCTGTCAGCCCTGGCATTCTAATATCAAGAAGCACTAAGTCAAAGTTTTCTTTTTCTAAAGCGTTTAAGGCCTCTTCACCATTAACTGCTTCACTGAGGTCGTATGCTTCACTACTAAAGCACTGTCTTAAAGTCATTCTTATGTTTTTTTCATCATCAACTATTAATAATCTCTTTGTCATAGATAACTTCTCCTTAATCAAATTATTTACCTAGTTTATTCATATTTGTTTAATGTAAAGAAAAAGGTACTTCCTTTACCAACTTCACTTTCAACCCAGATTTTACCTCCATGAGCTTCAATTATTTCCTTTGCAATAGATAACCCTAATCCAGAGCTTCCTGCCTTTGAAACGTCAGTTTTAACTTGGACAAATTTATCAAAAATCTTGTCATGATAATCATCTGGAATACCCATACCATTATCAGAGATAGAAACCATTACTAATTGATCTTGTTGTTGCGCATTAACTACTATTTTTCCACTACCATCGTCAGCTATATATCTTAAAGCATTACTAATAATGTTTGTAATTACAGATGAAATTTTATCAGCATCTGCAGCTACTAAATCAATATCACCTTCTTGATTAATATCGATACTAGCATCTACCTTTTTTACTTGAGATTTTAATCCTTCTACAGTGGTTTTAATAATTTCTACTATAGAAACTCCTTCTAGATTAACACTTGCTCTTCCTGCTTCTAATTTTGATAAATCAAGTAAATCATCTACTAAGACACTCAAACGCTCTTGATCTTCCTTAATCGCTTCTATCAATTCTTTTTTATTGCTATCTAAATCACTACTTTGTTCAAGTAGTAATCCAACGCTCATTCCTATTGAAGTTAAAGGAGTTCTTAACTCGTGCGCTGCTGTTAGTATGAATTGGCTCTTCATTTCATCCAATTGTTTCAGTTTTGTGATATCTTGTAAAAGAGTAACTTCTCCAATACTATTATCCTTCTCATCTCTTACAGTTCTAGCCTCTACTCTATAATACTTTTTTGAGCTACCTTCTTTAATTGAAATGTTTTCATACACTCTATAGGACAAATCTTTATCTAAATCTGTCTTACTAGCTTTATCTATTAAATTATAAATATCTTGATTATCTATCACTTCTAAAAATTTCTTCCCTACAACCTCGTCCTGTCTTATTTTGAATAATTCTTCTGCAGCTTTATTTATAAGAATTATTTTTTTATTCTCATCTGTAACAATCATTGCATCACTAATGCTATTAATTATCATCGTTGTCATAAGTCTAAACTTTAATGAAGAATCCATTTATATCACACTTTCATCACATATATTTACACTATTTATTATATCGTTAACTAAGTTTTTTTTCACTTATTGTAAAAATTCTTAAAGAATTAGTTTTAAAAAAAATTGATAAGAGTTAATACCCTTACCAATTATTTTTAATTTTTTTATAAATCTTCAAGTTTACTTCTTTTGTAAGCTTTAATAATCTCATGGTTTAGTAGCAATATTAAAGCTGCACCTAATACATATCCCCAATCAAGTAAACTAATCGAAGCAAAGCTTAAGAAGTTTTGTATTAGTGGTAGATTCACTGCTAGTACTACCAAAGCAATGGATATACCAATTGAAGCTAATATTTTCTTATTTGAGAAGAAATTACGATTAAAGATTGTTTGATACTCATATCTTCTAGACATAATATTAGCAAACTGACAAAAGGCTATTGTTAAATAAGTTATTGTAGTTCCTCTTGCATAAGCTTGTGTTCCAACTTCTAATATTCCACCACTTCTAGCCATGAATAACTCAAAATTGCCAAAAGCTAAAGCACCTATTAATAAGCCTAAATAGATAACCTCTATTCCCGTTTTCTTATTAATTATATGATCATCCTGATCTCTTGGTGGTAACTTCATTAGTGTTTTGGCACCTGGATCAAAAGTAAGTGCTGTTAGTGGCATTATCTCAGCAAACAAATCAATGGCCAGTATTTGAATAGCTAATATTGGTATAGGATGTCCCCATAGAGATACAGCTAACAAGCCAAGCACAACAGCTATTAGTTCCGCTCCATTTGTTGTCATAGAAGCAAGAACGGTCTTTTTAAGATTATTATAAATTATTCTTCCTTCTCTTACTGCATCTACCAATGTAACGTATGAGTCGTCAAGGAGTACTAGCTCACTAGCTTCTTTAGCAACATCTGTACCCATTGTACCCATTGCTACTCCAATATGAGCGTTCTTAAGAGCTGGAGCGTCATTAACTCCATCACCAGTAACTGCTACAATTTCTTGTTCAAACTTTAAGTTCTTAACTACTCTTAGTTTATCTTCAGGCGAAACCCTTGAAAAAATTAGCTCCTCATTTTCTCTCATCAATTCTCTTAATCTATCATCACTTAAACTCTTAAGTTCAGCTCCAGTAATAACTGCAACGTCTCCACCTTCAGGATCAAGACCAATTTCTTTACCAATAGCTTGTGCTGTAATTGCATGATCTCCTGTCATAATGAAAGTTCTAATATGGGCATCATGTGCCGCCTTGATAGCCTCAGCTACTCCTTCTTTTGGTGGATCTATCATAGCCATTAAACCTAAAAATGTTACATCTCTTTCAACTTCATCAATATCATAATCCCTACCATCAGGATCTAGCTCTCTATAAGCTATTGCTAAAACTCTCATAGCTTCTTTTGAATACATCTCATAAGCAAGCTTAATATCTTGTTGGTCTTGTGCAGTAATCTCTACAACTTCTCCATCTTTGTAAATATATTTTGCTATTTCTAATATTCCATCAGGAGCACCTTTCATACAAAGAACTTGTCTTTCTCCTTCATCAAACTCTCTAACTGATGACATTCTTTTTCTAAATGAATCAAATGGGAACTCATGAAGTTCAGGGTTTTCTTCATCTTCATTAGGAGATCGTGTTCCTATTTTGGTTGATGCAGTAATTAAAGCTGCCTCAGTAGGATCTCCAATTGCATACCATGTTTTATGTTCTTCATCTGGCTTATGTATTTCAGCATTTGAAGCCATAGTAGCAGCATCAAACATAATTTCAATTTCATTAATTCTTTCTTGACTTAGTTCATTACCGTCATCATCTAATATTGTACCTTTAGGTTCATATCCCAAACCAGTAATGTCATAAAACCTTTGATTAAAATATACTGATCTAACAGTCATCTCATTTTTAGTCAAAGTACCTGTTTTATCAGTACAAATAATAGTAGTAGAACCAAGTGTTTCTACTGAAGATAGCTTTTTAACTACAGCCTTTTTCTCAGCTAACCTGTTACTACCTTGACTTAAAGCTACTGAAACCTGTGCTGGTAATGCTTGTGGTACAACAGCTACTGCAACTCCAAGCCCGTAAGTCAATGCTACTATTAGAGGAAAACCTTGTTGATAAGAAGTTCCAAAAAGCAATACTCCTACTACTACAGCTAAAAGAGCTAATTGGTTGGCTAGTTTTAAGAATTCTTTTTGCAAAGGAGACATCGATGTATCTTCTTCTTGCGTTAAGTTAGCTATTTTACCAAGTTCTGTATCCATAGCAGACCCGACTACAATTCCTCTACCATTACCTGTAGCTACATTTGTACCTAAGTAAGCCATATTATCTCTATCACCTAATGAAACATTCTTCCTGATAGCCTTATTCTGTTTTTCTTGAGGCATAGATTCACCAGTAAGTGCAAAGTCATTTGTCTTAAGATTAAATGATTGAATTATTCTTAAATCAGCTGGAACTTTATCACCTTCATCTAAAAGAACTAAATCTCCTAATACTAAATCACTTTGGCTTATCTCCATTTGTTCACCATTTCTTATTACTTTAGCTGGAGATTGTACTAAATCCTTTAGTTTGTTAAGAATTTGTTCTGCTTTAAATTCTTGAAAAAATCCAATAACAGCATTTACCATTACTATTATTAGCATAATAGCTGCATCTGAGTAGTTTTGTATAAATAAACTCATTAATGCTGCTACTAAAAGTATAATAACTAATACATCTTTAAATTGTTCTAAAAACATCTTGATTTTTGATTTTTGCTCTGTTGTTTGTAACTCATTTGGGCCATTTTCTTCAAGACGCTTACTTGCTTCCTCTTTACTTAACCCATCTTTCCCAGTATCAAACTCTTTAAATAGTTCTTCTATACTGAGATTATAGGCTTGCTTTTCATCCATATTAATCTCTCCGTTTCAAGTCTTAAGTATTAAAATTATAAAGTAGATAATCTTATAAAACAAGTTAAGTGAGATAAATCTCACTTAATAATGTTTATTTATAATTCTAATAACTCTTTTATTCTTTTTTCAATTTTTTTAGGTTTTACAGATGGTTCAAATCTTTCAACAATTTCTCCACCTTTAGCAACTAAAAATTTTGTATAATTCCAACGCAACTCATTATCCTCTAGATATTTTGGATAACTGCTTTTAAGTATTGGATACAAAATTGCTTTTTCCTTGAAAGAACCAAATCCGTTGTAAGGAGCTTTCTTTTTTAAAAATCTATATAATGGATCAGTATTTGACCCATTAACTTCAATTTTGACTGAAATTGGAAAACTTATATCAAACTGATCCTTATAATGCTTTAATATTTCCATCCCTTCAAGGGGCTCTTGCCCTTTAAATTGATTGCATGGAAATCCAAAAATCATCAGTCCTTTGTCGTTATACTTTTCATATAATTCTTGCAGCCCACCAAGCTGTGATTTAAATCCTCACTCACTTGCTGTGTTTACTATTAATAATACTTTATCTTTATAATCTGCTAAATCATATTCCTTACCATCAACAGTTTTAACTGTATAATCAAATAAACTCATCAAGACACCTCCAAGTGTTTTCTTTATTATACTACAGTTGAGGTTCTTTTGTAACTGTATTTAATTATATACAATTCCCTTTAGGAATAATTCAATCTATTTATTGTCATTAATATTTAACTATTATATAATGTATATGAAAAGTAAATCTTTATATCAAACCTCAAAATATTTACTTTTCATCGCACTTATACTTTTATAGCTAATATTGATCAAGATTTAAGTTTAGGTGAGATTATTGATAAAAGGAGTTGCAAGGAATTCCCTTCTTTTATCAACAAAAAGCAAGGTGATTAGCCTTGCTTTTTGCTTTTATGTTAGAATATTTCTAAAAAACTATATTCTTAAA
>CAZCFQ010000102.1:0-7862 GCA_964497955.1 uncultured Clostridiaceae bacterium
CTTTATCTTCTTTTTCCCTTCGCGTTTTGATATCTCTCTATTTTTCCAGGCAGTGCATCATAAGTGCCTCTTGGTGCTTTTATATTCATTAAATCACTTCCTTTATTGCATTGTACTTTTTAATGTTATTCTAACTAGCATCATTTAGCAAGTAATATCTTTATTCAAACGAATCATCTAAAAAATTTTTCCTTTCTTGCCGCTTCATGTTAAAATGAAAAAAGAAATTATAGGAGTGTGATTATATTGATAAAAGACCCAGCTTCTTTTATAGGATTTGTGATAGTAATAATTGTAGTAGTTTTTAAAGCTCTAAGAATTAATGCTTCTCAACAAGTCAAACAAAATCTATATAAATTAAAAAGCTATTTTAAAGCTCGTAGTAATTTTAAACTAAGAGCTCCAAAAGATAGGCTATATAAAATAAGTTATGTACTCATTACACTTTCTGGTGTTTTTCTTATTCATGCTGAAGAACAATCAGGAATAATAAATGGAGATGAAAATGATAAAGAGTGGGTAGCTAAGAGAAGTCTCAGGAAGAAAAATTTTGAAAATCCAATTACCTTCGTAAAAAAAATACCTCCATTATTTAGTGAGATAACGGATAAAGTAAAAAAATCTATTCCAATTTATCCTGTTGTAGTATTCAATAATAGAACAAAAATCAGTGATATTACTTCCAGTGATGTTCCTGTAATCAAAGCTAAAGATTTACTTGATTACATTAATAGTTTTGAAAAAGATGTTTTAGAAAAAACAGATGTCAATGTCTTGTACGATCAATTAAAAGAATATAGATTTGATTTTTAGTAACAAAAATGGCTGCTTAAGATAAGCAGCCATTTATATTAAGATGCACAGTTAATCATCTAAATTCTTTTTAAAACTGTCTTGTAACCATCTTTACCATGATTAAGGTATCTCTTAATTCTACTAATAGTAGCTGTACTAGCACCTGTGATTTTCTCTATCTCTTCATAAGTGTGCCCTTTTTCTAACAATTTAGCCACTTCTAATCTTTGTGATATTGCATGAACTTCTGCAACAGTGCAAATATCATGCATAAAGTTTTCACACTCTTCAAGAGTCTCTAGTGACAAAAACGCCTTGTACAGTTGCTTAATCATAGCATCTTCTCTCTTAGTACTCATTGATTTCCCTCCTTTAGCATTATTGCAATATTGCAATAATGTTTAATTACTACTATTATAATCGTTAAAGAGAAATTTTGCACTATTTAATATGGTAAAATGTTAATTAGTAAGTAAGAAAACTATGAAAACACAAGGAGAATCAATATGAAGATCCATTTTATAGGCATTGATGGTATTAGCATGAGCGCTATAGCTAAAATTATGCAAGAGAAAGGACACCAAATTAGTGGAAGTGATCTGAAGAGTGGTCCCTTGACTACAAGATTAGTCGACAAAGGAGCAGTTTTTTTTGAAAACCAAGTAGAGGAAAATATTAAAAGAATTAAACCAGATGTTGTAGTATATACTGCTGCAATAAATAATAAAAATCCTGAACTAATCGCAGCAAAAAAGTCTAAGGCAAAAGTTTTTGACAGAGCTACATTTTTAGGAGAACTTGCTAAGGAATATTCTAGATCTATTGCTGTTTCTGGAAGCCACGGGAAAACAACTACTACAGCTATGCTTACTTTAACCTTATTGAAAGCAAAATCTTCTCCTACAGCTCTAGTTGGAGGAGAGTTAAGCGATATAGCGGGAAATGTAGTAATTGGCGAAAGTGAGATATTTGTTACTGAAGCTTGTGAGTATGTAGAGAGTTTTTTGAAAATTTTTCCTTACATAGGAATAGTATTAAACATTGATAAAGATCACTTAGACTATTTTAGAGACTTAGACCATATTATTACCTCTTTTGAAAAGTTTAGTGACAATATTATTGATAACGGCTTTTTAATCATTAACAATGAAGATCCAAATACAGCAAGAGTTATAAAACACTTTAATGGAAACCTCATAACTTTTGGTCTTTGTGAGAAAAGCATGTGGCATGTAAAAGATATTAACCATATAGAAAATGGATCAATATCAAGCTTGTACAAGAAGAATGATTTTTATGGGAAACTAGAATTATCAGTTCCTGGAGCACATAATGTTTTAAATGCTTTAGCAGTTATTGCTGCTTGTGATGTTTTAGGCATTAATATTACAGTAGCTATAAATGCTCTAAAAGATTTTACTGGAACACATAGAAGGTTTGAAAAAAAAGGCACTTTTAATAAAACTCTTTTAATAGATGATTATGCTCATCATCCAAAAGAGATAAAAACTACTATTGAAGCAATTAAATCTAGCTATCCTAACAAAAGAATAACTGTTGTCTTTCAGCCTCATACCTACTCAAGAACAAGAACTCTTCTAAAAGAGTTCTCAACAGCATTTAATCTAGTAGATAGGCTTATAATTACATCTACATACCCAGCACGAGAACCCTATGATAAAAAAGGTGATTCTCAAACTTTAATAAAAGCTATTGATAAAAATGTAAATCAGATTTTTTATATAGAAGATTACAAAAAAACTGCAAATTTTTTGTATGATAATTTAGCAAATGAAGATATTTTAATCACTATGGGAGCTGGTCCGGTAGATGAAGTAATTGATATCTTACTCAATTTTAACCAAGAATAAAATTTTTTTAACTGAATTTTTATTAATTGATGATATAATAAACTTATAGTAAGTAAAGATGGGGGGAGTAAAAATGCATTTCTTTCTAATTTTTGCATTAATTATTGCAATTGTTACAGTTTTCTTTGCAATTCAAAATACAACAATGGTTACTGTTTACTTTTTTGTTTGGCAATTTACTAGTTCTTTAGCAATAATCTTATTATTTAGTTTGGGATTGGGTGTAATATTAACACTTTTAATTTCTTTTCCAAAAATCCAAGCTAGAAATTGGCAAATTTCTAAACTTAAAAAACAAGTTAATGAATTAAGTGAAGAAAATAATAAACTCAAAGAGTCTAGTGCTAAACAAGAAGGACAAATATCTGTTTTGTCAGAACAGTTGCAAGACTTTAAAAAACACTCTTATCCTACTCATGATCAATTAGAGGAAGATAAATTAACCCAAGAAAAAAAAGATTCAAATCTTTTTAAATGGAGGAAAGAATAAGTCTCATAAGAGGCTTATTTTTTATAGTTAAAATGGAAAAATATCTATCAGAGGTATTATCAATTCTAAATGAACTTAAGAGAGTTAATAATATATCTTTTTTAAACAAAGGCTATTCACAAGAAAAGAAGTATATCTTAACTACAGAAGAAGGCATTAAGTATTTATTGAGGCTTTCTTTTCCTAAAGATCCCCACATGAAATTCATTGAAATGGAAAAAATGCTAGAATGCATTAAACTTGGAGTTAAATGTAATGAGCCTATTAGATTTGGATTAACAAGTGATAAAGAGTGTTTTTATTCTCTTTTAAGTTGGATTGAGGGTGATGATGGTCTTAAAAGTTTAAAAAATATACCAAAAAGCAACCATTTGAAAATTGGTATTGTTGCAGGTAAACAACTAAGACTTATAAATTCTATTCCTGACAAGACAAATTCAAACACTTGGTATGATCGCTATATTAAAAAGCAAAAATTGTATTATGAAATCTTCAAACAAAGCAATATCTATTTTCCTAATCAAAGTGAAATTATTAAATTTATTAACGAAAATTTAAACCTACTAAAGAATAGACCAAGCTATTTTCAACACGATGATTTTCATTTAAGTAATATTATAATAAATAACAATACTTACGCGGGTGTAATTGATTTTAATAGATGGGATTATGGTGACCCTTGGCATGAGTTTGTTAAGCTTTATATGTTTAGTAGTGAAATATCAAGAAACTTTTGCATTGGCCAAGTTAGGGGATACTTTAATAACAAACCCATTCCAAAAGATTTTTTTAATATAACTGCTTTATATACAGCCTTTACAATTATATCAGCATTAGTTTGGTGTAAAAAGTTGGTTCCTTATGAATATAATCAAATGCAAAACCGGGTCAAACGAATTATAGAGGAGTTTAATAGATTCAATTTGAATAAACCTGATTGGCTTGATACAAAAAAAGTAGGCCTAGAAAAATTCTAGGCCTAAAATGTGACGAATAACGTCATTAAAAGGAAGAGGATTTACTGTGAAATACATCACTCAAATCTCTTTTGGTACCACCAGTTTATATCAAATGACCATAACTGTCAAGATAAATCCTCCTAAACTACTATGTTTTATAATTTTAATTTTTCTTGGTTCATAACTATATCTACAAATGCTTGTATACCATGTTTTATAGCACTATCATCAGGATTAAATTTAGGATGGTGATTGTAAAAATTCTCCTCTCCAACTCTTCCTGCATTTAATCCGAAGAAAGCCCCTGGTGCTTTTTGTAAAAAGTATGAAAAATCCTCACTACCACTTAAGGGCTTGTCTACTTCCATTACTTTTTCTTTCCCAAGAGTTTCTATCAAATAATCTACTGCTTTATGATTGTTATACATCATTGGATAACCATACTTATACTCAATATTGCACTTTGCCCCCATAGATGCACTTACACCTTCTGAAATCTCAGTTATTCTCTTATTTAATAATTTTCTAGTTTCCTCGCTAAAAGACCTAATAGAAAGTTTCATTTCTGCTTTATCAGGTATTATATTGGCTGCAGTTCCAGAATTAATTGATCCTATTGAAACTACTGCAGAGTCCATTGCTGATACATTTCTAGAAACAATACTTTGCAAACCTAATCCTACATACATAGATACAAATACTGGGTCAACTGCTTTTTCTGGAGAAGCACCATGTCCTCCTTTTCCAGTGATAGTAATCTTTGCAGAGTCACTATTTGAAGAAGCTACACCTTTTTTTACAGAATATGTTCCTGGTCTACCTATTGGAAACACATGCAACCCAAAAACAGCATCCACTTTTGGATCCTCCATAACACCTGCTTCAATCATAGGCAAACCTCCACCTGGACCTTCTTCTGCAGGTTGAAAGAACAACTTTACAGTACCCATTACATCTTTTTCATTCTCTTTAAGAACGACTGCTGTGGCTAATAAGGTAGCTGTATGAATATCATGTCCACAAGAATGCATTACTCCATCAATTTTTGAGCTGTATTCAAGATTTGTTTCTTCTTTCATTGGTAAGGCATCCATATCAGCTCTAAGACCTATTATTTTTCCTTCTTTTTCTCCTTTGATAGTAGCTACAATCCCAGGGAAGTCCATCTTTTTATAACTGATATTATTCTCGATTAAAACTTTTTCAATAAACTCTACTGTTTTATACTCCTTCATACCCACCTCTGGGTACTGGTGAAAATGCCTTCTCCACATTATAGCCTGTTCTTCTATATTTCCTACTGATTCATTAAACAATTTACTTCCCCTCCATTAAATTTTTATCTAAATACCGCCAATCTTCTTTACTAAAAAAGTCTTCTCTCTCTTGTTCTGTAGTAGATTCTAATTTGAATAAACAGTAATCTGTTTTATGTGAAGGCATAGCTTTAATATGCGTTAATTTAAGTTCTGGATTATAATACATATATTTCGCTGTATCAATGTAGCAATAAAGCTTACCTAATTCTTCCTCTCCTAGATCTCTCCAAACCTTTGCCATGGTACAACCATAAACCTTTCTACCTTCTTCATCCTCTATTACTTTTTCGTTTAATCCTATATTTGGCAAAGTTCTTGCTTTTTCAATCTTGTAATTTTCTTTTGTTAATTCTAGCCCTTCACTTTCAACAATATTTTTTACTTGCTTCCCAATATACTCACCATATTTTTGGATTGCTTTCAATATTAAAGCTCTTCCTTTTTCCTCTCCAAATTCTTCAATAAGTGTCTTTGCATAAGCTATGTGTAGTAAGCCAAGCCTTTTACTGGCCAGTTCTACTTCGTGGCTTGCTTGTTCTTTTGTTAATAAATCTTTATTCATATCAAGTTCCTTTCTTTATATCTCTAGCACATATTCAATTAATTATATATAATAAGAATATATAATTATAAGGAGGAATTCTTTTGAAAATTGGTATAATTTCTGATACACACTATCCTGATAAGACTAACTTTATATCCCCAAAAATAAATAAAATTTTCAAAGATGTACAAATAATATTACATGCAGGAGATATTCACTCTCCTGAAATACTAAAATATTTAAGTACAATTGCACCAGTAGTAGCTGTTGCTGGTAATGGCGATGATGCTAGTTTAGCTAATCAATTAGGCCACCATCGAGTTGTATATATCAAAGGATTAAAAATTGGTATTGCTCATGGTCATCACGGTAGCAGATGTGAAAGTGGGATTGCAAGAACATTTGCTTGGTTTGACAATACTGACTTAGTCATCGGTGGACATACACACTTACCTGAGTTTACAAAAACTGAGCATGGTTGGTACTTAAACCCAGGTTCATATGGGGTTCCAAAAGATGATCGCGGACCATCAGTAGCAATTTTAACTATAGAAAAAGAGCAATTTGATGCTGAAATTGTATTTTTAAATCAATTTGATGATTAATTATAGAAGAGAGTCATTAATTTTTATTAATGGCTTTTTCCTATCTTGTTATATCCACATCTGGTTTCCAATATAAATCTGTTTCAGCAAATAGTGCCGGCATCCCACCTGTGTGTAAGAATATAACTGAGCTATTTTTGTCTATTCTATTATCCTTTAACATTCCAATAAGGCCACTTAATCCTTTAGCAGTATATACAGGGTCGATTATTATTCCTTCTTCTACTGCACATAATTTCAAAGCCTTCTGTGACAACTCTGTTGGTCTTCCATAGCCATCACCAACAAACTCATCATACACGACTACATTTGGCAACCCTTTAATATCGACATCTAGTTTAGCACCAAGTTCTACTAAAAGATTATTAACTTTCTCTGTTATTTCATCACTTGATCCAGAAACACTGATACCTATGACTTTTGCACTTAATCCTCCTAAATGAATACCTAGCATTAAGCCAGCTTGTGTACCACCTGAACCTGTGGCAATAAAAACATAATCAGGATCAACATTTTGTTCTTCACACTGTTTAGCTAGTTCTAATCCTGCTTGTACATATCCCATTGCTCCTAAAGCATTTGATCCTCCAAGTGGGATATAATATGGTTTTTTTCCCTCTTTCTCATATTGTGAAATAACTTCTTCTAGTTTTTCTTCTCTCTCTTTCTCTCCAGCAAAATACCATTTACTATTTAGCAGGTCATCTAGAATCATGTTTCCTTGAACCTCTTCAATTTTATCTCCACTGAAAATTAAAACTGAGTCTAAACCACAAGCTCTCGCTGCTGCTGCTGTTTGCCTGCAATGATTTGATTGTGGACCACCTAGTGTGAATACAACATCAGCACCACAATTTTTTGCATCTGCCATTAAATACTCAAGTTTTCTTGCCTTATTACCTCCAAGCGCTAATCCAGTTTGGTCATCTCTTTTAATGTATAACTCTTTTACTCCTATATTACTGGCTAATCTTTCTACTTTCTGCAGTGGAGTAGGTAAAAATGCTAATTTGATTTTTGGAATTTGATCTAACTTCATAAATGGGCACCTCCTGATAATATTACTTGTTTTATTCTATCTAAAGAATGCAAAATCCTTCTTATTCTTTATAACAATCTGCTAGTAATGTATAATTTAAAAAAATGATGGATGGTTATTATGGAAAACCCTATTCAAAAATTAAAAGAAAGAATCGCACAAAGGATAAACGCACATATAAATAAGGTCATTTTTACTGCTAATGATTTTACTTATAACTATGAGCGTATGCTCTTTCAA
>CAZCFQ010000103.1:0-2773 GCA_964497955.1 uncultured Clostridiaceae bacterium
TTATTATCTACTATTTCATTTTCTTCAAAGCAAAAAAGAGTTATTTCTTTGCTAAGAGGGTTAACAATCCAATATTCTTTTACACCACTATTTAAATAAAGATTTAACTTACTTATATAATCTTTTTTTCTAGTTGATTCAGAAATAATTTCTACTATGAGTTTAGGAACACCAGTATAGTAGTCTTGGTTATCAGTTTTTTCATCCATATCGCATATAATCATCAAATCAGGTTGAACTATGTTTATTTCATTTTTACTATTTTTTAATTTAATGTCAAAAGGAGCAATAGCAGTTCTACAGTTGTCTCCATTTAAAAAATAATAAAATAATACTGTTAATTCTACTAAGATTTTTTGATGAGTGACTTTTGGAGAAGATAATAAATATATTTCTCCATCTATATATTCGAATCTCTCTTCCGAATTATCTATAATTTTAAGAAATTCTTCAAAAGTTATTTTAGCACCTTCACAATCATAAGTTGACTTGGATTCTTTTAATATATAAGTTCTATCTTCAAAGTCGCTATTTACTAACTTTGCTACTTCTTTACCATTTTTTGTAATAATAATTGGTTCTTTTGCAGATAATCTTAGATACTTACCAAAGTTATTTTGCATATCAGTTGAGTTTACTTTCATTTTCACCACCCCTAATATTATTATAGCTAATTTAGCTATTTTAGTCAATTTACAGTGTATCAATAACTCTACTTATGCAATTTAAATTGTAATTTCTTCGAACTTTATAGTCTCATTATGGTGTGATTAGGACATTAGTTCTGTTTATTTGATTAAACAATTGCTTATTTTTTAGAAAACTTATTAAAAAACCCAACAAAAGGAGCTTAATTAATTTTCGCTCCTTTTGTTGGGTATAAAATAATCTTGTTAGTAATAGAAATTATAAGTAAATAGCCTATTAGGATAAACATAATATTCTTACACTGAAAATGGCATACTAAAACTGATCAGAAAGATGGTATTTACTCATGAAAGAAATTTCTATTTATAAAGAATTATTTATCTATATTCAAGAAAGTGTTTTTAAAAATATTCATTAGCTCTCTAAAGTTAGTTCCTCTTATACCTAAATTATTGATATCTGGCTTATTATTTTGAATTTGTTTAACAAATTGATTAATATCTTTTTGTACTACTTCTACAGTTTTAATTCTTGCTGTAGGAGACACATTTACCAGCAATCTAAAAACATCATTTTTATGTTTTTTAATATCTTTAGAGTCAACCTTATTACCAGATTCCCTTCTTCTTTTTAAATCCAACCATGCTTTTACTTTAAAGAGGATTAACGTTTCAATATCAATAATCGAAAAACCATCTACAGTTATATTACCTTCTATTAACAAATCATAATATGCATCATTTAATAATATTGCAGAAAGACTAGCAATAGTTTCATCTATATATATTGGTGTCAAACCTTTATCAGAATTCAGTTGAAAATTGTTAGGATGCCTGCTAAAAAGTTCAATCATTTTTGGAAAAGAGGAATCTTCTGGTTTTGTAAACCGGTAATATTGTCTTTTTCCAGTGCTCCTTTTGCGATTACTATAGCCTCCATCTTCAACAAACTTCCAAAAAGTCTTTCCAAATGACAAATCTAAGTTTTCTATTATGAGTACCATATCAAAGTCTTTTGTTGCTCTAAAGGGAACTCCTAAATCATCCATTAGAATATCACAAGCAGTACCGCCTATTAATACGTACTGATTTGAGTGATTTTCAAAATACTCTTTAAATTTCTTTATTCCATGTACCATGCTTCACCTCGCATAACATTTTCTAATGCTTTCTCAACTCTTTCATCTTTTTCTTCTTCTAAGGAAACATATAGAGACATCAAGTCTACGTGTTTTTTATCAGAGAGTAACCTAGGGTCATAATCCCATACCTCTAACTGTACAAGTTTTTTATCCTTTATGATATCTTTGTTGTCTATTGTTTCAATATCATGCTGGTTTAACCATTCGTTGGTTACAGCTCGAACTTGATATCCAGGAGGATTAAGCATTGACATCTCTGCTAGTGCCTCAAGTCCAGCAGTTAAAGCATCATTAGGAGATTTTTGGACATATGCTAATCGCTTTACTGGATTTTTCAAATATGGATGACCTTTTTGAAAGTATTCTGGATCTGAAATTCTTTTATAATTTTTACTCCGCCCTGTTTTACCACCAACTTCATAATTTACTAACCTTGCATCATAAAGCTCATTTAACGCTCTAGATGCAGTCATATTAGTAAATCCTATTGTTCGAGCAAACTCAGTTGTATTAATTACTATGTCTTTGTTATATAAAAAATATAGAAAAGCAACTTGAGTAGATGTAGAAAATGTTTTCGCTTTTTTATCTACAAATTCAGGTGCCTTTTTCAAATCAAGCCCTAAAAATGGTAAAAACATCTGTCCGTCTTGTACAATAAAAGGTATGCGATTTTTAATCAAACTTTTTCTTCTATATCTACTGATTTCTCTATAGTAAAGTACAATTTCATCATTTGTAAGCACTTTTACTCGTTTGATATGTTTTATTATAGAGTCAATACTTGGTGCTTCATCTACAATTTCAAGTAATATACAATGTGTGTCAAGGACTATCATTTTATGAAAATTATAAAGACTTCTAAGAAAAACTGGCAATTTACTTTCGTCTTTCCACTTATTTATAATTATATGGTCATCAACATTCTCTTCTAAGTATGATTCAATAGGTCTTATCAATTCTAGCACCCCCTAATATAACTTT
>CAZCFQ010000103.1:2873-7838 GCA_964497955.1 uncultured Clostridiaceae bacterium
TTCTAAGTATGATTCAATAGGTCTTATCAATTCTAGCACCCCCTAATATAACTTTAATAATTATAATATAACACTTCTTATGTTATATTACAAGTACTTATGTTATATTAGTAAATGTCGATATAAAAGTAAATCAATTTCCCAATATTAAATTAATAAAAAAAGACCAACTCAGTGACTTGATCTTAATAACCAATCACCCTTTTGGTCAAATTTCAATAGTTAAATTTTACAGAATAATCTGTGTTTATATAAGCATATTCCTTCATTCAAAAACATCTTACTTAATATAAACCTCTGGGTTTAACTAAAGGAAGATTGTGGTACGGTTAAAAATATTTAAAACTATTGATCACTTTAGTCGAAATTCATCGCCAAAAATCAACATAAGATAGGTAAAATGTTGGTTTTTACAATAAATTATAATTCTCCAAAAGGAGAAAAACACTGGTCAACAGTATCTGTCTCTATCCAGTTAAAACTTTTAATCATATCATCTATATGCGAAAATGTCTTTTCTGGATCAATTATGCTAATAGTAGTAGAAAGTTTACTTTTCAATCTATCTCTTGACTTAATCAAATAATTGTTCAAGTCAAAATTATCAATAAACTTATCAGATTCTTCAACGATTATTCTCTCTTCTTCTCCTAATTCTTTAATTGAATTTAGTAAGAATGTTTCTATAGCTCCTTCTTCACTGTCAGGAACTAATACTAAACAAATATCGACATTAAATGATTCACCATATCCATCAAAAAACACTTTACTTGTCCAATTCCCAACCTGTATCTTATTAAGACAACTATATCGTTCAAACTCTTTTATAACTGAATCACTATCTTTATCATCTTTGTCAGCCAAAATAACAAGCTTATCAAATGCTTCTTGCATATTTGTATTCTGTAAATAATTTGAAATTCTTTTTATCTTGCTAAAAAAATTATTATATCCGCCTACAGAAAGAATATAGGTATCCTCTCCATTCCTTGAATAAACAAATTCTGTTTCATATGAATTTTCTTTGAAGCTTACTCTATCTGGGTTTTTAGTTTCTCTATTATTATATTCCCAACCAAACTTTTTGAAAAGATAATAACTTAATACTATTGCGTCTGTCTTCCCTTCACATAAAACTAGATTCTTCATTTACGAATCTCCATATTAAAATCATTTCTTAATTCTAAAGCTTCTTTTCCACTTAAGTTTCTAGCTATAGTTTTACCATCTGCTGAATTTTTCAATGTAATTATTCGTACATTTTCAAGTTCTTCTTCACCAATATTTCTTATTGATTTTAGAAAAATATCTATAAATTCTAAATTATGAGTTGAAGCAAATAATTGAGTATCATAGTTGTCGCAATATCTATATAAATTTTTTGACAATTCTATCTGAGCTTCATAATGAAAAGTTGCATCAATTTCTTCAACTAACTGTATTGAGTTTTTATCTTTAATCATAGTTCCTAATAAATGGAACCATCTTCTAAAACCATCCCCGAAATAATTAATTGTAACTATTGATTCATCTTTTTTTATTACGCTTACAGGAGCACTACTACCATCCGAGTAAGGAAACATATCAAAAGTTTTGACCTCAGGAAAAAGATTTTGAACTTCTGATAAAAAGTCTTTAAATATATCAGGTTGTCTTTTCAAAGATGAATAGACTTGATTCATATTACCTTTTGATCTATAAGCAAAAGTATCATTGAATCTTGCTTGATAATTATGTTTTTGAGATTTAAATATTCTAGGAGGAAATGTTATAGTATTTTCAACAGATTCATTCGCTTGGTTTGCAATAATCCAACTACCTAGATGTTTAGATTGAATTACCCTCCCATTTTGAGTGTTAAAATCAGTTTCTTCAATATCTAGATTTTGATTAGCACTTGAAATAGAACTATTTACCTCACTCATTAAGAGTGTGGGAGTAAAAGTGTGTTCGACTTTGTAAAATTCTCCATTTTTATCATAAGATTCAAATGAAGACGTGTATTTTTCATTGTAAAAACACATTGCGTTATCAATACTATCTGCTAAATCAAAAATGTTTATTGCATCATTATTACTTCTTCTACTTAGTATAATGTTGTTGTAAAATGGGTTAAAATTTAAACCACAACAGAGTGCAAACACTCCTTCTAGCACAGTTGTTTTTCCTGTATTATTTGGCCCAACCAAAATGTTGATTCTACCTAGATTATTTAATTCAAATCTTTCAAATTTTCTAAAATTTGATATGGTAATATCTCTAATCAATTGTATCCTCCTATCAAAACATAATCATATCAATATTATATGATATATAAACAAAAAATGAAACTAATTATACCTATTTGAAAAATAGTACTAATTATAACTACAATTAACGCTCATTATAGGAGGCTTAGTTTATTTCTTCGGAAGTTGTGATACTGTCAAACTTGATATAAGTTCATGCTTTTTTAACTACTAATAGATAATTAGATCAGGTTAGTGATGCACTTTTAGACTGTTATTTAATTACTGCTATTTTTGATCATATTAAAAGCTTTCTTCAATATTATAAAAAGCACCTTCCCAATTATTTACGAGAAGGTGCTGATATTAAACAAATATGCTTGTATAGCTGAACAAGCTTGATTATTAAGTTAATAATTATTTCAAATGTTGAATTAATCCATATAAAGCTTCACATACTGACTCATAAGTAATACTTTCTGCATATGAGTATTCCGTTTAATACTCAGTCCACATAGATTTCAGAGATTTACTTTGTTTTAACACGAACTATAACTTCTGAAGACAGTATGTGCTTAATTTTTTTGTATGCATTTATGTATTTACTTCTCGTTAAGAACTAAATTCTTTAAAACTACAGTGATAGTTATATTGCAGATTAATGTATTATAGTTATAACTTTATAGTTGATATTTAAGCTATTCTGTTATAATATTATTACAGGAGGGATAACAATGAGTTATGCTATTGGTAAAAGAATTAAAAGAATTCGAACTTCTAAAAATGTAACACAAGAAGAAATAGCGTCTTTACTTGATACAACTAGACAAAGATACTCTAGATTGGAGAAAGGACAATCTGATATATCATATATAGAGATAAAAAAAATAGCTGATTACTTTGGCATTTCTACTACTGATATAACAGAAGCTGCAGAAGAGAGTAAGGAAATAGTTGCTTATTTCAGGGAAAAGAATTCTTGTCAGGATGTAATTAACTCTGTAGAAAAGGTAGAAGAAATATTGAAGGTATTTAATGCTCATCAAAAACTATATTACCAAAAAAAAGGTGATGATAGATATGTTGATTAATAAAATTGCAATTGAAAAAAAAGCTCTTGAGGAAAGAGATAATATGACTTCATATGGTATAAAGAATATTTTTTCGTTTATTATTCAAAAAGATATTCTTCTAATCCGTTATCCATTTGGAAAAGATAAATTACTTGGATTTTCTACGATTTATGAAGGCAAAAAAGTTATTGTATCAAATTCTTCAGAAATTTTATCTCGTGAGATTTACACGGTCGCACATGAGCTTGGGCACATAATTTTCGACTTAAGTGACGACAGCAATGGGATTAAGATAGATACCACAGATGAAGTTTCTGAATTAGGAATTTGTGAAGAAAGAGCTTTCCATTTTGCCAATTGCTTTTTAATGCCTGAAGAAGAACTAAGAAGATTTATTAGACACGAACTAAAAAAATACCCGCAAGATTTGAACGCTTTTGATATAGTTAGAATGCAACTAGAATTCCAAGTAAGTTATGCTGCTTTGATTGTAAGATTATTTGATATTGGAATACTAAATTCTTCACAGAAAAGCAACTTATTTGATAAAAGAGATTCATTAACATCTAGAGTACTTTTTCAAAAACTAGATGCAGATCAAAAGCTATTAAAGCCTGCTGAAGTCACTGAAGTGCCACCTAATTATTTAGAATATGTAACTAGCAACTATGATAATAATTACATTCCATACACAAGTTTAGAGAAAGCTTTGGGATTAATAAACATGGATGCTTCGGCTTTTAAGATTACCACTGCCTGTAAAGATGAAGAACTTGACATTGATGTGATCTTTAAGGAATATAAAAATGAACGCATCTGTTGATACTGATATAATTATTCATCTTTATTCAAGTAAACATGAGTCACTGTTATACAACTTCTTCGATAACTTATATATTTATGAATATCTAGTTGAAACAGAGTTGCGAAAAGTATCATCAAAAGTATACTCTAAATTCTTATCTGATGTGAATAGCAAAAATGTGAGTATTGTAACAGATATTGATTTAGTAAAAAAAGGAATGAAGCCTATCTTTGACAGATATGTTTCAGAAAATGAAATATTGTTTGATCAAGGAGAGTTGTATGCAATAGCATTAGCAAAAACACTAGGATTACCAACCTTATTAACTGATGACACTAAAGAGTTTGGTCCTCACCGGATGCTTGTTAAAGAACTTATTGAAGAAGTGTTTCCTTTAACATTTTATGAGTTGCTTTTTTTAGAATTTATAACTGGCAGAATAACTGTCAACAAACTTCATAGTAAATTTGAATTAATAAACAAAGTTAGTATGCAAAACCCAATGAGTTTTCGTTCCAAGATTTTAGAAACTGTGAAAAGGTTTAGTTATACATTTGGTACTGATAGAGATTTTGAGTGGATCAATAATTATTGCAAAGTTTGTAAAATCGACTATGCTGTTGAAGTATATAAATTGGAAGAGTATTTGCGCAGTAATTTATAACTTTTTACTTCTTGATTCTCAGATAAATTTTCCAGTAAATTTTTAATTCAAATATTTAAATTTAATCTTTACAAATTTAAGATCCATTATTAGCTTTGCTTATCTACTATAAAACTAAAAGTCCTGACTGACATTTATATTTTATCAACTCAAATTTGCTGTTTCTGAATCCTTTCTACGCAATAAATCATATTT
>CAZCFQ010000104.1:0-7786 GCA_964497955.1 uncultured Clostridiaceae bacterium
TATTTGCAAAGCCTCTGGATTAGTTTCTAAAACTGCATTAACATTAGGACCTTGTTTATCATATTTTTTCACCATTGTTAGAAAGTACTTAACTAATTGATAAGAAGTTACATCACCTTTATCAAGTAATTCATTAAGTTTGATTAAGCTGAGCTTATGATATTCCATTTTAGTCTCCTTTTTTTATTAAATCAGTAAATTCTTCAAAGGGTTGGTCAAGCTCTTTGTGTCCTGCTAGACTATTTAGTTTTTCACCCTCTACATATATCTCTACCTTACTTACATCTCTAAAACTAGTTAATGTATTTACTATAGAAGCAATCGTCATTGTTTCACCAGTAGAACCTCCTGGATGATTCTTTACAAACTCATTTGAAAAGTTAACCATTGCCATTTCAGATTCTTCTTCAACAATAATTGGCCCTAAATCATCTCCAAATGGAACTAATCTTGTACCTTTTGGTATTGGGTTTTGTAATGTCTGATCATCTGGACCACTAATTAGCTGGGTTAATACATAGTTATATAGCTCTATGCCTTCAATTTTTTCAAATCCATCAATACCTACTAAATGAGTAGCTTCTTGATTTGGAAAATATATAGTATAAGTCATTGGATTTGATGCAAACAAAAGCGCATAAATCGCATATAGCATAAATATAAATCCTGCAATTTGTAAATACTTTCTCAAAAAAACCATTCCTTTCACTTAAATGCTAAAAAACACCACTAAAAGTGGTGTCCAAATTTATTTATTTTGTTTTTGAAGTGCCCTAAATTGATTAAATGTAGCTAGCATAAAACCAGTTACAAATATCGTAGACACTAAGCTAATAAGATTGAATCCTAAAACAAAGATTAAAGCTATGCCACCACTAAATATGCTAACTGTATGCAAAATCCTTACAGCTAGTTTTTGGTCACATCCATGATCAATCAACCTATGATGCAAGTGGCCCCTATCTGCACAGAAAGGAGATCTTCCGTTTCTAAGTCTTCTAACTATAGAAAATGTACTATCTAATATAGGCAAGCCTAGTGCTAAAACTGGAACAATAATCGCAATTGTTGTTGCACTTTTCATTAAACCTTCTATACTCATAATAGCTAGTAAGAATCCTAAAGTCATCGAACCAGTATCGCCCATAAATATTTGGGCAGGGTTAGAGTTATATTTCAAAAATGCAAATGCACTAGCTGCTAGTGCAATTAACATTATTGCAATACCACTGTATCCTTGTGCAATAGCAACAACCATTAATGTTGTAGCTGCTATTCCAGAAGTTCCTGCTGCTAGACCATCTAACCCATCTATAAAGTTGATGGCATTAGTAATCCCAGCGATCCATAAAACTGTTAAGGGAATAGCTAAAGGACCTAAACCAACATAGTCTCCATTAAAAGGGATCCTAAAAAAGTCAATCCTAATATCTGCTACTATAACGATAAAGCTAGCTGTACTTATTTGAATAAAAAGCTTTATAAAAGGAGATAAATCTAAAATATCATCAACTAGACCAGTTAATAAGATTATACTACTTCCTATAAACATCCATAGTGTGGTTTGCCCTACTTCTCCAAAAAGAAACACAGCAATCCAAAAACCTAAAAATATGGCTATGCCACCAATATTAGCAACTGGGGTTTTATTTATCCTTCTTTGATTGGGCTTATCTACTGCTCCAATTTTTATTGCAAATTTTTTGATTATTGGAGTAGCTGCTAAAACAACTACAATAGCTGCTATCATTGCACCAATTGATCTAATCAACATGGTTTATGTCCTTCCTTGTGGGTTAAAATAACTTCTTTTCACCTTTGTTGTCTTTATTATCTTTTGAAGTATTATCTTCTTTTTTCACACTGTTATCTGATGAACTGCTTGAGTATTTACTAGTTGATTCTTCTTTAAAGCCAAGCATATCGCAAGTACCTTTGAAAACGGCACCTTCTGAAATCTTTAAGCCCTTAACTTTAACATCACCAATTAATCTTGCAGTTGGCAATAGCTCCATAGTTTGAGTAACTTTGATGTTACCTTGGACCTCACCATTAATTACAATATTTTGAGTAACTATTTCTGCATCAATAAAAGCCTCTTCTCCAACAATAATTTTAGACTGTTCTGCAGTAATTTTTCCAGTAACTCTGCCATCAATTCTTAAGACCCCTGTACCGTTAAAATTAATGTCACCATTAATTTCAGTACCACTACCAATTATGGTCTCCATAGAACTATTCGTAGATCTTGATGTGTTTTTGTTATCATTGCTTAAAGCATTTAGAAACATTTTACCCAGCTCCTTTAATATTATTGATTCTTATATAAATTTTAAATTTTCAAACCTTATTCAGTTGGCAAGTAGTCTTTTGGATTTTGTCTTTCGCCATTAACTCTAACTTCATAATGAAGATGTGGTCCAGTAGATTTACCAGAACTTCCCGAATAGCCTATAACTTCTCCTTTTTCTACCTTATCATATAAGCTTACACTAAAATTATTTAAGTGAGCATAAAGAGTAGAAAAACCTTTACCGTGATCTATAATAATGTGATACCCATAACTGTAAAGATATCCTCTCTTAACTACTTGACCTGAAGCTGGCGCTACTATTTTTGTATTATAATTAACTCCTATATCTACACCATTATGAAAATCATACCCTCCACCAAAAGGAGAACTCCTATATCCAAAAGGTGATGTTATAGGACCATATGCTGGCCATATACTAGGAGTTGCTTCTAATATATCTGTATAATCTTTTACTTCTTTTTCTAAATCTTCATAGCTTTCATTTGTTTCTTTAGCAGTTTCATTTAAACTGCCTAAATTAAGCTGTACTTCATTTAATGTTCTATCTAAAACACTACGCGAACTTAAGACATCAGCCTCTTCAGCTCTAAAAGAATTCAATAGATTAGTATTTGCTCCACCTTGTCCTAATCCTGAGTTTTGATCAGTTGTTAAAGCAAGTTGCTTTGCTATCTCTTGTTCGTCTATTTCAATGTCTTGGTTTTCAAGCATAACTCTAATAGAACTATCAACCAACTCCATATTTTCTATTGTATTATTTAACTCTTCTGCTAGATTTGCAAATTCTAAAACCTTTTCATTAAGTTGTCTATTCTCTACTAATACTTCTTCATAAGCTTTTGCTTGCCTAGAGTATTCAAAGAAGTTATTTGCAAAAATAAAGCTTGTAGAAATAAACACAATCATTCCAACAAAAAAATATCTTAGAAATGTCTGGCTTAGATTAAATTGTATGGGTTTTTCCTCAAGTGAAGGAAAAACCATTATTGAGAAGTCTTTCTTCTTATCTTCCATCTCTATCTCCTTATAATTAGCTTCTTAAACTTACTTATTAATCTAACTAAAGATAATTTTTTGAGCCTTTTTATTGTACCATAATAAACTGAGCTCATAAAGCTTTATGTGCCCAAATGTAGCGTATATGAACTAAGTGTTAATATTCTTTCTCGTATATGTTTAATTATATCACAAAGTATATATGGCCTAATCTTCACACTGTATTAAAAATGTATCATTTTTGAGGAGTTAATGTATTGTCTCTTCTTAATAAAAAACCAAGTCTCCACTATGTAATTAATTTATTCATATCCTTTTAATAATGAAAAGATTAGCTTGTACTAATAATATCATTTATACACATTTAATTGAAGTTTTAACCAAATTTTAATCAATTATTACTCAAGTATTTACTTTGATGCCCTATACTTTAAATATAAGGTCAATAAACAAGTAGTTTTATTAAAGGAGAGTCTTAAATGGAGAAAAGATTAACAAGGTCACAAACCCAAAGATCAATCGCAGGAGTTTGTGGAGGAATTGCAGAGTACTTTAATATCGATGTAACAGTTGTAAGATTAATTGCAGTATTTCTAGGATTAACAGGCAGTGGAGTTTTGTTTTACATTGTAGCCTGGCTAATTATGCCAGAAGCTTAAACTGATTAAATAAAACAAATATTATTTTAACCAAACTCTAACTTATTTTACATTATACCTTTACTTTAAGGTTGTAGAATGTAATCAAGCTTAAACAAGCGGAATACATTAGCGTTATAAAAAAAGGAGGAACCCAAAATGAACAGACGCTTATATCGTTCAAGAACTCAAAAGAAAATTGCTGGTGTTTGCGGAGGAATCGCAGAATACTTTCAAGTAGACGTAACACTAGTAAGGTTATTAGCATTATTACTATTTTTTACTGGTGGTGGATTATTAATATACATCATTGCAGCAATAGTAATTCCTGAAGAACCAGTTGCGCACATGAACTCTAACTCATTAAAGATCAATTACGATGAGTATGATTATGATGAGTATCAGATGCAAAAGCAAACAGATCCTAGCAAAACAAAAGCTTTACTAGGATGGGGATTAGTCTTATTCGCATCAGTAATGATTATGGATAGATTCTTACCAATGTTACCTTTTAAGCAATACTTATTCCCAGTAATGATTTTAGTTGGCGGATACTATCTAATTTCACAAAGTTCAAACAAATAATACCGATTTAATAAGGAGGCAATTAAAATGACACAATCACTAGATAAAATTGATTTGCTCAAAGAAAGAGCTAATATTAGTTACAAAGAGGCAGCAGAGTTACTAGAAAAATTTGATGGCAACGTAGTTGAAGCTTTGATCTATTTAGAGTCCAATCAAAAGCAAAGAGCACAAGAATATAGAAAAACAGTTATGGAAAATAAGAAACAGTTTAAGTCTGAAGCTAATGGCTTCTTAAGTCAACTATCTTCTACAAGATTTGTACTACAAAATAAAAAGAACAAACTTATTGATGTCCCACTATTAGTTGGTTTAATTGTAGGAGCAGTAACTTTACCATTTTCAATCTTTGTTCTTATTGGTTTAGCTATTTCAGGAAACCAAATAGTAATTAAGAAGAGTGGAAAAGCACTTAAAATGGATCAAATAATTAAAGTAGTTAATGAAGAAGATGAAAAGCAAGATAATGAAAATGCCAATGCGAAAGACCACGAGGAGGAATTGTAATGGCAGTTTCTATTGATAAAATTGATATTCTAATGGAGAGAGCCCAAATTGGGTACAAAGAAGCTAGAGATGTATTAGAGAAATTTGATGGCAATGTAGTTGAAGCTTTAATTTATCTAGAGAATGAAGATAAAACAACTACTTATTCTAAAAAAGAAGAGAAATCTCACCATCATAGATCAGCTCATAGACATAGTTTCTTTGATAAAATAAAAAGTTTTATTGCTAAGATTCATAAGACAAAGTTTCAGATCCTCAAAAAGGATAAGACAATCATTGACTTACCAATGACATTAGCAATAATACTAATATTAATTGGAATGCCATTTTCACTAATGTTACTTGCAGTAGGTATTCTAACTGGCCATAGAATGGCTATCATAAAGCCTAATGGTAAAAATGTGAAAGCAAGTGAGGCACTTCAATTTGTTGAAAAACAGCAAGAAAAATTTAATAAAGGAGATAACTCACAATAATTCTCCACTTTCCTTAAGAAAGCTTGCTACTATGGTCGCAAGCTTTCTTTTTTTTGTTATAATGAAAAGAGCAACTGTGGGAGGTATTTAAGTGGAGAAAATATTAATTATTGAAGATGACCCAAAATTAGCTCGATTCATTGAACTTGAACTTAAACATGAAGGCTATGAATCAGATTCTATCCATAATGGAAGAGACGGATTAGAAGCTGCTTTATTAGGAGAGCATGATCTTATTATTTTAGATTTAATGCTACCAGGCTTAAATGGAATGGAGATATGTAGAAGGGTGAGACAGAACTCACAAATACCTATAATTATGTTAACAGCTAGAGATGATGTTATGGATAAAGTTATGGGTTTAGACCAAGGTGCTGATGATTATATTACTAAACCTTTTGCTATTGAAGAACTTTTAGCTAGGATTAGAGTGCTAGAGCGAAGATTAAATAAAAGCAGAGATTTTGAGAATGAAGAAATGGTTTTTGGAAGCTTAAGAATTAGTTTATCCAAACACTCTGTAACTTATGAGGATACGTTAGTTGATTTAACTCCAACTGAATTTGATTTATTAGTATATTTAGCTAAAAATATAAACATTGCATTATCAAGAAATCAAATTCTTGATGGTGTATGGGGTGAAGACTATTTTGGTAATCATAAAATTGTTGATGTATACATTAGATATTTAAGAAGTAAGCTAGATGATGAATTTGATTCTAACTACATTCACACTATTCGAGGGGTAGGTTACTCATTTAGATATGAAAAGGAAAAAGAGAAGTTCTAAAAAAATTGAATATGACTATAATCCTGAAGTAAACAACATTTTTGAATATATAGCTTCTTTGTTTAGATTTAATATTAGATTTAAATTCATTTTAGGATATAGTATCCAAATTCTTTTTATAGTAACTGTTTTATCGGTTGCCTTTTATTATGGTTTATGCCAATATGCCTATCATGAACAGACTAGGCAACTTGAAGGGCTTACTGGAAGTTTTACAGTCTTACTTGATTCAGGAGTCTCCTATAATGATCAAGCAGTTTTGAGCTGTGCTAGTGAGAATAATTTAGCTATGTTAGTTTATGATTCAAGTAATACATTAGTCTATAGCTTCCCTCAAGATCAAAGTGAGGAGTATAGTGAAAAAATGCTAGAAGATAGTTATAACTGGTGGGAGGGACATATTTTCCCTGACATTTATCAAAAGTTTTCCCATACTATTGAAGAACAAAAATATAATGTAGTTTTAAAAAGATTTATGTATCCTCAAACAGATATAATTAATATTGCAGTGATTCCAGCTGGAGCATTCCTTTTATTTCTATTAATCGCTTCAATAAGATCAGCTACTAAAATGACAATAAAACATCTTAAACCTATTCATGATATGAATGAACAAGTTAGACAGATTTCAACTCAAAATCTTGATACAAGGCTTGATATTAGAGGGACTAAAGATGAGCTTAAAGATCTTGCTTATACTTTTAACTCAATGCTTGATGGCATTTCACAAAGCTATCAAAGAGAAAAACAATTTGTTTCGGATGCATCTCATGAATTACGCACACCTATTGCTGTAATTAAAGGTTATGCAGCTTTACTTAAAAGATGGGGAAAAGATGATCCTGATGTTCTGGAAGAAAGTATTGATGCAATTGTTGGAGAAGTTGAAGGAATGCAAAGTTTAGTTGAATCACTCTTATTTATTGCAAGACAAGAACGTGGAACCCTTGAAATGGAGTTTTCTGACTTTTCATTAAGCTCACTTATGAATGAAATTGCTAAAGACACAGAGCTAATAGACGATACTCATACTTTAATATTTGAAATAAAGCCAAAAATTATTCAATATGGTAGTGAAGATAAGCTAAAACAAGCTCTTAGAGTTTTGGTTGATAACAGCATAAAATACACTCCTGATGGAGGTATTATTCAAGTAGAGTTAAAAGAAACTGAAAAGCAAAATGTTATTACCGTATCAGATACTGGTATAGGCATAAAAAAAGAGGATATTCCTCACGTCTTTGATAGATTTTATAGAGCAGATAAATCAAGGACTAAACTTGACCAAAATAAACAAGGTGGAACAGGTTTAGGTTTATCTATAGCTAAGATTATAATCAACCAACATCACGGCAGAGTTTTAGTAGAAAGTGAAGTTAATGCTGGAACCAAGTTTTCTATATTTTTACCTAAAAATTTCAAACCGGAAGATAAAAGAGCAAAAAAGTAGCACAAATTTGTTACCAGACAAATTTGTGCT
>CAZCFQ010000105.1:0-7745 GCA_964497955.1 uncultured Clostridiaceae bacterium
ATTTCTATGTTTTACTAAAACTTCATTCTCAAAGAAATTTAACGCAACTCTTTTAAATCCACCTATTCCTTTTAGATTCTTAACAATAAAAGGTTCTTTAAGCTTTTTAATAACTCCTATGTCTATTAACTTCTTAATTAATAAACCATAAAATACAACTTCCGTTTCTCCCTCAACATATAATAGAGCGCCTTGCTTCATAACCATTCCAGTAGCCTTTCTGGATAGTGATACGCCTCAAGCATCAAGTTGAATATGAACTCACCAGTTGATTGGTCATACTTACTTGCTAAATTTAACAACTTTTCTTTATCATTAATTCTCTTAAAACAAGCTCTGCCATTGTTTGAGGGTACAGATAAATAAATGTTTTCTAAATCTATGTGTTGTATTAGATACGGAGAATGACTAGTGATAATTATCTTAGTGTTACAAGATAATACATCCAAAGCAATAAGTAGGTTTTCAATTAAAATTGGGTGGATTGAATTCTCTATTTCTTCAAAAAAGACAACATTTAATTTTTTAATATCAACTTTAGCAAGAGCTATTAATAATTTTAGTATTTTTTGCGGTCCGCTAGATAAAAATTTAAGTGGCAACTCTCTATCTAAAAACTCTTCTTTATAGTAGATACTCTCAGCATAATCCAATCGAATGTACTCAATCTCTGGAAATAAACTCAAAAAAGAATCGACAAGTAAATCATATCGATCTTTATTATCTCCATTCAATTCTTTTAGGTTTTTATACATAAGATAGCAATCATCTTCTATTTTTTTAGATTGGCTCTTTGATAGTGTATAGTATTCTAAGTCGTTATTTTCATAAACCGTCGCAATAATGGTTTCTTTTAAAGCTTTGAATAAATCCATTCTAGACTTATTATTCTCATCCGTGATATTTTCCTCTAAAACATCAAAATTCGTCCAGTTTGCTTTTAACTTATAATTAAATATTTCATCATTGATAATAAATTTTACACCAAAACTAAATGTATCATGTTTAAACTTCTCTAAAGCAGGCATAATATTTTTGCTACTAAGTAAAGCTTTTCTATCTTCATAATTAGATCTTAACAACTCAAACCCAAAAATTATACTCTGTAATAAGTTGCTCTTGCCAGTATTATTAAAGCCAATCAATGCAGTAATTGTACTATTTAAGATAAGATTCACATCAGAAATATTCTTAAAACCATCGACATAAATTTCTTGGATTTCCACAGTTACATCTCCTATCTATTCGTAATAAAAATATTTACTCTTAGGAGGTCTAAAATACTTAATTAGTAATGCACCAGCAATAAATCCTCCTATATGCGCCCACCAAGCTACTGAAGCAACAGCAGCATCAGAAAGAACACCACTTAAAAACTGTGTGCCAAACCAAACTGCTAAATATACTGTTGAAGGAATGTAAACTATTCTGAAGAAAAATATTGGTACAAAAGTCACTATCCTAGAATATGGATAGGTAACAAAATAGGCCCCCAATATTCCCGCTACTGCACCACTAGCACCTATTACTGGTATTATTGAATTAATATCTGACACTATTTGTACTATAGAAGCAATCGCTGCCATTAATAGATAAAATATGAGAAATTTAAAATGTCCTAGTTCATCTTCGACATTATCTCCAAAAATCCAAAGATACAACATATTTCCAAGCAAATGTGCCCAGCCTCCATGCAAAAAGGCAGCTGTAACCAATCGCCAAATTTGGTTATATTTTAGCATAGGAATTACAGCCCAAGTATAAACAAATTCATTTGCTAATCTATTTGGTAAACTGTTTTGATATAAGAATATAGCTACATTTATCAATATTAACGCAATAGTGACAAATGGAACTTTTCTTGAGCGAATATTATCACGTAATGGGATCATACTATCAAACCTTTAATCATTTATAGATTTTATTTTAACATATAAGAGAGATAAAAAAATAAAAAAACGTATATACAATTTAAATTGCATACACGTTAACTATTAAACTTCTTTGTTTTTAACTTTCTCTATTAAATTATTAACTTTATCTTTTATAATATCTCTTGCTTTTCTAAACTCTTCTAATGATTTTCCAGAAGGATCTTCTATTCCCCAATCCTCTTCATGTTCATTAATCAAAAATGGGCAAGTTGCACCACAACCCATTGTTATTAATACATCAACTTCTTGTGGGATATCATCTAATAACTTTGGATACTGGTTGCTTATGTCTATACCAATTTCCTGCATAACTTTTATTGCTTTTGACTTAACTTCATGATACTTTTCAGTTCCTGCTGAATATATCTCAAGAACATCATGCCCATACTCCTTTGCAAAACCTTCTGCCATTTGGCTTCTACAACTATTATGAACACATACAAAAGCTACACTCTTTTTCATTATGATTTCCTTTCATCTTCTTTTTCAACGGACATAGGATCTTGGTTATCATCACCATTATCTAATTCTAAATCCTCTTCTTTATTAGATTTACCATCTTCTTGAGGCTCTTCTCTACGCTCTTCTTCATCAAGCTCTTTCTCTAATCTTTCATGAAGCCTTCTTTTCTTTTTTCTTTTTTTTCTTCTTCTAATAATAAAAGTTGCTACTGTCACAAAAATTGCAGTTATAGCTGTTTTTACATAAAAATCATCTATCACAATTATTAGTAAAAAAGTACCAATAAGAATTAAGCTTGAAGCAATTACTCTTTTTATCGTATTGTTCATTTTATAACACTCCTCAAATTCACATCAAATAAAGTTTTTCTCCTATGTTATATTAGCATAAATTGATAAAAAAGGCATCATTATTGACAATCTATATTTATTTTTATATAATTGCTGTCAAAGCAATGAAAAGAAGTAGTAGCTATTATTGGATATCTAGAGAGTTGTTGTTAGGTGTGAAACAATTATCTTTTATAGTGAACTCATCTTTGAGCTGATATCATGAATAATTAGTGATATCCGTAATCTGCGTTAAGGATTTAAGTGGAGCTTTTTTGCTCAATAAGAGTGGTACCGCGGAAACACTTTCGTCTCTTAATGTGAGATGAAAGTTTTTTAATTTTAAATAGGAGGTTATTTTATGAAAGAAAAGTATTCTCGTAAAATTGATTTGAAATGGCAAAAAAAATGGGCTGACACCAATCTTTATAAATTTGATAAAGAAAATATTGACAATAAATTATATTGTTTAGAAATGTTTTCATATCCCTCGGGGGCAAATTTACATTTAGGTCATTGGTATAATTATGGTTTAACAGACTCATGGGCTAGACTCAAAAGGCTACAGGGATATGAAATATTCCAACCAATGGGATTTGATGCTTTTGGTTTACCTGCTGAAAACTATGCAATAAAAACAGGCATACATCCAAAAACATCAACAGAGAATAACATTGAGACTATGCGTAAACAACTGAGAGAAATGGGTGCTATGTTTGACTGGGATTATGAGGTAGTTACATGTGAGCCAGAATATTATAAATGGACACAGTGGCTGTTCTTACAATTATTCAAAAATGATCTTGCATATATTTCTGATGCACCTGTTAATTGGTGCCCATCATGTCAAACAGTATTAGCAAATGAACAAGTAGTTAATGGTTTATGTGAAAGATGTGATGCTGAAATAATTAGAAAAGATATGACCCAGTGGTTTTTTAGAATTACTAAATATGCAGAGAAGCTTTTACAAAATTTAGATGATTTAGACTGGCCTTCAAGAACTAAAGCTGCCCAAAGAAACTGGATTGGTAAATCAGTTGGTGCTGACATAACATTTAATGTCTCTGATAGCGATTATACTTTTACAGTATTTACAACTAGACCTGACACTTTATATGGAGCTAGTTATGCAGTTCTTGCGCCTGAGCATAAATTAGTAGATTTAATAACTACACCTGAGCAAAAAGAAGAAGTTGAAGAATATCAACTTTATGCAAGAAAGCAAAGTGAGATTGAGAGGCTATCAACTGACAAGTCAAAAACTGGCGTATTCACTGGAGCTTATGCTATCCACCCATTAACTGGTGATAAAATGCCAATTTGGATTGCTGACTATGTTTTAGTTAGCTATGGTACTGGAGCGATTATGGCAGTTCCTGGTCATGATACTAGAGACTTTGATTTTGCCAAGAAATATGATCTAAATATTCCCAGAGTTATAAAAAATGATAATGAAGATGATACATTGCCATTTACAGGTGACGGATACTTAGTCAATAGTGAAGAGTTTAACGGCTTACCAATTGAAGACGGAAAAAGAAAAATAGTTGAAAAGTTGCAAAAGAAACAACATGGTGATTTCGCAATAAGTTATAGGTTGAGAGACTGGTTAATATCAAGGCAAAGATACTGGGGAGCACCAATCCCTATTGTTCATTGTGATGATTGTGGTATTGTGCCTATTCCAGAAGAACAATTACCAGTTGTATTACCTTTTGATGTAGACTATAAACCTAAAGGCAAAGCTCCATTAGAAACAAATAAAGATTTTTATCACACAACTTGCCCAAAATGTGGTGGAGAAGCTGTAAGAGATCCAAATACTTTGGATACTTTTGTTGACTCAAGTTGGTATTTCTTGCGTTATCCTGATAATAAAAATAAAGAAGAGCCTTTTGATAGTAGTTTAATTAACAAAATGCTTCCTGTTGATAAATATGTAGGTGGCCCAGAGCATGCCTGTATGCATTTACTATATGCTAGATTTATTAATATGGCTCTAAAAGATATGGGATATATTGACTTTGAAGAGCCGTTTAAGTCTTTAACACATCAAGGAATTATTTTAGGACCAGATGGTAAAAGAATGTCTAAGTCAAGAGGAAATGTAATCTCACCTGATGAGTACATAGAAGACCATGGCTCAGATGTATTAAGACTCTTTTTAGCATTTGGATTTGCTTATACAGAGGGCGGCCCATGGGATGAAAATGGAATACATGCGACTGCTAAATTTGTTGAACGTGTTGAAAGGCTTATTGACCTCGTAAACTCTTTTGATGTTAAGAACGAGAACAAAATGAATTCACCTGAAAAAGACTTGAACTATGTTAGACATTATGCAATTCAAGGTATAGCTCAAGATGCAAACAGAATGCAATATAACACCTGTGTTTCAAGAATGATGGAACTTACAAATGCTTTATATAAGTATGATAATGATATTGAAGAAAAAAACACTAAATTCATGAAAGACTGTGTAAAAGATTTAATGATAATTATGTCTCCTTTTGCACCTCATTTTTGTGAAGAAATGTGGGAAAGATCCGGTTACTCATATTCAATCTTTAATCAAGAATGGCCAAAAGTAGATGAAGATGCATTAATCTTAGATACAATTGAAATAGCTATACAATTAAATGGCAGAATAAAAACTAAAATGAATATTTCTAGTAGCTTAAGTAAAGAAGAAATAAAAGAACTAGTTTTATCAGACAATGAAGTAAAAGAACTAATTGGCAATAAGAGGATTATTAAAACAATAGTAGTTCCAGATAGACTTGTAAACATTGTAATTAAATAAAAGTAAGAGCTGTTGCTTTAATTGAGTTGAGGCAACAGCTCTTTTTAGTTAAAATATAATTAATAAAGATAAAAGGAGAATTAATTTGACTAAAATAATTGCTCATAGGGGTGCCTCTTTATATGCTCCTGAAAATACACTAGCAAGTTTTGAATTAGCTCTTGAAGTAGGTGCTGATGGGGTAGAATTAGATGTTCATCTAACAAAAAATGGTGTGCCAGTAGTGATTCATGATTATGACGTTAAAAGAACCACAAATGGAACTGGGTTTGTAAATGAGCTCACAGATACAGAATTAAAACAGCTAGATGCCGGCAGTTGGTTTGACAAAGAGTTTAATAAACAAACAATTCCTTTGTTAAGCGAGGTATTAGAACTATTCTTAGAAACTAATGATGATTTTTTAATTAATATTGAGTTGAAATCAGGTTCTACTGTTTATCCACAAATTGAAGACAAAGTTTTACGATTAGTGAACAATATGGACTTAAACGACAAAGTTCTAATATCTTCTTTTGATCATTATGCTATAGAAAAAATCAAAAACATTGATGACAAAATAAAAACTGGTGCTTTATTCTCATCAGCGATAGTATCTCCATGGAGGTATTTATCTACATTGGATTTTGATGCATATCATACAGTTTGGCATAGGATAGATAAGGAAGTGATTGAAGGATGTCACAAACATAAACTTATGGTTAATGCATATACTTTAGATGATCCTAACTTTGCAAATATTTTGATTAATTATGGTATTGATGGAATAATAACCAATGATCCTCAAAGACTTTTAAATCTAAAAAAAGAGCTACTTACTGAAGAGTAGGTAGTTCTTCTTCGTTAAAATCTTTATAATATCCCTGATATGATTCTGGCAAGTTTTTTGCAATTTGGAGCATACAGTAATCAGCTATATACTGATTAAAATCTGTTACATCTACTTTTGATTTTTTCGGCAAAGTAAATGGCTCTCCAAAAGACACTAAAACATCTGCTTTATGCAATGATTCCTTACCCATACCACTATCATTAATGGGCAATAGTTTTTCAGTGCCAGCTAGTCCTATAGGCAGTATTGAAGCTCCGCTCATTTTTGCAAGTAAAACAAATCCTTTTAAAGCCTTATTCATCTTTGACAAACGTGATCTGGTCCCTTCTGGGAATATCACTAAAGAACCTCCACTTTTCAGATGCTTTAATGCTTCCTTGATGGCTTTCATGTCAGGTGTGCCTGGTTTAATCTCTATTGTATTTAAAGCTTGCATAATCAGCCTTGTTGTTTTAACTTTTTTTAATTTAACTCCAGCAATAAAAGCAACATCATAGTCCTGTAAGAAATAGTTTAATACAGGGCCATCCATATTTGATAGGTGATTAGCAATATATATAGTGGACTTGCCTTTTCTTTCAACTAAGTTGTTTTGATTTTTCACTTTTAAACTAGCATAATATTTTATACTAGTATTCAATATTTTTAGAATAATACCTCTTTGAGTTTTCTCTGGCAGCTTCTCCATTAAATTAATTAAAATATTTACTGTTCTAGCCATTTATCAAACCTCTTTATAAACTATTGGGACACTTTGATTCACTGCAGTTTGGAGAGTTCTTAATACAACTATATCACCAACACTTATTGATTCACAATCTGTTATATCTAATGCAATATGTTCCATACCTGTTTTCCCTAGATAATGTAATTCCTTTTCTCCGAAATATGCTTTTTCTATAACTCTATCCACTCTTCTTAACTTTAAGAGTTCTTTTAAAACATTTTTAGTTGCAGTTTTCAAAGAAACACTTGTATGATTGGGCCACATACTTATCCCTTGATAGAAACCAAGTGGAACTATGGCAATTTTCATATTTTTCTTAGCAATATATTCTGCCCCATAACTTATACCTTGTCCCTCATTAACTTTTTTTATATGAACAATCTTTGATTTAAGACACCATGATCTTTTCAAATCTAAATTTGATGAAATCTTAGAATTTCCAAAAATCAAAGAACCTATCCTAACCATATCAAGTCTCATTTTTTGGTATTTTAATGTAGCTATACTATTTGCACAATGTATTATCAGGTCATCTTTATAATTATTTTTGATTAATTGGACCTTATCAATAAATATATCAAATTGTTCATTAGTTACTTTACTATTTTCAGCTTGAGCAAAATGAGTAAAGATCCCTTCTAATACTACATTATTC
>CAZCFQ010000106.1:0-7642 GCA_964497955.1 uncultured Clostridiaceae bacterium
AGATCAGGAACTCTTCCAGTGCACAATATAGTGGGTTTGGGGAAAGCTATTGAAATACACATTAATGAATTTGAAAATAGTATTGCTAAGATAAGAAGTTTAACAGAATATTTTGAAAAAAAATTAAATAGTAATGTTGAAAATTTAAAAATTAATGGAGAAAGAAGGGTGCCAGGTATACTTAACATAACAATCCCAAATCTTAATAATGAGCTCCTAATTCGTAAATTAAAGGAGAGTGTTGCTATTTCAACTGGATCAGCTTGTTCTATGACAGAGCCTTCTCATGTGCTTAAAAGTATTGGATTTACACAAGATAAAATACAGAATACAGTAAGAATTTCTTTGAGTAAATACAATAAAGAAGAAGAAATTGATTTTTTCATAGAGAAATTAGCTAATATAATCTCAGATTATGTATGGTAGAAATGTATTAATCAATATAATTAAAACATGTCAACTGTATTGCATTAAATAAGTAAGGCAATATTAAAAAGAATAATAGACAAAATACAAAAAAGATACCCTCCATCAGATTAGATGGAGGGTATCTATATTAGATAATCTAAAGTGGCCAAAAAAATAAAAGTAGCGGTATAGAAACAGCAATACCAATAAACTGAAGTGGTAATCCCATTTTCCAATAATCATTAAAGTGATATCCACCAGGACCCATAACTAAAATGTTAGACTGGTGTATCGGTGTCAAGAATGCAAAGGATGCACTCACAACAACAGCCATTAAAAATGTATCTGGTGATACACCTAAGGACATTGATAAATTATAAGCAATTGGTGCCATTAAAACTGCACTTGCTGCAGTATTAATTATATTTGAAAGTCCCATTGTAAAAATCATTAAAATAGCAAGAGATAATATAGGATTTACACCACCAGTGATACTAAGCATTTTATTTACAACTAATTGAGATCCTCCAGTTGTTTCAAGTGCTTGACCTACCTGAATCATGGAACCAAGAAACACTAATATAGGAAAGTTTATAGAATTGTAAGCTTGCTTTAATGTTATTAATTTAGTAAAAATCATTACTAATGCAGCAATTGTAAAAGCAATATGGACCCGTAAAATACCTAATGAGGTTAATATTATTGCAACTGCAAAAATTAAAAGTGAATGCAAAATCCTTGGTTTTTTAGGTAGAGATAAATTTCTATCAGCTAAAGGCAAGCAATGTAAAGATTGCAGTGCTCCACTTATTACACCTTCTTGACCTTGTAAAAGTAATATATCACCAGGCTTAAACTTTATCGAACTTAGTCTTTCTTTAATTCTTTCACCTTGTCGAGCTACAGCTAATAAGTTAACTCCGTAACTATATCTTAAGTTCAAGTCTTTAACTGTTCTTTGAACCATTGGAGAGTTAACACTAACTACAGCCTCAACTATATCAATATCTCCATATCTTACTGATTTAGCTTTCGATTTTCTATTTCCAATTGGTGCTAACTTTCCTTCAATTAAAAGCTTTCTAATATCTTGTTGAGTGGCTTGTACTAATAAGATATCATTTTTTTGTATTTCATAATTATAAGAAGGAGCATGAAATTCGTGATACTCTCCTCCTTCGATAGAACATATTGTCATATGTGTATCGCTTAAAAGTTTTATATCTTTAATCTTTTGTCCAATTAAAGAAGATTCTTCAGTAACATAAAGTTCCGTGAAATAACCTTCTTTTATTTCAAATAGCTCTTCTTGTTCAGAAGATTCCTTCCTATTCTTAATCAACTTCCATCCTATTGTGCAAATATAAATAATTCCTATAATTACAACACCAGCTCCAACTAAAGTAAAGTCAAACATTTTATAAGGTGAACCTAAGTTAATATTACGGAAATTAGAGACAACCATGTTTGGTGGGGTGCCAATTAGACTTAACTGTCCTCCAAGCAAAGAGGCAAAAGATAGGGGCATCAATAAAGTTGAAGGTGAATAATGATTTTTTCTAGCAATTCTCATTGCTACTGGTAGCATTAATGCTAAAGATCCTACATTATTCATAAAAGCAGATAAAAGAGTGACGATTGAAGTTAATAATAATAAAGTTTTTGTTTTTGTATTACAAATATTTTCAAGATAATCAGTTATAGCATCTACTAATCCTGAGTTAATTAGTCCTTTACTTATTACTAAAATGGCAGCTACTGTTATAACAACAGGGCTAGCAAATCCAGAAAAAGCTGTATCAGCTGGTATTATATTAAACAGTGTTAGCGTGATTAAAGCAGCTAAAGATATAAAGTCATATCGAAATTTACCTAATGCAAGAAAAATCAAAGTTAATCCTAGAGTAATAAAGACAACTGTTTGGTCAAATATTATTATCACCTTCTTTACATTTTTTTAGTGTTACTTATATACTACATTAAAAAGGCAATCAGTGCACTCATAGATGGATATAAATGGAATCTATAATAAGCAATAAAATATAACTCTGCTCATATGAGTAATAGAAAGGACCACAAAGCTAATCCCTTGTGGTCCTAATTTTATGTAGTTAATTTTAAGTTACAGCAGTCCTAACCAATCTCCTAGTAAGAATTGGACACGTCCAATCATCATACTCATACGACTCATTACTGAGTTACCAAAAGATGCACCAAAAGCTATCATCATTACGTATTTACCAATATTACCACTTATTCTTACTACTTTATTCTCTTTAGTTAGAGTGAAATAGAAGAACATAAGTGTAGTAACAGTACCGACTACCATAATGATATTATCTATACTATTCAATGGGATCATTGTTGCTTGTATTTGTTGTACTAACTGAGAACCAATGGTACCACGAATAGTTAATCCTGTACCTATTCCAACTAATACAGCCATCGGATAGCGAGATACCCAGTTATATCCTCTAAAGAATCTTGCATAAAGCAACAAGCCTAAAATTAAAGGAATAATAACAAAGTAATTACTTCCTGAAGTCAATGGCTCAACAAGGCTACTTTCCAAGTTGTTCCATCCCATAACTGTTGCATGTCCAGCAGAAATCCCTATGTATATATGCTCAAAAGCACGGTAAAAAGGATTTTCACGCCATGCAAATGACATCATAGCTAAAGTTCCAATTGCAGCTACCCAAACTCCTAAAGTTTCCATTATTAAGCCTCCTTCTTCGCATTTTTCTTCTGACTATCGCCAAGGAATCTTATAATATTACCAGCTATTATGAAGAATAATACTACTAAGTGAGTTGCTGATAAGGCATCCATACCAGCTGTTGCAATTCCTGGACGGCCGATAAGTAATTCATACTCAGCAGCACCAGTTAATCCATTTATTATACCAAAAATCTGTCCTGAATTTAGGTAAGGTAAGTTTGTTGTAAAGATTACAGCATTAATTCCTACTCCTAGAGGAGTTCCATATTTACCTTCAATTTGGCGTACATATTGACTAGGCTCACTAGCTGTAAATACTAGAAAAGCATCTACGCTTCCTACATCAGTGATACCATCTAAAACTGGTAAGTCACTTGTAGGAGTTCCATAGAAATCTCTAGGATAAGCTTTTGTTAAGCCTTGCGCCATAGCTGAAATTGCAGTTTCTTCTCCAGCTAAATATCCTAAGTGTACATAGTCTTCACCGTAAACTCTATCATGCCCTTCAATTGAGTCCAGTAATTTTTCAGTAAACATTGGTCCAGTAGTTACAATAGATACAAATATTACATTAACATCTTTATCATAAAAAAGATGTCTAGCAACTGCATTACACTGAGGCTCTACCTCTGGTGCAGCACCAGGTGAATAGTCAACTGCCATGACGATTGTTGACCCATCTGGGATGGCATCTATCGTATCATAGAATGCTTGAGTGGTATAAGTTATTTTTACTGGTAGACCTATAGGATTCAATAAAGGTAGGGCAATTCCAATTAAAACCAATACAAAGATGATACGTCTATCTATATTTTGTAGTTTTTCTATCATTTATATTCCCTCCTCTAACTATCTGATCCTAGGTAGCCACGCTCAATACCAAGCATAATTCTGATACCTAGAGCAATAGCACCTATAGCAGCACCTATCATAATACCACGCATAGCTGCGGTATTAGGAACACTTGTTAACCAACTTCCTATTTCAGGGAACATTTCCCAAATAGTATTACCGATAGGAGCATTTCCGATCATTACTAAAGCTGCACTAATTAATAGTATAGTTGCTTCACCAGATCTGGCTATGAAAGAACGATAAGCCGCGGAAGCAATCCAAAAAGCAAGCATAGCATACATTGTTGATCCTAGAGGCGTTAATATGTTATCAAAACCAAAAGCATAGAGTGTGTGCTCTGTTCCTAAAACAATACCTACTATAATCATATAAAACAAGAAAACTAATAGTAAAATAGAATTAATCCAATTTTCACGTCTCAAAGATATACGTCTGCCATGTATTCTTGTTAAATTAACAGCAGCTAAACCTAGTGCAAAAGCAGCAATAATAACGCCCCAGTTTTGTATCTCTTGTGTAAAGTTTGTCAAGTTTAAACCAGGTATGAAAAAGTCAACAATTAAAATAAAAGCAATAGCAAATGTTAAAATTACATATGGGGTTGATGATTTCATTTAGATTCTCCCTCCTACTTACTCACAAGTTGTGATAGGAAACCTACCCCAGCACTTTCCAATAAGGCACCTACCAGTATCAATGCTACAGCTACTACTTTTCCTATGTCTTGACCAGCTATACTTCCTAGTTTAATAGGATTTTGTGAAGCTATAGCACTTGCAGCAAAAAGTTCTTCTCCAATTAAGACATAGTCACAGGCTACTACAAAGAAAGGAATCTGAGTTAGTCTCGCTGTTCCAGCAATTTGAATAGCTCCAATTTCACTAGCAGCCTCGGCCATTATTAGTGACTCTGCCCAGAAACCACCAAGCATTATGTTAGCAGCTACTCTTTCTCTAACCATTGTACCCATAACACCTGCAGCATATGCAAACTGTGCTTGTGATAAGTATCTTACACTATCTGGATCATATGATTCGGATGTTCCTTCAGCTATATAAGCATTACTTACAACTTCTTCAGCTAGTGGTAATACTGTTGGTTGACGTAATGTAACAATTAATCTAGCACCATAACGAGCAACTAAACGAGCAGTTACAGCTAAAACCTCTAGTCCAGCGAAGGTCTGAGCAGCAAGAGCACCGTTAATTGGAGCAATACCAGGTGTATAGTGTATTGGACGTCCCATTTCAGTAGCACGACCTACAGCCTCTTCAATTGCTTCTAAACCAGCAATAGTCTTTATTGTAGGAACCCACCCACTTTTGGTACGGTTAATATAATATAGAAATACACTAGTTAAAAAGATGAGCATAATAAGTTGAAATACTTTACCTGTTGCAAACAAAGTAACGTCACCTCCTGAAATATTTATACAAAAGTATATCTTTTGTAATTTCATTTTTAGTAGTCTAAAACTACTACAGATTAGTAAGTTAAGTTTTGGATTAAAACAATTTAATCTTCAGTTGAATTTGCATTATGATAGAACAAGTTGTTCATCTGCTGACTATTCTCGATGTGGATGAAATTTTAAAGCATAATTATTTGCTTTAATTAATATTAATTCTACTTTCACCTCCTTTATAGTGTTATTCGACGTAAGAATCTTTACTCCTTTAATAAAATGAAAAAAATTTAACATTTTTTTCATTTTTATTTCACATATTTTAAGCACATTACATCTATAACAGATTATTACAATTATAGATAAAAATCTACTTCCAGAATCATATATGAAAATGAGTGATAATTTTTTGGTAATAAACAATAAAAAAGCACTACCTTGCATTATTTTGTAAGGTAGTGCTTTTGATATTTTATTTTCTAAATTTGATCTTCATAACCATATCTGAGCAAGGTGTAATCTCCTGTATTTATATTTAGTTGATAGATGTTAAAATTAGTCTTAATATCAAAGCCTTTAGTGTGAGTTGCTAAATTAAGTGATGCAGAACCATTTTTACCACTTCTTATTCTATGGAATACATTGGTTGGCCATGTTAATACGGCACCACCTTCAACTACAAGTTTTCCATTATGATAGATTTCATTAGGTTTTACTAAAAATTTCTCAACTTTACCATGCTTTTTGTTATATAGCCAAACATGTCTTTCTCCATATAAAACCATTAAATGATCTTCCTGATTTGGGTGCATGTACCAGGTAATTTCTACATCCTCAACTTTTCCAGGACTATTAGCACTTTTATTGTGTAATACTCTATCAATAGAACTAATATGAGAAAGGGTTTCCATAGGATATAAATCAAAGATCACACCAGGAGTTTTTCTAAAGAGTTTTAACTTGATTATAGAGTATAGACCTTTTACTTCTTTAATTATTGTAGGCATATGGTACCTCCTTTAATTGTTTGATTACATTTTAATATAATAAAGCAATTTTAGCAATTACAAACACTGTGCAAAGAATTTTAGTCGACTCAAATATTATTGATAGATAATCTTAAAATCAGTAATAAAAGAAACCCTAGAAAAAAACATTTAACTTTAATAAGTATTTTGATATTTTTGTTTGGAGAAATATATTAAAAGTATTAAAGTTTCAATATTGAAACTTATTTATACAACTTAAACTTATTGAGAAATCTAATCAGTAAAATTTTTATTTCCTTTTTCCTTAATTACAAGTCCATATAAACACCAGTTAGTAGCTGATTGGCTAAGAGATGTAGCATCATAATATCTATCTTTACCCTTTGGTGAACTATCTTCATAAGTCATATATAAGTTATTAGGATCATATACTTCAAAGTATTCTCTATTATCAATAACTACAAAACCTTTAACAATGATGAAATGTCCATTAGCGTAATCATAAAATCTGTTCGTACGCAAACGTTCTGAATACTCTCTTGGTATGTAACCCATATTAACGCATAAGATAACAATACTATTATCCTCTATTTCTGATTTTAGCTTTTCTATATTTTCTTCTTTATCACTTCTACTTTCATTTTCAAAAAAAACATAGCCATAATTTACATTGTGAAAGCTAAGATAAGATTTAACAGTACTCATAGACCACCACTGACCTTGTGGGTAATACATTTCTCTAGCTTCCTCTACAGTTTCCTCTATGTCGTTATCTAACCATTTTAAAGTCATTACTACTACTGATGGGCCACAATTATTATTACTATGAACTCCAGTATTCATTTGGTCAATATACCATTCATACTCTCTATTATTACCTACATAATACTTAACTTCTTTACCGTTAAACCATACAGAGGTGTTTTCTTTGAGTTGTTTTAGTTGCTCTTCAATTAAAAGATCTCTCTTACTAGTATTTATATTTAAAGGATCATTAAGATAAATGCTAAATACTGAAATTAGCAGTATTATTGCAAAAATAATATGTTTTTTTGTTGATTTCATAAAAAATCTCCTAAAGATATTCTTGTTTAATTTTTATTTAAAAATATAAACTTCAATTTATATCTAGAGAAATTATATCAATTAACATAAAAACCCTCAACTTACTAAGATTAGTTTTATCAGTTAATAGTTTTTTTATAATAAAAAATAAATATGTCTTCCGATTTTGAGAATAAACAATAAACAAACACTGTTGTTT
>CAZCFQ010000107.1:0-7441 GCA_964497955.1 uncultured Clostridiaceae bacterium
TAGGAACAACTTGTTTAGGTATAAGTTGCACAGATGGTTCTACTAATGAAGTTGGAAGTAAGTGTGTTGATGTAGGTTATACTGGTTTTAGTAATGAAAAAACAATATTTTTTTCATTTATTAGTTTATTTATAATTTTAGGAATAGTTTTTATATTCTTTGGGATTAATCACGATACAAAAATGATGATATTCTCTGCTATCTCATTTATTGCTGCAGGATTAGCAGTATTAAAATTCCCTTTTGGAGCAGAACAAGAATTCATAAAACAAGCTCTTTCAATAATCCTTAATGGTATTGGATTAGTTATCCTGGGGGTTCATGTAATTAAAGACTGGTTTGACGCATAATGGAAAAAGAAAATAAACAACAAATAGAAGAAGACTTACTCGGTGAAGAGATAGATGAAGAGGAAGAAGAATTAAAACAAGAAAAGAAAGATGAAGAGACTTATCAAGATAAAAAAATTGATAAACTAAAACAACAGCTTAATCAGATAAGTAATCAAATCTCTGAAAACAAATTCGCAAGAGTGGAAACTAAATCAGAGTTTGCAAGTGAAATAATCAATATTCCAAATAATCAAAAGATAGCCAATCTTGATTCAGAGCAAATACACGAATTACAAGAAAAAAGAAAGTTTGTGAACCTGTTGAATAATTTTAAATGGAATAGATTGGCTAGTAGGGTTTTAATTAATATAAGGGATGTAGAAAATTATAGTCTTTCAGATGATGGGATGTTAATAAAGAATGTTATGACAGAACAAGCAAAAACTGCTCAATACACATATGACCAAAATAAAAAAACAAAGGGAGGTAATAAAAAATGATAAAGAAACTTAAAAAGCTCAATCCTATGAAAAAACCTTCAAAACTAAGTCTTGATGAAGTAGTTGAAGAAGTTTTGAAGAAAAGGTCTAAAGACCCAGCCAAAACTTATTGTTTATCTGTTTTTCATAAAAAAGATAAAAGAGTTATATTTTTTTGTGGGCAATTACAGGGAGATGCAATAAAGTATAGGGGAACTTATTACTATGTAGATTCTACAAGAGTATATGAACAACAGGTTGAAATTGGAAAAAACAAATATCGTATTCCATATGTAGACCTTTATGAAGGAATTACTATTGCATTTACACCATATTCAGAAATAGATACAAGACCTTTTTCAGAAACTTTTCAAGATGTAATTTCTCTACATATTGAGAAAGGAATCTTAGAAAACAAAAAGAAGAAACAAATAAATTTAAGGAAAGGTATAGCAATTGGATTAATAGCTTTAGCAGGAATATATATCTTTGCTCAAACATTATTCGGATAAAATGAACGACCCATATAGAATAAAATTTGAGAATGGAAATATAAGTATTTCTCTTTTTGAAAGGGGTAATCCTATTCCACACACTTATTTTAAGGGAGATATAAAGAATAAGAGAACTAAGGAATATCTAGAAAAGATAAAACAAAAGATTTCAGATAAGAATGCTAAAGAATTTATTCAGTCTTTTCTTGATTTAGGGGATTATTATGCCAAGAAAATTAAGAAAGATTTTAGGAGTGGATAATGGTTTTTAAGAAAAGAAATAATAACTATGAACATTACAATGTTCATGGCGATTTAGTTAAAAACTTGGGAGAAAGAATATTTGAGACAGAGGAATTACTTTCTAAGGCCTATGGGGGAAAACCCAGACATTTTAGGTCAGCTAAAAGCTGGGTTATGTCCCTCAAAAATAAAATTAAGGCCTTAGGATTGAACTATAAGGCTAAAAATATGGAGATAATCAATTTATATCTAGAAATCTCTCAAAAAATCTCTGAAAATAATGAATTTGAAAGAGCTACAGAATATCTTTGGGAAGCTTTTGAACTAATACAAATGATTTATAAAAATAATCATCTCTTGTTCCCTCAAAAAACTAAGAGTATGTCTTTTAGTAAGTATGCTGCAACAGAAATAGGTGGATAAATCATTATGAGATACAAATTATTAAATCAGGATAAAGAAGTTAAACTAAGGAAGGTTATTTCTCCCTTTTCTATCGCAAAGTTTGCAAAAGGGTTAACTAAAAATAAAAAGGATTGTGTATTAAGTATTTCAGGACAAACAGGAGAAGGTAAATCTGTTCTTGCTGTAGAAATAGCTAAAAGATTTGATGGTCGGTTTAATTTTGATAGAAATCTAATTTATTCTAGAAAAGAACTAAAAGAAAAAATAGAAACCTTTAGACCCTCTGCTTTTATTGTAGATGAAGCGATTAATGTTGTTTATAAAAGAGAGTGGAATAAATCAGGACAAAAGGACTTAATCAAATTATTAAATATCTGTCGTTCTAAAGGACATTTAATTATATTTGTTCAACCCGCATTTACAGATATGGATAAAGATATTAGAAAGGAAAGGGTTAGACTTTGGATTTATGTAAAAAAGAGAGGGGTGGGTATAGTATTTAGACCAATAAGAGCTATTTCAGGAAGTCAAGACCCCTATAAATTAGATGATTTAAATAAGCTTGTTAAGAGATTTACTAATAAAATGGGAGAGTTTATAGGAACTCTTGAAGGAGCTTATAGGTTTGAAACCTTTCTTAATTTCATTCGTTGGGACAATTTAAGTGAAGAAGAGTATTCTATTTATGATGATGTTAAAGATAATAAAAAATACGCTGAAGATGATCAAGAAAAACTTTTAACTAAAAAAGATGCAGAAAAATATGCTAGACAAGTTACATTTAAACTTTTAGCAATATTAAGAAATAAAAAATATACAAAAAAGGGGTTTTATAAATATGTTGCTAATTTCTTTGATATTACTAATTCCTCTGTTTCTACTCTTATGAAGAGAGCAGAAGTATCTCAAAATTTAAATACTAACAGACATAAGAAAGTCTATAAGGAAAAAAGCATAAAAATATAATGGTAGAAAACATAACCCAGAAAGACATTTACTCTAGAGGAAAGATAACACAACCAAGAGTTTCTGAAGAAGGTAAAGAAAGAATACAGGAAATAAGAGGAGAGAGATTTAAGGAACAAGAAAAAAGGAGACAAGGAAGAAAAGCCGAACCGATTAAGAAAAAAAATCTAGAAAAGTTTGATAAGACTATTCAAAAATATAAAAAAGATATTAAAAAATTACAAAAAGATATTACAGAAGATTATGAAAAAGATAGGGAGAGATTAAAATATTATAGAGATAGGGGAAGATATGATGATGAAAGATATGTTGAGGAAATAAAGGAATTAAAAGAGGAAAGGGATATTAATGAAGCTGAATTAAAGGGAACAAAAAAGGCAATTAATGAACTTCAAAAAGCTAAAGAAAAGTATAAGGAATTTGAATATGGACAAGTTTTAGCAAATGAAAGATATGCAAATGAAGTTAGTAGTTATGCAGATGATGTTATAGATGCAGAAGTATCTGAAGAGGAATATGATATAAAAAGAAGAAAGGCTGAGAGAGAATATAAAGAAAAGTTTAAAGAAAGAACTGGAATAGGTTATGAACAATATGAAAAACTACTTTCCCCTGGTGCAAAATTAGATGTTCTTACTAAAGCAAAAATGAGGGAAAAGAATATTTCTAGACCAGAAGCATTAAAAGAACTTGAAAAAGAAGGTGTTATAGATTTAAAAAAAGGTCAGGGACAACTTACTTCTGGAGAACAAGAAAAGGTAAGGGCTTGGATGGAAAAGAATAAAATGTCTCCTACTCCTGAGAAGATAAAAGAAATTATTAGACAACCAAAAGTTACTCCTAACAAAAGAGTTGCATATAAAAATATTTTAACTGGAAATATAACCTATAAATCTGTTTCTCCTGAACAAAGAAGTCCTCTTGAAAAACCTATCTATGTAGACCCCCAAGGAAAAGAACTTCCTGCTGAAGAACAAGCAACTTTAATATTAGAAAGACCAGAATTATTTAAAGAACCTAAATTAGAAGAACCCTCAGCATTTCAAAAGTTTAGTGGGGGAGTTAGTGATTATGTGGGAGACATTAAACAAAAGGGACTTTTTACTGCTACTGGAGAAAGAATTCAAGATTTAAGACAAGATGCGATGAAATCTCTTACTTCTTGGGAAAAGGGGAAAATTGAAGAAAGCTTGAAAGAAGTTAAGAAAGAATATGAAAAAAGTATGAAAGAAGGAAATTTTATTAAGTCTGGGGATTTACAAAGAGATATAAATCTTCTTGAGGGAGAATTGAAAAACTATGAAAGATATGAAAAAACAGGAACCGCTTCGCCAAGGGCACAAATAAATACTTTTGCTGCAGAATTAATAACTGATTTTGCAATTCCAATTGTGGGGGTTGTAGATTTTGGTATAATGGGTGGTTGGGGTATAGAAACAATAGCTAAAGAAAAATATAAAAGAGACTATAAACCTTTTATTGATGCTCTTAAACCAAATAATTTAACTGAAAAAGATGTGGAAGATATTTCTAAAAGTATTCGTTCTCCGTTACCCTTTCAAATATCTGAAGCAGTATCTAAAAAAATTAATTCAAATATAAAAAAGAAAGGAATAATTGATGGTTTAGAAGAATCAGCAAAACAAGGATATGAACCTGCTAAAAAGATGTTTGAAAATGTTGCTAATTTCTTTACTAAAGCAGATGTTCTGGATAAATTAAAAGAGAATAAAAAAGAACTTAAAGATAAAGAACAAGAGCTAATTAGAGAACAGAAAAAAGATAAAGTTTATGATGAAGGTAGTTTTAGAAATGCTATTAATGAATTAAGAGATGCTCAAAATCAGGTAGAAGATGCTATTAAAAATACTAAAGAACAAAAAATAGTTACTTGGGTTACTACGGGTATGCTTGCACTGACTGGAGTAATAGCAGGAGGAAGAGCTTTAACTAGAGCAAGAGCGAGAAATATAAGAATAGCAAACTATGATGATGCTATTAGAAGATATAATCAACTTAAAAAACTCTCTAAACAAGATGTTAGTTTAAGATATACCCAAGGTGTTCAACAAATAGATACCTATGCTGGAGATTGGAAAAGAATTAAAAATCTTGGGATAATTGATTATATTGAAGATATAAAAGATGTTAAAAAGATAGATATTGCTAAAAGTTCTCAAGCCTTTGTTCAAAGAAAACCAATCTTGAAAAAGATTGAATTCCCTAAATCATTGAAGAAATTAGGAAGAGGGAAAAATCCTTATTTAGTATATCTTCCTGAAGTTTCTGAGGATATTTTAAGGTCAAGAACTATTGCACAAATTAATTCTATGCCAGGATATAATGTTTATTATAAAAATGCTTTGACTTATAATATTGTTTATAAAAATGGAACTTCAAAAGCAGTAACTCTTTTGGCTCGTTCAAAGAAACCCTTGCCTAATTTTAGAAATCCATTTAATGCTATTAAATATGGCTCAGGAAAAAAGCTTGTTAGGTCTACAAAAATAGGAGATGATATTGTTCTTTCTCAAGTAAATAGATTAAGGGCTGGTAGAACTATACCTGAAGGAAGTATTTTAGCTAGAGGAAATAGAATTATAGAAACAAGAACTCCTACAAGAGCAAGAGTTAGAAGTGCTGAAGAATATTGGGGATTATCTGCTCCAAGAAGTAAAACAGCAGTTAAGAAAGTTGCAGAAACTTCTGGAAAAACTGGGAGAGTTTCTGCTGAAAGTTTCTTTTTCGGAACAAGAAGAAGTAGAGTTAGAACAACTAGAACTATCTCAGACCCTATAACTATTGATTTAGGGCGTGCAAAACAATCATTAAGAGATAGTTTAGCAACATTAAAAAGAGCTAAAAGAAGTAAAACAATAAAACTTAGTAACCCTCAAAAAGCTCTAGATGAATTAGAAACAATGATTAATAAAGCTTCTAGACAGGGTAAAAGAACAATAACTATTAAACCTAAAACACTGAATAAACTTTCTAGAAGTGATTTAGATAAAATTACTGCTTCAGTTTCTACTATAGATGTAGGAACTCCTAGAATAGCATCATTATCTAAAACTATAAAAACAGGTATTAAATCAACTTCAAATGAAGTTAAAGCTCTTTCTAGCAATCTTAATCAAATTTCTTCAAAATTAGATAAAACTATAGATAAATTTGAAACTAAAAGATTTGTTTCAGGATTAACTAAAACAGATAAAAGAAATATTGAAAAAGAAATAAAAGATATTAGAAAAGAAATTGATGTTCAAATTAAAAAAAATACTCAAGAAATTTCTAAAGTTAAAAGTTTAGTTAAGCAAATAAGACAAAAATCTAAAACTCTTGGAGAGATTGCTGCTATAACTCAAGTAAGTTCTCAAAATCAAAAAATATCACAACTACAAGGGAATACCCAAAGACTTAGATTAAGGTCAAGACAAGCACAGATTTCATTAAATAATTTAAGACAAACTCCTATCTCTGCAACAACTCCTAGACCAAAAGCTAGAGAACCAAGAATGCAAGTTCCACGAACAAGAATTCCTAGTTTTGGTTTTCCTTCGGATGTTCAGAGAAAAAGAAAAACTACCACTAAGGTTGGAGGAGTTCCAGGATTTCAAACAGAAATTAGAAGAAAGGGTAAATGGGTTCCTTTTGGGGGAATAGTTCCAAAATCAAAAGCTAAGACAAGGGGAATAGAACAAACAGGTAAAAGTTTAGCACAATCATTTAGATTAAGAAAAACAGGTGTTAAAGTTCCTAAGTCAGAATCAAAAGAATTTAATGACCTTGGAAAATATTATAAGAAAAAAAGTCCTAAAGGAAATATTTGGATTGAAAAACCTAAGGCTAAAATAGATAGTCCTCAAGAAAAAAGAGCCTTGAAAAGAGCTAGATCAAAAAGTAAGACTAAAAAGAAAACTAAAAAAAGAAGAACCCAAGATGCTAAAAGCTTTTGGTTTGGGAGTAGATAATGAAAAAGAAAACTTTAGGAATATTACTTATAATTTCAATAGTTCTTAATTTATATTTATTTGGAGTTGCTGTTAATTATGTTGTAGTTGCAGATGATTATTGTGTTGCAGCAAATTTAGGAATAAAAACAAATAATATAGCAATAGACCTTATAAATACTTTAAAAAAAGATTTAAATCTTTCCTCAGAGAATATTAAAAAACTTGAAAGAATAGATTGTCCAATAACTAAATACGAAGGAGGTAAAACATGAACAAAAAAGGAAGTATGGCTATTGCAAGATTTATTATAACTTTATTTATTTTCTTAGTTTTTTTAGGTCTTAGTCCCTTGCTTAATTCAGGTATTAATGCTTCACAAGAAACTCTTAGTTGCTCAACAGATTATTCAACTATCTGTTTTATTACAGATGCAGCATTGCCGATAATTGCCTTAATCTTATTAGTGATGTTAATTGGTTACCTCAAGAAATAAAAGGTTGCTTTAATAGTAAATTACAAAGATGAACAAAAAACTACTAGCACTAATCTTCATAGGAATGTTTTTTATT
>CAZCFQ010000108.1:0-7390 GCA_964497955.1 uncultured Clostridiaceae bacterium
CTTGAGTAAATAAATTAAAGTTATATATCGAATAATAGATGTTAAAGTTAACTCTTTTGACATGAGAATGTATTTTTATTAATATAGGATATATTATAAATGAGAAATACAGTAATAAAATAATGGCAAGAATGCAAAAGAATGCTTCATGGAATGAACTAGAAAAGAGATATTGGAAAGATAGTGGTTGGATTAAAAGCTAATCTTAAAGCAATAAAGAACTCAGAATATATTTGATTTCAATCAAATAATTGACATTTTCCATAAATAGATTAAACTAAATCAGCATATTTCAAGTAAGTATAGATAGAGCAGAATTTTGCTTGTTTGCTACTCTTTAACTAAGTTAATTAAAGTATTACCTTGTCATTACTTTTATTATTTCAAGTGTTATTTTCCCATGTATATTTTGTCCTAAAACTTATGCAATAAAAAAAAGTTCATATGGCTTTTTTTTTGTAGAGTTATTTTAAGTGCATCAAAAATCTCTCGACTTTTGTATTTACTAATGAAGCCATCTTTTTTAGATTAAATATAAAATTATTATCAAAATAGTTTTTTAATAAGCAGGAATTTCATACTTATTATCGAATGGAATAAGTGTGTAATGTATACACATAGTATGACACTATTTTGAGGAGGATAATTATGAATTTAGGTAAATTCAAACGACGTATTTATACACATGCTTATACACCAGTGCAAGAACTAAAACAATTTTCTGAAGCTATAGGTGGACCTAGAATTTTTGCAAAACGTGATGATTTATTAGGATTAGCAGGTGGAGGTAATAAAACAAGAAAACTAGAATTCTTAGTAGCAGATGCACTAGATCAAGGTGCTGATACACTTATCACTTGTGGCTCAGTTCAATCTAATCACTGTCGTTTAACTCTTGCTGCAGCTGTAAAAGAAGGGTTAAAATGTAGATTAGTTTTGGAAGAAAGAATTCCAGGTAGCTATGATCCAGATGCTAGTGGTAACAATTTTCTTTATAAATTGCTAGGAGTAGAAAAAATAACAGTAGTTCCTGGCGGTGCTGATATGATGTCAGCAATGGAGGAAGTAGCCAAAGAAGTAGCATCTGAAGGACGTCAAGCATATATAATACCTGGTGGAGGCTCTAACGCTATTGGTTCTACTGGTTATGTTCAATGTGCTCAAGAGTTACAACAACAAATGTTTGATGAAGGTTTAGACTTTGATTATGTTGTAGTCCCAAGTGGTAGTGGTGGAACTCATGCAGGATTTTTAATAGGTGTATGGGGAAATAATATGAATATTCCTGTCTTAGGAGTAAGTGTTAGCCGTACGACTGATGTTCAAGTTGAAAAACTTTACAAGCTTATTAAAAGTTTAGCAGCGCATGTAGGCTGTTCTGTTCCTCCTAAGGATAAAGTTATAGTTTATGACGATTATGTTGGCGAAGGGTATTCTCGCCCTACAGAAGGCATGATAGAAGCTGTTCAGCTTTTAGCTCAAACTGAAGGTATTCTGTTAGACCCTGTTTATACAGGTAAACAAATGGCAGGCTTAATAGATTTAGCAAGAAAAGGATTTTTCAAACCAAGTGATAAAGTTCTATTTTTACACACTGGTGGAGCTCCTTCTTTATATCACTATACAGAGACTGTTTTGTCAGAGTAAAGTTTTAGTTATATATAAGGTCATCTTAAAAGGATGGCCTTTTTGTTCTTATTCAACAATACTAATTCATATTTTTAATAAAAAAATAATTAGAAGACTTTTGTTTGATTAAATGATTAAGAAATGTAGAGCAAATATTTAGTATGCAATTGAAGTAATCACTAATCTGTAGAAGTGAGTATAATTAAAATGGAGGTTTTATGAAAAAGTTTATTTATATCTTATTTTTAATTCTTATAATATCAACTAGCTGTAGCCAAGAGAGCTCAGATTCTCAAGTGTTACTAAAGTATGAAGAAGTTATTAGCTCTGGTTTCAGTCAAACTGCGAATTATTTTATAGAAAATATAGATAATTTTACTGAAACAGAAAAGCTAGATTTTGCAAATAAAATAATATTAAAGTTAGAAGATAAAGTGAACAATTTTGTTAGCAAAATAGGAAGTATTAACACATTAACTTATAGAATAAGTGAAAAAGATAATACAGTATATTTATCTGAAGATAATAAAGAACAAGTTAATCAAGTAATATCTAATGATTTTTTAGATTTTGGTATAACTTATTATATATCAGACGGTAGTCACTATGAGCAAATAGGTTTAAGTTACATGTTAAAGCCTGAGCTTATACAAAGTGTAAATAAGGCATTTGAAGTTACAGACTTAGATCAAGCAAGAATTGATGAGCTAAAAATGAAAATTGCAATGCCTAATGTGTATTATCAAAAGCTAGATGAGCAATTTAACTCATTTGAAGCAACTGATAAGTATGCAGAAGTAATTATTGATAAAGAAAGTCAATTAGATCTGTTTTTAAATGAAAATGTTTGGAAAACTACTGTGTATTTACCCGTTCAATTAAAATTTGAAAATATGTCCAACTTAGGTAATCAGGGAGAAACTGAAGTTTTAAATAATAAAACTGAATCGTTACTTGAAATCAGAGAAGAAGAAGGAATAGAGGTCTATTGGAGTTTTAGATCTGATAGTGAAGTTTATTTTGACCTAGATAATGATGGGAGTATAGAGAAGATAGTTCTTGATACAAATAATTATGAGTTAAGAGTTAATGATGAATATATTGTTAACTTACCAGAAACTATAAATGATAGATCATTTTATATTTTAAGATATTATGATAGTTATGATATAGAGATGTTTTTAGTAGGTGTTGAAAATGAAGATTCTTATGGGAATATAATAAAAACTAATCTCTTTGCATTTATTAAACCTATGAATGAAAAGTGGTTTGGTAGTGTAGGTAGCATTAGTGCTAAAATTTATCTACCAGAATTAGTCAACTTAAATAATGTGGTTGATTTTAATACAAAAGCTACATTAAAATATGGAAAGGGAATAGATATCCCTGTAAAGATAGATATTTTTAATGAGCGTGATATATATGGAAGAACTTTTTATACTTACTATTCAACTTACAAAATGTTTGTTGATAATTCAAAAAAATATGATAAAGATTATATTTTAAATTTTGAGAGTATCATAAAAGAAGCTGTTATGCTATATCCCAATAAAGAAGAAATACAAGGTAAAATGTTAAATGAAAACACCAAAGTAACTTTTGTTTCAACTGATAATAATAAATGGGCCTATATTATTGCTGATGATGGTAATAGTGGTTATGTTTTAGTTAAAGATCTATCTTTAGAATAAAGTTATTTAGTGAGGATAAAAGAATGAGAATAGCAACTTATAACATTTGGAATTCTAGTAGAGGTATGCCGCATAGGAAAAAGCAAATTATAAATGAAATTGATAATACTAAAGCAGATATTATTGGATTACAAGAAGTGACAAAAGAAATATATGAGTATCTAGAAGAAGAGTTAACAATGTTTAGATATAGCTACTTCCATGAGTTTGCAACAGAGTACAAAGGATTAGCATTGTTTAGTAAGAATAAGCTTAAAAATAATAGATATATTGAAAATGCAATTTTATCTACTTTTAAGTTTAATGATGAGACTATCACAGTTATTAACATTCATTTACCATGGGATAGTGTTTTAAAAAGGGAGAAGTTAATAATTGAGATCATAAAAGTATCTACTAAAGTTGAGTCAGATTATACCTTTCTTTTAGGCGACTTTAATGATTTCAATGGATTAGATAATTCTAGCATACATCATTATATTACTGGACAGAGGACCCTTAACAGTACTGAAGCGGAGCCATATTTTTATGATCTAGCAGAAATTTATGCGGAGTTTACAGGAAAATCACCAGCTAAAACTCTTGATTTAAGAAATAATCCCAGATGGCAAGGAAAACAATATGCAGCAACTAGTGGAAGAGTAGATAGAATTTACTATAAAGAACCATTTCCAAAACCGTTTCCATTACTCAAATCGGTCAGTATTTTTGGATTAGAAGTTAATAGTGAATCTCATTACTGCGCTAGTGATCATTATGGAGTCTTAGTAGAATTAACCTTTGAAAATGATATCTAAAAAAGAATATTTTAAAAGAGGTAGATAATTTAGAATTTAATTATTTACCTCTTTTATTATAATGCCATTGAAAGAATTTAAAAAGCATCATAGCTTGCTGGATAAATTAGTTGTTAGTATAATTAATATATTAAAGAGTTAAATTTCTGCGCATAATTACTATATCAAACATTTGAAAGGTGATGTCAATGCTATATTTAAATGAACAACATATGGAGAAAATCATATCACTAGATGAAATAATCCATGCGATTGAAGTAGCTTTCAAGATATATGAAAGTAAAGACTTTCATATGCCTGATCGGATGCATGTTGATAGACCTGAAGGAACTATTCTTTATATGCCATGTTTTGTTGAAAAATATTCATGTACAAAAATTGTCTCTACCTTCCCAGGAAATATAAAACTAGACTTAGATTCTGTACAAGGCACAATGATACTAAATGATAGTAAGACAGGGGAACCGTTAGCTATAATGGATGGAGCAGCACTAACAGCCTATCGAACAGGAGCTGTTGGAGGAGTTGGAGTTAAATATACTTCAAAAAAAGATTCTAAGAGAGTAGGTTTAGTTGGAACTGGTGTACAGGGTTTTTACCAGCTACTATATGCTTGTGAAGTTAGACCTATTGAAGAAATATATTTATATGATTTATCTAAAAGTAGGGCAGAAAAATTGAAAGATAAACTAGAAGATAAGTTAGATGATATTGTAGTTACAATAACTAACTCATCTGAAGAATTAGCACGTAAAAGTGAGATAATTATTACAGCTACTCCATCAGAGTATCCTGTTTTACCAAATGACAAAGCTCTTCTTAATGGTAAGCACATTATAGCAATAGGTTCATATAAATATAAAATGCGAGAAATTCCAGAAGCTTTTTATAGTCTTTTAGATGAAATTTATGTGGATACAGAGTTGGCAGCTGAAGAATCGGGAGATTTGTTAGTTCCTATAGAAAAAGGATGGATAAAAAAACATCAAATTAAAGCATTTAGTAGCCTATTAACAAAGGGTACAGAAATTAATAAAAGTAAGAGTAGTAGCCTTTATAAATCAGTAGGTATGGCACTTTTTGATTTAATGGTAGCAAAAACTATATATGAACAAGCCCTTAAAAAGGGTATTGGTCTAAAGCTAGAAGAGTAATTATAATGATGAAGAATCAAGAACCGAGCATATTTAATGATGTTATTGGACCAATAATGATTGGTCCGTCTAGTTCACATACTGCAGCTTCAGCAAGAATTGGTTTAATGGTAAGGCAGATGATTGCAGGAGATCCGATTAAGCTGGTAGTTGAATTTCACAAAGAGGGGTCTCTAGCTCAAACTTATCATGGTCATGGATCAGATATTGGATTAGTAGGAGGCATATTGGGTCTTAATCCAAAGGATTTAGAAATTAAAGATTCCTTAAAACTAGCTGAGAGTTTAGGATTGGAAGTGGCTTTTGTCATTTCTGATTATAAAGCCACTCATCCAAATACATATAAAATAAGTATTGAAAGTAAGTTAGGCGAAAAGATATTAGTTACAGCAGTTTCAACTGGTGGTGGAATGTTTGAAATCATTAATATTAATGGCTTTGAAGTAGACATAAAAGGAGGATATTTTGAGACATTAATACTTACTGATATTGTTAATGAAATTGAACTGAAAAAAGTTGTAGATTTAGTTAATATGTACACTAAAAAAACTGAGTATATAATATTTAACAAAAAGAATAATAAAACTCTAGTCTCTATAAAAACAAAAGAAAAAATTGATGATAAACTTCTTAATCTATTAAGAAATGAAAGTTTTGTTAAAAAGATAATGAGACTTAACCCAGTGCTACCCACTCTTTCTAATAAAAATTGTGCTTTGCCTTTTACTAATGCTAGGCAAATGATAATGCTGGCAAAGAAGGAGAACTTAGATTTATATAAAGCTGCTTTGTTATATGAAAGTCTAAGAGGTGATGTTAGTAAAGAAGCTGTTTATAATAAAATGAAAGATATTGTAGAAATTATGATAAGTTCAATTGATACTGGTCTTAGAGGAACTAGTTATAGTGATAGAATACTGGGACCACAAGCATTTAAAATAGAACAAGGTCTGCTTAATAAGAAGTTAATAAAGGGGGAAACATTTAACAAAGTAATTGAGTCGATAACAGCTATTATGGAAGTCAAAAGCTCAATGGGAGTTTTTGTAGCAGCTCCAACAGGAGGTGCTGCTGGAGGATTGCCAGGGACCATAATAGGTACAGCTTTTACAAACAAAAAAAATATTGATGATATTACAAAAGCAATGCTAGCAGCTAGTATGGTAGGCATTTTTATAGCAAGAGAAGCTACTTTTGCAGGTGAAGTTGGAGGATGTCAAGCAGAATGTGGATCAGCTTCTGGCATGGCAGCAGCTGGATTAGTCCAACTAATGGGTGGATCTATTCAAGAAGCACTTGATGCAGCATCAATGGCACTGCAAAATATTTTAGGATTAGCTTGCGATCCTGTTGGTAAAAGAGTTGAAGTCCCTTGTTTAGGAAAAAATATACTAGCAGGAACAAATGCATTAGCTAGCGCTAATATGGCTCTAGCAGGATTTGATAAAGTAGTTCCACTAGATGAGACAATTAAGGCTATGGACCAAGTAGGACAAATGATACCAGTTGAACTTAGATGTACAGAATTAGCAGGTCTCTCAGTTACGAATACTTCTAAAAAAATTGGTAAGAAACTTAGCTAACATTTTATAGGGTGTAATTTTGTTGACTGTCTATTGTATCAAACAACTTTAATAAGCTAGCTTTATAATCTGAAAGAGGTGTATCAATATGATTAGTGGAGCATTTTTTGACATTGACGGGACTCTTTATAGAGAAGGATTAATTACAGAGATTTTTAAGAAGCTGATAAAATCTGATATTATTGAAGAAGAACGCTGGTATAATGAAGTCAGAGAAAAATATATTAACTGGGATAGAAGAATTGGAAATTATGATGATTATTTATTAAAGATAGCTGAGATTTACACTGAAGCTATAACTGGTTTGCATAAAATCCAGATTGAGTTTATAGCAAAAAAAGTTGTAGATCAAAAGGGTGATAGAGTATATATCTTTACTAGGGACAGAATAAAGGAACACTTAGATAATGGAGACAAGGTTATAGCAATTTCAGGTTCACCATCAGAACTAGTTAGTGAAATGGCAAAAAAGCATCATTTTAATGATTACATAGGAACTGAATATATAATTGATGAAAATAAGAAATATACAGGTG
>CAZCFQ010000109.1:0-4475 GCA_964497955.1 uncultured Clostridiaceae bacterium
TTGAGCATTAAAAGCAGTTGCATCATCTTTATATTCAATCCAGTAAACATCATCATTATCTGTTTTATATACCTTTTTAGCTTTTCCTTCATATAACTGATTTAATTTTTCCATTAATAGATCCTCCTTAAAGAATTCCAACTCTTTTAAATATCACATCAACATTTTTTAAGTGATAGCTGTCATCAAAAAAACCTTCAATTTCATCTTTTGTTAAATAGTCCATTATTTCTTCATCTTCAAGCAACAATTTTTTAAAACTAATCTTATCTTCCCAAGCTTTCATAGCATTCTTCTGGACCATATCATAAGCTTGTTCTCTAGATAGTCCTTTATCAATTAGGTTTAATAAGACACGCTGAGAAGAAGTGAGCCCTTGACTTAACTCAATATTTCGTCTCATGTTCTCAGGATAGACATTTATATCCTCAACGATTTTAGTGAATAAATTAAGCATATAATTGATTAGTGCCGTAGCATCCGGTAATATCACTCTTTCTACAGATGAATGAGAAATATCTCTTTCATGCCAAAGTGCAATATTCTCAATACTTGCGTTAGCATATCCTCTTAAAAGTCTTGCCATCCCTGTAATGCGTTCACTTCTAATAGGGTTTCTTTTATGTGGCATAGCAGAAGATCCTTTTTGATTTTTTCTAAATGGTTCTTCTAACTCTCTTGTTTCTGTTTTTTGCAAGCCTCTTACTTCCGTTGCAAATTTCTCTAATGAACCACCTAAAATAGCGAGTGAAGTCATTAGTTCAGCATGTCTATCTCTTTGTAATGTTTGTGTTGCAATAGGTGCAGGATTTAATCCCATTTTCTTGCAGACATACTCCTCAACAAAAGGAGGAATATTAGCAAATGTTCCAACAGCCCCACTCATTTTTCCGTAAGCAATATTAGATTTTGCTTTTTTAATTCTTTCAATATTTCTTTTTACTTCTGAATACCAAAGAGCAAATTTTAATCCAAGAGTGGTCAATTCTGCATGAACACCATGAGTTCTACCCATCATTACTGTATCTTTATACTCTATTGCTTTTTCTTTAATTACTTCTTTTAATTTTGATAAGTCATCTAAAATTATGTCAACAGCTTCAACAATTATAGCTGATAGAGCCATATCTACTACATCTGTAGATGTTAACCCATAGTGAACCCATTTCTTTTCTGGCCCCAAGTATTCACTTACACATCTTGTAAAGGCCACTACATCATGGTGAGTTTCTTCTTCAATTTCTAAAATTCTTTCTACAGTGAAATCAGCTTTTTCTCTTATTAGATTAACATCTTCTTTAGGAATATGACCTAACTCACTCCAAGCTTCACAGGCATAGATTTCAATATCTAGCCATTTTTGAAACTTATTCTCTAAAGTCCACAAGCTCCCTATTTCAGGTCTTGTATATCTTTCTATCATTGATTTTTTTCCTTAAGATAAAGATCAATACCAACCTTTTGTAAGCGTTCATTTTTTTCTAGAGTTTTGGCAGCCATTTGTGCTTTATGCATTTTTACCTTTTTAGCTACCTCAGGATGTTTAACTCCTAAAATCTGCATAGCTAAATAAGCTGCATTTCTTGATCCATTAATAGCTACTGTAGCAACTGGTACTCCTGGTGGCATTTGTACAATTGAGTACAAAGCATCTACACCGTCTAATGCTTTTGAAGTTAACGGAACACCTATAACTGGTAAATGAGTATGTGCTGCTACAACTCCTGGTAATGCTGCCGCCATGCCAGCTGCAGCTATAATAACCTCTATTCCTTTGTCTTCTGCTACTTCTGCCCATTTTGCAGTATTAGTAGGCACTCTATGTGCTGATGAAACAACTAGTTCATACTCCATCTCAAATTTGTCTAAAACATCACAACATTTCTTCATTTCTGGCAAGTCTGAGTCGCTACCTAAGATAATCCCAATTTTCATTAATCTTTACCTCCTAATATTTTTGAAAATAAAAAAGGAATCATGCAACATAAGTTTATTCTTTTTCAAATAAATCGTTACAATCATCCTCTACAAATCTTTTCTTTAACACAAACAATATAACAAACTCCTATATATTCAGTCAATAAAATTCGAACAATTTTATAAAAATTTTTGTTATCTTTCGTATTTCAGGAATACTTAATCAATATTTAGTTTTGTAAATCACCTAATGTTCGTTTAGCTACTAGTTTCTTAATTGATATTCCTTTACTAATAAATTTCAATTCATACTCTGTTTTTACTTCTACATTTTCTTTTTTGTGTAAATTATAAATTTCTTCAACAACTTCAAACTTGGACTTTTTAAACTGCTCTACTGAGTATGTGAATAGATCTAGGTTGTCTGTTTTAAAGTGCACCTCACCATTATGAGTTAAGATTTTCTCATACATTGATATAAAATTTGGATGGGTTAGTCGTCTCTTTTCGTGTCTTCTCTTTGGCCAAGGATCTGAAAAGTTTAAAAATATTTTACCTACTTCATTTTGGTCAAAAACTTCATCTAACGCATTTGCATCAAACCTCAATAATTTCACATTAGTATTTTCATCAGAGTCAAACCTTTTAATAGCTCGTACTAAAACCTTTGAATATTTTTCAATACCTACAAAATTAATTTTGGGGTATAGTAATGAGTAATCAGAAAGAAAACCTCCTAACCCCATTCCAACTTCAATCCATATCGGATTATTATTACCAAACACTTCATTCCATTTACCCTTTAGTTTTCTAGGATTTACTACTGTTAACTCATTTTTTCTGATTTTCTTGTTCTGATTCTTTACTTTTCTTAATCTCATCTACTCTTATCACCTATCATTTATTAGATTCTTATCTATATTATATCATATCAAAAAAACAAACACTCAATTCATTCCTTTGTGAAAATTCTATTAAAGAAGAAATAAGTGTTTGTTTATATTTTCTTTTATGACATTGCTTGCAGTAGTTCACTGCAATTCCCGTCATTGATATTTATACATTTAGCATCAAAAAATCTAGCAACTTCAGTGCTGTGAGTAATAATTATTGCAGTTTTGTCTTTAATGTTATCTGCAACATATCTCATTGTACTTATTTTTGTTTCATGGTCGAGCCCTTTAAATGGTTCATCTAGGCAATAAAAGTCTGCTTCTGTCATCATAGCCCTAACTACTGCAACTCTTCTTTTTTGACCACCAGAAAGACTAATAACAGGCTTATTCAATAAATTATGATCCATACCTACTTCTTGAAATTTCTTTATAATTTCACTGTCTTTTACATCTTTCTTCAAAGCTAGTTTGACATTATAAATGGCTGAAAGTTGTTCACTTAATCTATCCTCTTGAAAAACTGCAGATATTTTTTTATTATCTAAACCCTCTATTTCACCTGAATCAACCTCTCTAAGTCCCAAAAGTATATTAGCGAGAGTAGTTTTCCCACTTCCACTAATACCCATTATTACTGTGGTTTTATTAGGCTCTATCTCTAAATTCAAGCCAGAAATAATATCTTTGTTATCGTATTTCTTATAAATGTCTTTTAATCTTATCAATTTATTTATCTCCTATAGATAATATATGCTTTTCAATTCTATTAACAACTTTTAAAAAAACCTTCTCAAACACTACACTTATCAATACAATTACAAGCGTCCAAGTCAAAACATCTTCAGTTGATAGAAATATTTTCCCTGCATATAATTTTTCCCCAATTGTCCCATTAGGTAATCCTATTACTTCTGCAGCTACTCCACTTTTCCAACAAAGACCTAATGATATTTTACTAGCAGCAATAAAATATGGCATTACATTTGGTATGTATATCCCAAAAGCTTTTTTCTTAAATGGTATATTGAACACATCTGCCATCTCTAATAATTTTTTATCAACATTCAAAATACCTTCCAATACATTAGTATATATTATGGGCAATACAATTAAAAAACTTATCACTGTAGATAAATAATCAGTACCAGTCCAAATTAAAACTAGTATAATAAAACTTACAACTGGTATGCTTTTGATTACACTAATAGCTGGTTCTAACATTATCCTCATCAGCTCTACAATTGAGCTAGTCACTGCTAGAAAAACTCCCACTCCGATTGCTAATATAAGACCTGTTGAAATCTTTACAAATGAGTTGCTAACAGCTAACCAAAACTCAGCCCCTTGCATCAATAAAAAAAGATTATAAATAACAGTGGTGGGTGATACTACTATTAGACTTTGATCTATTATCCCAGCTAGTAACTCCCATAATATCAACCATAGTATTATTGCTGAAATCCTATGGAGTCTTTTATTCTTTTTGATAATAGAAATCATCCCCTGGCAGCGCACCTCCTACAGATTGAGGATTTGCTTCATATAGTACATTAAGATAACCAGCAATTTTTGTTTTCATCTCTTCTCCATCTATATAAGTAATGTTGCTTTTTGGTATAGCTTTTCTTGCGATAGCTTCATTATCGACTATACCAAACTCTT
>CAZCFQ010000109.1:4485-7205 GCA_964497955.1 uncultured Clostridiaceae bacterium
TAAGTTTAGCAGCTTGATCGTGATTGTTATTTACATAATTTGTTGAATTTTTATATTCATCTAAAAAAGTATCAAACACTTGAGTGTTGTCTTTTATAAACTGCTCCCTTGCTATTAACACTCCAGTAACCATACTACTATTATTATCAATTTTATTCCACTCTTCTGTTAAATCCAGAGCAGTTCTTATATTTTCATTTTGCATTTGTACTACTGTTACATAGGGTTGTGGAAGTAAGGCAATTCTATTTTGTTCTTCACTTAATAAAATAGCTAATTCTGTTGCTTCACTTTTATATTCTACCTTTAAATCATTGTCTTTATCAATACTATTTTGTTCAAGAAGGTAATTTAAAGCATATTCAGGAGTAGTATTTTTACCTACACTATATATTTTTTTGCCTACTAAGTCATTCATTGAGTTTACTGTTTCTCCGTTTTCAACTATATACAATACTCCTAATGTGTTAATCGCTCCCACCTTGATTTTACCTTCTGTCCTATTATATAAAACACTTGCAAGATTACATGGGACTAAAGCAATATCAACTTGGTCATTAACTATTTGTGAAACTATCTCATCAGCTGTTCCGTAAATATTGAATCTATATAACTCATTATCTTTTTTATCGCTAATTAGTTTCGCCATGCCCATTGTAGTAGGACCTTTAAGTGAGGCTACTCTTATTTCTGTAGTATTTGGGCCATTATCTTGATTATTATTAGCTTCCTGATTACAAGCAGCTAAAGTAAAGACAAGTAATATAGTAAGTATAGTAGTTAAAATCTTTTTCATATTAATTCTCCTCATTATATTAAAACAATCCATTAATTAAATGGTATAAATTAATTACCTTTTGGAAAAGAACGTAGAATTTACTTTATAAACTCTACGTTCATTTTTATAGTTTCACAATTAAGTTATTTTTCTCTCGGTATATAAAATGTGTGTAATAATTTATGAGCAACATGGCTATTAGGCTCACCCAGAAATTCTTCATACAATTCTTGAACTGCAGGATTTTCATGAGATTTTCTTAATTTCATGTTCTTATCTGCATTATATACACCTTGCATACGTTTTTCAATTATGTCAGGATCTTTTGACCTAGGTTGGCCTCCGCCACCAATACATCCACCAGGACATGCCATAACTTCAATAAAGTGAATGTCTTCAAGCTCACTATTTTGCAGTTTGTCCATAATTTCTTTTGCTTTAATTAATGAGTGAGCAACAGCTACATTAACATCCATCTCTCCAATTTTAACACTTGCATATTTTACTCCTTCAATTCCACGCAACTCTTCAAAATCTAGCTTATCCAAAGTTTCTTCTGTCAATATCTCATATGCTGTACGTAAGGCTGCTTCCATAACACCACCCGTAGAACCAAAGATTACTCCAGCTCCAGTAGATATCCCTAGTGGCTCATCGTAATTTTGATCAGGCAATGTTTTCAAATCTATACCAGCGGATTTGATTAACTTAGCTAATTCTCTAGTGGTTAAAACAGCATCCACATCTTGATATCCACTACTATCCATTCCAGGTCTTGTTATTTCAAACTTTTTTGCAGTACAAGGCATAATTGACACAGAATATATCTGCGCTGGATCTATATCATACTTTTGTGCATAAAAAGTCTTTGCTAATACACCAAACATTTGTTGAGGTGATTTGCAAGTAGATAAGTGTGGTAAAAATTCAGGATAATTGTGTTCAACATATTTTATCCAACCGGGACTACAAGAAGTAATTAGAGGTAAAACTCCTTCACCTTTAATTCTATTTATTAATTCTGTTCCTTCTTCCATAATTGTCAAATCAGCAGTAAAGTCTGTATCAAAAACTTTATCAAATCCTAGTTGTCTTAAAGCTGTAACCATTTTGCCTTGCACATTGGTTCCTACTTCCATTCCAAAGCTCTCGCCTAAAGCAAATCTTACAGCTGGGGCTGTCTGTACTACGACATGCATATTATCATCATTAATTGCCTCAACAACTCTTTTTATATGACTAACCTCACTTAATGCTCCTGTAGGGCAAACACTAATACACTGGCCACAAGTAACACAGTTAACATCAGCTATTAAGTTATTTTGGGCAGGCACAACAACTGTCTCAAATCCTCTCTCAGCAGCGCCTAAAGCACTTACACCTTGAATCTTTTCACAAATAGCTATACATTTACGACAGTTAATACATTTTGTGGAATCTCTATAAATAGAAGGACTTGATCCATCTATCTTACTTGAACTTTTTTCGCCTTCAAAACGATATTCTCTGATATCTAGCAAACTTGCTATAGATTGTAACTCGCAATTATTATTCCTATCACACACTAAACAGTCATGAGCATGATCAGAAAGAAGCAATTCAGTATTAATTCTTCTTGCCTTCCTTGCTCTAGCAGAATTAGTTTTTACAACCATTCCTTCTCTTACTTTATAAATACAAGAAGGTTCTAGATTATAGCTACCTTCAACTTCAACCACACAAACTCTACAAGCTCCTATTTCATTTATTCCATCTAAATGACATAGAGTAGGAATTTCTATTCCCAGCTTTTTAGCAGCTTCTAAAACTGTTGTTCCTTTTGGTACAGTAACCTCTCTATTATCTATGTTTAAAGTTATATTTTCCATATTATCTGACACCTCCATTTTTAAAACGCTTATATCTTATTAATAGCATCGAATGGACAACTTTCTATACATAA
>CAZCFQ010000110.1:0-3611 GCA_964497955.1 uncultured Clostridiaceae bacterium
ATATTACTGAAGAATTAGTTAGATATGAAAATATTTCTAGTACCAGTTCTTTAAAAAAGAGCAATTATACAAGAGCTATTACACAAGATAATGAAGATAATAATATTCTTTGGCTTGGTTCGTATAATGGGTTAATAAAATTCAATAAAGAAACTAAAAAGTTTAATCGTTACTTTATCAAAGATGATAATAAAGTATTAAAAGGTAATATAACTTCAATATATGATGATGCTAATGGGGACTTATGGATAGGAAGTTATGATGGAGGATTATACAAGTTTGACAAAGAAAGCAATGATTTTTGGTTAGTTCCAAATACAAAGAATATGATGATTTTAACCATAGAAGAATTATCACACTATGGATTGTTGGTCGGGACAGAAAATCGCGGGCTATATAAGTTAGACATTGATAATAGAAGATTAAAAAATTTTGAATATATAAATAACCATGAAGTTAATAGCTTGTCTATTAGATGTATTATTGAGGATAGTAAAAATAATCTATGGTTAGGAACTCAAAATAAAGGACTTTTCATTTTCGAAGATTATAGTAAAAGCATAATTAATCTACAGCATGATAAATATGACTTCAGAGGTTTAAGTAATAATTATATAAGGACATTATATATTGATAAAGATGGAATCGTATGGATTGGAACTCTTTCAGGTGGAGTTTGTTTCTTTGACCCTGAAAAGTTTAGATTTCAACATAAGCAAAGCTTACCTAATAAAGAAGATAGTATACTAAGTAATATTGTAAGAGGTTTTGTTGAAGACCAACAAGGTAATATTTGGGTCGCTACTGAAGGCGGTGGAATTACTAAGTATCAAAAAGAAACAGGAGATTTTAAGCATTACGTCCACAAAGTAGATGATGAGAATACTATAAATAGTGATTTAATTAGAGGAGTTTATAAAGATAACAATGGTAAGGTCTGGGTTTTTACATTTTCAGGGATTTGCTTTTATAATAAAAATACAGACAATTTCATACGATATAAATTACCAGATTTTATAAATTTAGAAATTGACAATAAAAGTTTAAGATTTATTTTTAATGATAGTAATAATAACATTTGGATTGGAAGCGAGTTTGGTTTAATATTTATAAATCCAATAGAAAAGACTTTTGAGCATTACCATATGGGAGCTAATAATGAGAAAAGAATAACAAGTAATATGACAAGGTTTATATTTGAAGAATACTCTGGCAAAATACTACTTGTTACTTTAGATGGTAATTCCATTATCGATAGAGATAATAACAAAGTTCAAAGCTTTAACAGAACGAAATCTGGAGCAAAATCCCCATATGAATGTTTCATTTTTTCTATGTATGAAGACAATAAATACATCTGGCTAGGAACTTTTGAAGGTTTATATCGTAATAACAAACTAACAGGAAAAACTATAAAGTATGATGAAAATGATGGGTTAGCCAATAAAGTTATTTATGGTATTTTGCCAGATAATCAAAATAGAATTTGGTTAAGTACAAATAATGGCATTAGTTTTTTCAATGTTAAAGATGAAATATTTGTCAATTTTGATGAGTCAGATGGACTGCAATCTACAGAGTTTAATAACAGTGCATATATGAAAGCAAAAGATGGAGAGATGTTTTTTGGTGGAATAAACGGTTATAATCACTTTTATCCTAAAAATATCAAAAAAGACACTTCAAAAGTAGATTTAGTATTTACTAATTTTACTGTTTCCAATGAGGAACTGGATAAGCCTTATTATATAACAGAGGAAGGACTATTACACATACCATATTATGCTAACTACTTCGAGTTTAGGTTTGTAGCAATTGAGTATAGCCATCCAAAAAAAATTCAATATAGATGCAAGTTGGAAGGCTTTGATGAAGATTGGCATGATTTAAAAACTAATAGAAGAAAAAGCTATAGAAATGTTCCTTCTGGGGAGTATATATTTAAAGTTAAATCAACTAATAGAGATAAAGTTTGGGTTGAGAATACTATATCGATAACAATTAGAGTAGAACAACCTCCTTGGCAACAATCATTAAATCCTGTTTCAGGTATTTTAAAAAGCAATGAAGTTTTAGAACAATATTTAAAAGAAATGCAAAGAAGTAATAAAGAATTACAACAGCTTAATCAGAACTTAATTAATTATAACAAAGAATTGTCTAAATCTGTCTATAAAGATGCTTTAACTGGATTGTTTAATAGAGCTGGTTATATGAAGCACTTAGAAATGTATATAGAGAATAGTAATTTTCCTTTAGGGCTATTTATAATTGATATAGACAATTTAAAGCTAATAAATGATAACCTAGGGCACGAACAAGGTGATAAAGTTCTTATTTCTTTTAGCAATATTTTGTCCAATTATGATTTTTCTGATAAAAGTATTGTTGCAAGAATTGGTGGAGATGAGTTTGCAATTTTAGTTCCAAACTGTGATTTCAAAATCATGGAAGATATCCAAAGATGGTTATCTGAAATTAGAAAAAACCACTACAGCATTGATTCAGATGAGTTCTTTTGTATATCATTTGGATATTCTACTACATTTGAGACAGAAGTAGATAAACTATTCTCAAAAGCAGATGGTAATATGTATAATTACAAAAGAGATAATGGATTAATTGCTAGAAAAAGGACATTAGATTATATTCAAAGGCAAAGATCAGGATTACAACACTAGAACATAATAGGGTTATTATTAGAGATTATATTCTGAAGCATATAGCTATAGCTTTCTAGATAGGCTGTAGCTATAATTTTTGATAATATTTAGATATACGAAAAAGTTGATTATCGATATAAAATAGTTTACTAAAATAGCATTTAGTAGTATTATAAAGTTAGTTTTAAACTTATGCTGATTTAGATAATTTGAATGTTAATCGAAAGAAAGATATTAAGGTCATTTTTGAGTATTATATCGAATAGAATATTCTTAGCAACACTGACTGTGTCAAAAAGGGGATTCTTATGAACATAATTAATAGAGTAAAAGAGATCCACTATGGGTGGATTATTGTTTTTTCTGGTTTTATTATTATGGCTGCTGCTTTAGGAATTGTGTATAATTGCGCAAGTTTATTTATAAAACCAATAAGCCAAGATTTAGGATTTACTAGAACTCAAGCGAATGCAATTTTTACTATTAGGGCAATTTGTCAAGTTATAGCATTTCTTTTTGGTGCTAGACTTTTTAAAAAGATTAGGATTAAACGACTATTACAACTTGTTACTGTGATATTATCAGTTTCATTTTTCTCATATTCATTTATGGATGGACTGATTTCTTTTTATTTCATAACTTTTGTTGCTAGTATGTCAGTTGCTTTGATTTCTATACTTCCACTATCAATAATAATTAGTAACTGGTTTTATGATAAAAGAGGATTAGCAATTGGAGTAGCTTTTATGGGAAGTGGAGTTGGTGGTATGTTTTTTAACTCACTCACTGGTTATTTAATAGCCAATCAAGGTTGGAGAACAACTTATCAAGTATTGGGTATAATAATGTTTATAATGATAGCACCAATAACATTCTTTGTTATTAAAACTTATCCAAGAGATAAAGGATTAAAGCCTTATGGAAGTGAGGACGCTACAAAGGAAAAAG
>CAZCFQ010000110.1:3711-7091 GCA_964497955.1 uncultured Clostridiaceae bacterium
CCAAGAGATAAAGGATTAAAGCCTTATGGAAGTGAGGACGCTACAAAGGAAAAAGATAATAAGAAGTTAGCAAATAAAGGTCTTATGTTCAAAGAAGCAATAGGGACTTTAAGATTTTGGGTATTAGCAATAAGTTCAATTTTAGTAATGCTTGGGATTAATACGATAATGGCTACAACTGGCCCTCATTTAGCTGATAAAGGATATTCAATAACATTTAGTGCAAATGTAATTGCTTTATCGATGGGATCTTTAGCTATAGGAAAAGTCATATTAGGAAGATTATTTGATAACCTAGGTAGTAGGTGGGCAGTAACAGTATCTGCCCTCGCAGGTCTATTGGCAATTATTGGATTACTTTTTGCTAACTTAAACATAGCACTAGTGGCCATAGTGATTGGGACAGGCATGGGTGCTGCTTATGGTTCTATAGCAACTACAATGGTAACTGTTGATATGTATGGAAGAAAAGATTATGGTTCCATTTTTGGTTTATTATCAGCACTTGGTTCTACAGGTGCAATAATTGGTCCAGTTCTTTTTGGATACCTCTATGATACAACTGGCAGCTATAATTCTAGTTTTATGATTGCCATAGGACTTATGATTATAGCGATTATAGGAATGCAAATTACTCTTAAAAAACCTTATCCTAAAGATCAGGTTGCAAATTAAGATAATAAAGAATAAAGATTTTATATGTCCCAATTTAATAGCCAGCTGAAGTAATTGAGCTGGTTATTAATTTGGGATACATATTTTTTCAAGCCATAAAAATTAACTTATGAATTTATTATTCTTCTTTTACTTATTTATATTTCTTTTAATACTACTTTACTTTAAGATGTTTGTTTTTGAGAGTAATGCAAATATCACTATGAAAATTAGTGCGTTTAATAAAAGATTATGTGTGTTAGATAAAACATAATCTAACTACATACATTTACATCATTAATATATGAGTATAGAATAAAACAAGAAGCCAAAGATGTAATGAAGATATAATAGAAAGGTCAGATTATGAAAAAAAAGATACTCTTATTATTTGCGTTACTTAGTTTAATAGTTATTTCTGGTTGCGAAGGGGTTTCTGTTTTACCTGTTCAACCAGAAGAATCATTTGAAGAAAAAATTGTAGAGGATGTTGAGATAATCTCTAGTATTTGGAACTCGTTAATGTATGATTGTATCCCTTCAATTGGAAACTCAGAAAGTTTTGATAGCGCAAAAGAAATAGAGGTAACAGAACTTGCAAAGTTTGCTTATACAAAAACTATAAGAAATAATGGATATGAAGTTTTAGAGAAAGATGATCAGAATAGATTTATTATAAGTAAAAAACAGATTGAAGAAGTTAGTGATAAGTACTTTAACTTGAGTGAAGTCAATTTCGAGGAAGTTAAAAGCCATTCTTATATAGAAGATACTAATAGCTTTGGGTTTTATTTTACTCCTAATGAACGTATTCCAAATTACGATGAATCAAATGCATGGGGAATTTCACTAGAAAGTGTTAAGCAAGTTGATAAAAATAGATATCAAGTAGAATTAAATAGCTATTTTGACAGTGAAAAACAGCACATTCAAACTAGATGGATATATCAACTTGAAGACACTGAATCAAATTGGATAATATTATCTATGGAAAAGTATTTCCCAGACAATAATTTAATTAACATAGAAGGTAATGTGGAAACTATAAGTGAAATTGAAGAGTATCCAAAAAGTTATAATGATGATAACATGAAATCAATCTCAATCAAGGATAACAAAATGTTCGTATCAAGTAATCTAATTCTTGATGGAGAATTTACGAACATATTTGGCATTATTAATCTTGAAAATATGGAGATGGAGCAAAAGATTGAACTAGGGGACTCTGTTAACGGTATTAAGGTACTTGGGGATAATTTTTTAGTTAAAAAAGAAAGAGAAGCTTTAATAATTGATCATAATTTAGAACTTGTTGAAAAAATTATAATACCTGATAAAATTACAAACTTAATTGATAGAGAAGTAGAATATGATGATAAACATAATACATTAACTTGGTATGGTGGATATGATATTGATACAGAACTAGAAAGAATACTATACTCTGATGAAGAGGGGTTAAAAATATTATCTTTAGATGATGAAACAAGTGAACTATTAATAAGAACATCATACTTTCCTAAAGACTCACTCTCTCCTTATGGATATTACTATGAACCAAAGTTTGTACTTAATGATACAAAAGCATTATTTAAAATGGCAGGATATGAAAGCATACGAGATTATTTAATACTTGATTTTGCGGGTAATGATCCTACTTATAGGTTGGATATGAGTAAGTATGCAATATTTGTGAACAATCAAGAAGGTACAAAGCTAATGGCTTTAAATAGCTCAGAAGGAATATTGGTTGATCTTGAATCATTAGAAACTCTTCGCTTAGAGGCTGAATGGCCTTTATCAGGCGATAGTGAAATGCAAACTAGTTTTACACAAAACAGTAGTAAATGGTTTGCCTTTTCATTAATTGATTTTGAAAATAATAGTAAAAGGATATATAAAGTAGATATTGAAAATGGAGAAGTAATAGGCCCAGTGGTAATAATAGGAACCAATATCAGCATTCCAGAAGTAGATTTAATAGGTATACTCGATAATGGTAGAGTTTTTGGGTCATATAGTTTCTTCTTGAATGAAAGAGGATATTTCTTAACGGATTAAATAAATGGATTATGTATAGAGTATCTATAAAACATTAAAGTCAATTAGATTTCAATATTTAAAACTATATCTCTGAAATCTAACGACATAAGTAACAGCAAGATAATATAGCGTAGAGTACTAATAATATTTTTAATAATATTCTAACCCACTGAGATAGGGTAGTTAAAGAATAATATCTGAGAGTTATAATTTGACGGTTAATTACATAAAAATTCAAACACAAGTTTAGGAAGCTGCTATAAGTAGCTTCTTTTTTTTCAGTACACTAAAATATTGATGGAGATACACTGAGGGTACTTTACCTATACAATTTTTGGTAGAGATTTTTAATTCGAGAGATCATGACATTAGTTACTGAAGACGCTAATACTTTATTAATCGCGGATTGTAAAATTAAACTAGAAAAATAAACAAGGCCAAATGTGATATACTCTTAATGTATTTCCACCACGAAAGACATAGGAGTGATCACAAATGACCCACAAACATCTTACCATGAATGAGATTGCAATGATAGAGACATATTATCATCAAAATGTAGCTACTACTAAAATTATTAAATTAATGCAACGAGCAACGCAAACTATCTACAATGTAATAAATTACTTAAAAGAAGGATATACAGTGTTTGAGTATTACGAGCGATATAAGCAAAACAAAAA
>CAZCFQ010000111.1:0-7024 GCA_964497955.1 uncultured Clostridiaceae bacterium
AAAACTATTAATATTACAATGTAATGATTTTTAACAAACTTACGCATTTTAACCTCTCTATTTCTTACTACTAGCTATATAATCTAAATATTTTCCTGCACCTATTGCTACTACAGTTAAAGGATCATCTGGTATAATAACTGACATGTCTGTGATTTTGCTTATTTTTTTATCAAGTCCGTATAAAAGAGCTCCTCCACCTGTTAATAACAATCCTCGCCTCATTAAATCTGAAGCTAGTTCAGGAGGTGTTTTTTCTAAGGTATTTCTTATTGCTTCAATTATTTGATCAACTACTGGTTCTAATATTTTTCTAACTTTCTTTGCTGAAATTGTAATTGTTTTTGGTAGTCCTGAAACCAAATCTCTGCCTCTAACATCTAAAGTTTTTTTATCAAATTCTTCATCTTCAATAGCACTACCAATTTTCATTTTAATCATTTCAGCTGTTGAATCTCCTATAGCTAAGTTAAAATCTAACTTTAAAGCATTTGAAATTGCAGAATCCATTGCATCACCAGCTACTCTTACTGATTCTGAAACAACTATTCCTCCTAGAGAAATCAAAGCTACCTCTGTAGTTCCACCACCAATATCAATAACTAAGTTACCTTCTGACTCCATTGTTAATATGCCTGCTCCAATAGCAGCAGCCATTGGTTCTTCAATAATTACAGCTTCTCTAGCACCAGCTTGTATCGTAACATCTTTAACAGCTCTTTTCTCAACCTCAGTCACACCACAAGGTATGCAAACAACTACTTTAGGCCTAATAAACCCTCTATTTTTATATACCTTTTGCAAAAATTGTCTTAACATCTGTTCTGTAACATCATAGTCTGCTATTACCCCATCTAGAACTGGTCTTATTACTTTTACATTTCTAGATTCTTTTCCAACCATAGCTTTAGCTTCTTTACCTACAGCTATAACTTGCTTTGTTTTTTCTTTAATAGCAATAACAGAGGGTTCATTCAATACAATGCCTTTGCCATTTATGTATATTAGAGTGTTAGCTGTTCCTAAATCAATACTTATAAATTTTGATAAACTATCTAAAAAAGCCATAAGTTTTCCTCCTATTTACTACATAAGACCTTCCTTTTTAAAACTAAGAAAATCATTATTTCCTATTATTATATGATCAATTATATCTATACCAACAATTTTACCTACTTCAACCATTCTTTCTGTAACTGCTAGGTCTTCTCTACTAGGTGTAGTATCTCCACTGGGATGATTATGAGCAATAATACAGTTAATAGCACTGTGAGAGATTGCTTTTTTGAATATATCTCTTGGATGGACTAATGAAGCATTTGCTGTTCCTATATGAATTCTACTATAACGTATAATTTGATTCTTTGCATCTAATAATAATACCACAAAATGCTCCTGTTGTTTAAATCTTAACAAAGGTATTAGGTAATTTGCTGCTGTTTTAGGTCCTTTTATTGTATATTTCTCTTTTTTAGTGATTCTTGAGATTCTTCTAGATAGTTCAAAAGCTGCTTTTATTGAAGCGGATTTTGCTTTTCCTATACCAGGAATTTTTTGAAGTTGGTTAGGTGAAATATTGATAAGTTCTTCCAAAGTATAGTTTGACAAAACTTTGTGAGCCAGATCTATAGCTGTTACTAGATTACCTCGATATTTATAGCCAGTATTAATTAATATTGCTAATAATTCAACTTCACTTAAATATGAAGAACCATGTTTAAGTAATCTCTCTCTTGGCTGACAGTCTTGTGACATTTCTTTAATTGTGTATTTACCACCTACCACGCACTTGACACCTCTACATTAAACTTTGATAATAACTGGGTTAACTCTGCTAGTGGTAAGCCAACTACATTGCTATAAGAACCTTTAATTCTTGTTACAAAAATACTAGCCCTACCTTGAATGGCATATCCACCTGCTTTATCATATGGTTCACTTGTATTAAGATAGTTATTTAATTCAAGATCACTAAATTCTCTCATATAAACTTCGGTACTTACTATGTCACTTATAGAATAATTATTATTAGAATCAATTAAATAAAGTGAACTCAGTACTTTATGTGACTTGCCTCTTAGCAAATTTAACATTCTTTTTGCATCTTCTCTATCTTTTGGTTTTCCTAATACTTTGTCATCTATTGTTACAATAGTATCTGATGCAATTATTATACTATGCTGATTTATTCTATCTAAAACCCATTTAGCTTTACCCTTAGCATTATAGATTACTTGTTTCTTTGGAGGTAATGAATTATTTTCAATAAAGTCTGTAGGCATAATAGTTACATTCAATCCAATTTGCTTAATTAACTCTTTTCTTCTAGGAGACCCTGATGCTAAAATTATATCTTTCATTAAATACCACCTTTATATATTGTATTACTTATATTTTATCAAATAAATATACTTAAAACACAAATCTATAGATTTTAGACAAAAATTAAAGGCAAAGAGTTCCCTTTGCCTTTAATGTAAATAAACATCATAGTATTAACTAATAAATTATTTATGTTTCTAATTATTTATATGATTTTTAATAAATGAGATCTTGCTTCTCCAACTGTATAAAGTGAACCTGTTATTAAAATAAGATCATCTTTATTACTAATTTCTATAGCTTTATCTATAGCATTTGATACTCCTTTAACTTCGAATACATTTTCGCAATGTTTTTTTGCTTCATTAGCCAACATTTCTGTATCAGTAGCTCTATAATAATCTGGTGCAGTAATAAATGCTTCTTTAGCTAATGGAACAAGATCACTTATCATTTTTGTATAGTTTTTGTCTGATAATATCCCTAAAACTAAAACTATTTTTTTATCAAAAAGTTCTTTTATAGTTTTTGCTATTACCTCAGTTGCTTGCTCATTATGTGCACCATCTAAAATTATATATGGTTTTTTTTGCATAATTTCTAATCTGCCTGGCCAGGTTGCTTTTTTCAAGCCTTTATAAAGATAACTATCATTAATTTTGTATCCTAAAGTTTTCATAATTTTGGCTGCTGTAACTGCCAAAGAAGCATTTCTTATTTGATGTTGACCAAGAAATGAAATGCTAAATTCAAGCTTTTCATTTAAGAATTCATAGTTGAATGTTTGTCCATTGATTGAATTATCTATCCTTTCTATATGAAAGTTTTTTTCTAAAGCATGTAATGTAGCATTCATCTCTTCAGCTTTATTTTTTATAACTGCAAATGGTCCATTTTTAGTTACTGCAGTGATTACTGGTATTTCTTTTTTAATAATACCAGCTTTTTCCCCTGCAATTTCCTCTAATGTATCCCCCAAAATAGCTTGGTGGTCTAGCCCTATAGAAGTTATGATACTTAAGATAGGTGTTATAACATTAGTTGCATCATAAGTCCCACCTAGACCAACTTCCAAGACCACGAAATCTACATCTATTTCCTTGAAATACTTAAATCCCATAGCTGTTATTATTTCAAACTGTGTTGGTTGTCCAACATCTGTTTTTGCAACCTTTTCTACAATGGGTTTCATTTCATCTACAAGATCTGCTAATTTCTCTTTGTTAATAGGTTTACTATTAACTTGAATTCTTTCATTAAAGCTTTCAAGGTAAGGAGAAATAAATAAGCCAACTTGGTAGCCATTTTCTTGTAGTATTGAAGATATCATAGCTGATGTAGAACCTTTACCATTAGTTCCAGCTACATGAATTATTTTTAAATCATCTTCGGGATGATTCAAACAGTCAAGTAATGCAGAGATGCGCTCTAAGCCAGGCTTAGAGCCAAACATCCCAATACCATGTATGTATTCAACTGCTTGTTCGAAGTTCATTTTCATAATTATCCCTTCAATCTTTTTAATTCTTCAATTCTTTCTTTTACTGAATCTAACTGTTTTTCATAATCAACTAGTTTTTCTCTTTCCTCGTTAACTATATGTTTTGGCGCTTTATTAACAAAATTATCATTTGCAAGTTTTCCTGAAGCTCTCTTTACTTCAGATATTAATCTTTTCTCTTCTTCACTTAGCCTTTTTATTTCTTGATCTAGATCAAGTGCATCAACAATAGGAATAAATATTGTTGCTCCTTTTACTATTACTGTTAAGGATTCTTCCTTTTTTGGTAATTCATCATCATCTAAAACAAAATATGCATTTTCTACATTTGCCAATGATTTAATATACATTTCATTTGTTTCAAATATAGATTTATTAGCTTCATCTTGGCATAAGAAGTAAGCTGTAATTTTTTTGCCTGGTTTAATATCAGATTCTTGTCTTAAGTTTCTTATAGCTCTAATTGATTCCATAACATTTGTCATCTCATCAATACTCTGATTATTTATAAATTCAACTTCTGGCCAAGGTGCTACCATTATTGAGTCATGATCATGTGGCAGAGTGGTGTAAAGTTCTTCTGTAATAAAAGGCATATAAGGGTGGAGTAACTGCAATGTTTTTGAAAAAACTGTAACTAAAACACTTCTAGCAATATCTCTTTGAGTTTCATCATCACTATAAAGTCTTGATTTAGACATTTCTATATACCAGTCACAAAATTCACTCCATAAGAAATCATAAAGCATCCTAGCAGACTCACCAAACTCATGTCTTTCAAGCAAAGAAGTAACTTTTTGATTAAGTTCACTATATCTACTTATTATCCACTTATCACTATTGGTTAATTGATCTTTATTAGGAAAACCTAATTTTGTATTTTCATCTATGTTTAGTTGTATAAATCTTGCTGCATTCCATAGTTTATTTGTAAAGTTCCTGCTTGATTCTAATCTATCAAAATGAAATCTCATATCATTTCCAGGAGTGTTTCCTATCACTAAAGTAAATCTCAATACATCTGCACCATATTCTCTTATAACTTCAAGAGGATCTACACCATTTCCTAGACTTTTTGACATTTTTCTACCTTGAGAATCTCTAACGAGGCCGTGTAATAATACAGTATCAAAAGGCATCTTTTCTGTTAACTCTAATCCCATAGTAATCATTCTTACAACCCAGAAGAAAATAATGTCATAACCAGTAACTAGTGTTGAAGTAGGATAAAATTCTAAATCCTCTACTTTCACGTCAGGCCATCCTTGAGTTGAAAATGGCCATAAAGCGGAACTAAACCAAGTATCTAATACATCTTCATCTTGAATTAATTCCATTCTACCACAATTAGGACACTCATCAGGTTCATCTTTACTTACAATGATTTCTCCACAAGCACAATACCATGCTGGTATTTGATGTCCCCACCAAAGCTGTCTACTTATACACCAATCACGAATCTTGTCTAACCATTGTAAATAAATTTTTTCAAATCTTTCAGGAACAAATTCTACTAATTCATTCTTAGAAGCCTCTATTGCTTTTTTTGCTAAAGGTTTCATTTTTACAAACCATTGATTTTTAATTAGTGGTTCAACAACTGTTTCACATCTTGAACATTGTCCGATACTCATTTTATGGTCTTCTATTTTTCTAAGTAGACCGATATTTTCTAAGTCTTTAATAATTGCTTCTCTGCACTCGTATCTATCAAGACCTATATATGGTCCGCCTTCTTGATTTATTGTTGCATCATCATTCATAATATTAATTTCAGGTAAATCATGTCTCTTTCCAACTAAAAAGTCATTTGGGTCATGTCCTGGTGTGATTTTTACTGCACCAGTCCCGAATTCTTTATCAACATACTCATCTGCAATAATAGGGATTTTTCTGTTTAATATCGGCAAAATACATTCTTTACCAATGTATTGACTAAATCTTTCATCATCTGGATCAACAGCTACTGCAACATCACCTAAAATTGTTTCTGGTCTAGTAGTTGCAATTACTATTTCATCATCTTCTTCTGCTAAAGGATAGGCAACATAATACAGCTTCCCTTGCTTTTCATAATGTTCAACTTCAATATCAGAGATTGTAGTATTACAAGAAGGACACCAATTAACTATATAGCTGCCTTTATAGATTAAGCCTCTTTCGTAAAGAGTAATGAATGCTTCTTGAACTGCCTCTGAGCACCTATCATCCATTGTAAAGCTCTCTCGTTCCCAATCACATGATATACCTAGTTGTCTAGCTTGATCAATGATCACAGCTCCATATTGGTCTTTCCACTTCCAAACACGATCTATAAACTCGTCTCTACCAAGATCGTAAATATCTATACCTTCTTCTGCTAATTGATCTCTAACTTTTCGTTGTGTTGCAATTCCTGCATGATCTGTTCCTGGTATGTAGCATGTCTCTAAACCTTTTTGTCTGTTAAATCTTACAAGTATATCTTGCCATGTCATATCCAATGCATGTCCAATGTGTAACTGTCCTGTTACATTTGGAGGTGGCATCATAATTGAAAACTTACCAGCATCCTCAGCTCTTTCTTTTGGTTTAAAATATCCTTGATCTTCCCAGTACTGATACCATTTGTTTTCAGTTTTCTTTGCATTATATGCTTTAGAAATTTTTTCTCTCATCTTAAATCCTCCCTAAAATAAAAATATCCATTCATCCCAAAGGACGAATGGATCTCGCGGTACCACCTTAATTCTACACAGATGTGTAGCTCTCATAAAAAGATAACGGTTATAACCGGATAATACTACTAACTTCGCACTATCACTTCATAGACGACTTCTTTAAATTAATACCTAAACAAGCTTTCAGCCAACGACTTGTCCTCTCTAAAGGCTCTTTTTAAATACTACTTCTAATCTTAAGTTTTATATTTATTTTTAATTATAATAGCATCGATTAATTATTGTGTCAAATTGCACTAATTATTTCTTCTAATTTATCAATAAAAAATTTGCTTTCATCATATTTCTGCCAAACAATTTTAGCATCTTCATAAAGCATATTAAAGTGATCTATATCCCAATTAACTAAAATATCTTCTTCTTCAATTGTATCTTTATGTTCTTCAATCCTCTTAAAATATAACTTCATATATAAAAGTTGAACAGCTAATATATGGCAACTGAATAAATGGTAATACTTTATAAACTCTTTATACTCTAA
>CAZCFQ010000112.1:0-7016 GCA_964497955.1 uncultured Clostridiaceae bacterium
ATTGTACACTGTAGCACTTGATTTAAGACCTACTTTTTTACATATTTCACGAACTGAAGGTGGATAACCGTTATCCATAACTGCAGTACAAATACAATCATAAATTTGTTTTTGCCGTTTCGTTAAACTTTCTTTCAAATTAATCACCATTTCTTAGTTTTCTTTATTATATCAAGTATTTTTTAGTATTGTCAAAACAATTGTTCGCATGGAGGAGAAAAATGTTTAATATTGTATTAGTAGAACCTGAAATACCCCCAAACACTGGTAATATAGCCCGAACATGTGCTGTTACTGGAGCTAAGTTACATCTAATAAAACCACTTGGTTTTTCTATAGATGATAAACACCTAAAAAGAGCAGGGTTGGATTATTGGCATCTTGTAGATGTTAAAGTACATAATTCATTAGAAGAGTTTTTAGAAAATCATGAAGATGACAATCTATTCTTCGCAACTACAAAAATGGGTCAAAAATACTCAGATGCTAAATATGAGAGTAATGATTACTTGCTATTTGGTAGTGAAACAAGAGGAATAGATGAGTCTGTCTTAAAAGATAATGAAGATAGCTGTATCACTATACCCATGCTCCCAACATTAAGGTCATTAAATTTATCTAATGCAGTAGCAATAGTGTTATATGAAGCTTGGAGACAAAACGATTTTAGTATTAAAGAGGTGGAATAATGATAAAAATTGTAGCAACAGCTTTTGAAGATTTTCCTGTAGCTGAAGAAAAGATTAAAGAAACTTTAGGTGAAAAAGGTGAATTAGTAGTTTTACCACTTCCATATTACTCATTAGAGAATAAGGAAGTGCCTGAATGGTTTTATGATATAGAAACAGCAGATGGTTTTTTAATAAGGTCAGGAATAGTAGATAAATGGCTAATAGACCAAATGAAAAATTGTAAAGTTATATCATTACATGGAGTTGGTGTTGATCAGGTAGATGTTGAATATTGTAAGAAAAAAGAAATAATGGTTACTAATGTGCCTGGAGGCAATGCTAATGCGGCTGCAGAATTAACTATTGGTTTAATGCTAGATTCACTAAGAGGAATTAGTAGTGCTCACCATCAAATGAAAAAAAGTAATTGGGATAAAGGCAAAAGAATAGGTAATGAACTGGGATATAGAAGAGTTGGCGTCATTGGTATGGGAAATATTGGTAAAAAGGTAGCTAGTTTGTGTAGTTGTTTTGGAGCTGACGTTTCTTATTATGATAAATTTATTAAAAACGATAAGTATGAATATATGGAATTTGAAGATTTATTAAAATGGTGTGATATTTTAACAATCCATGTGCCTTTAAATAAATATACTAAGGATTTGATTACTACAAAAGAGTTAAGGCTATTAGGTCCAGATGGAATCATTGTAAATGCTGCAAGAGGTCCTATTATTAATCAAAAGGATTTAGCTACTGCATTAAAAAACAATATTATTAGATGGGCAGCATGTGATGTATTTAAAAATGAACCTCCTAATTTTAAAAGTGAGTTATTTGAAGTAGAAAACATAACATTAACTCCTCATTTAGGTGGATCTACTTATGAATGTCTTGATACAATTGCTGAGACAACTACAAAAGATATTATGAAAGTTTGCCAAGGGTTAAAGCCTAAATATCCAGTATATTGAGGATGAAAAAAATGAAAAAAAAGATATTAATTTGTGAAGATGATAAATCTATTCAAAAACTCCTTGAATATAATCTAAAAAAGAATAATTATGATGTAGAGATAACAGATTCAGCAGAAGATGCTCAAGATGTTTTATCTAAAAGCTATTATGATCTTGTTTTACTTGACATAATGCTTCCAGGTATGGATGGTTTATCATTTTGTAAAATAATACAAGAGGAATATAATACACCTGTAATTTTCATTAGTGCAAAAGATGATGAAATTGACAAAGTTGTTGGATTAGAATTAGGTGCAGATGATTATATAACAAAACCATTTGGTATTAGAGAGTTACTTGCTAGAGTTAAAGCTGTGTTAAGAAGAGTTGAGAAATCAACTAAGATAAAAAAGAAAGAAGATATAATTAAAATCGGTAAGCTTGAAATCAATTCATTATCAAGAAAAGTATATATTGATAATGAAGAAGTTGAGTTTACTTCATTAGAGTTTGATTTATTATTATATCTTGCAAAAAATAAGGGCATAGCCTTACATCGGCATGAAATTATGGATAAAGTATGGGGAACAGACTTTATAGGGGACACAAGAATTATAGATGTTCATATAAGTCATATAAGAGATAAGTTAGATATAAACACTAGTGAGGATGGTTATATAGAAACTGTTAGAAGTATTGGATATAGAATGAAATGAAACAATTAAAGTTAAAATGGCAAATTATTTTAATAACAACAATAATAGTTATCAGTTTAACTGTATTTATTAGTTATAGAGTAAATAGTAATTTTGAAGATTATCATATAGATTCATTAATCGAAAAAATGAACCAAAACACTAAATTAATTGGGCAATATATCTTAAGTAAAAGTAATTACTACAATAGTATTGAAGATGAAACAGAAAAGCATGCTGAAATAACAAACTCTAGAATTACAATTATTAACTTAGAGGGAGTTGTTTTAGCTGATTCTAGTTATGATAATGTTTCTGAAATGGATAATCATATTGACAGAGAAGAAGTTGTTAAAGCGATAAGAAATGGTGTAGGATATTCGTTAAGATTTAGCGATACATTAAACTCAAACATGCTATATTATGCATATTTACTAGAAAAAGAAAATGAACCAGAATTGATTATAAGATCTGCAATCCCTATTACAAGGATAGAATCTTACCTGCAAAACCAATTTTATCAAATAGTAGGAGGTACGATTGTCGCAGTTATTATATTAATAATCTTAAGTACGTTATTAGTAACTAGACTTTTAAAACCCATTGAAAGAGTTCAAAATGCTTTCCAAACGTTAAATAAAGGTAGTTACGACATATACCTTAACCAAGAAAAACAAACAAGCTACGAGGCTGATAACTTAATTAAGGCTTTTAATAATATGTCACAACAACTAAGAAGAAATATTGAAGAAATTAGAAAACGAGAAATTGAGCTTAATACATTAATCAAGTCAATGGACAGTGGTTTGCTTTTTATTGACAAAGAAGAAAAAGTGAAATTGATAAATCCTAAAGCCCGAGACTTTTTAAACTATTATGAAGATGAAGATGTTCATTATATTAAAATATCCCGTAAGCCTGCTATAAGCAATAATATTGAAAGTGCTTTTAGTGAAAAGAAATCTTTAAGTAAAGAAATAGAAATCTATGATAAGAGTGAGAAGAGATATTTTCAATTATTAATCAACCCATTGTTTGAAGGCATTAATTTTCTGGGATTGATTGTACTTTTATATGAAATTACGGATATAAAAAGGTCTGAAAAAGCTAGAAGCGACTTAATTGCTAATGTTTCTCACGAGCTTAAAACACCAATTACATCAATATCAGGATTTATAGAAACACTAAAAAATATGGATCCAGAAGATGCTGATTTTTTTGAGTTTCTTGATATTATTGAAAAAGAAAGTAAAAAGCTAAAAAGACTAGTATTGGATTTATTAGATTTAGCCAAATTAGAATCTAAAAAAATGACCTTACAAAAAGAAGTAATTAGTATAGAGCCGATATTAGAATCTACTTTAAAGTTATTAAGACCAAAAATTGAAGATAAAGAAATAATTATTGAAAAAGATATTGCTGAAGAAAGCATGATTTATGCTGATCCTTTACGAATGGAACAAATACTTTATAACATTATTGATAATGCAGTAAAATATACGAACAATGGTGGGAAAATTACAATAACTACTTATGCTGAAAAACAAAATATAAAAATCATAATTAAAGATACTGGTATAGGTATAGAGAAATCTAAAATTAACAGGGTTACTGAGCAGTTTTATCGTGAAGAAAAGAGTAGAAGTAAGCTAGTTTCTGATGGTTATGGATTAGGACTTGCAATTGTTAAGAATTTAGTTGAGTTATTAAATGGAAGTTTAGAAATATTTAGTAAACAAAATGAAGGTACTAAGGTTGTAATTAAATTGCCAAAAGCTATTTCTTAACAGTTTCTTTACAAAGTTTAACAAAAGCTACATTTAACTACTCCGTTTTTTTGTTATATTATTATTGAAATCAAAAGATTACAAATATAATAAGTAAATTCAATAGGAGTGAAACTATGACAACTGCTTTTAGAACCAAATTGAACAAACTTTATAATAAACTTTTAAAAATGGCAGGAATTGTGGAAAATACAATTCAATTATCAGTTGAGGGTTTAAGGACTTTAAATCCAAGTATTGCAGAAAAAGTTATAAAAGATGATGATATTGTAGATAATTTAGAGCATGAATTAGAAGTAGAATGTCTATCACTTTTAGCTACCCAGCAGCCATTAGCGAAAGATTTACGTTTAGTGGGAGCTACCTTAAAGGTAATAACAGATTTAGAGAGAATCGCAGATCATGCTGTAGATATAAGTGAAACTACTTTGTCCTTACAAGATCAGAAATTGATTAAACCATTAATTGATATTCCTAGAATGGCTGAACATGCTGTTCAGATGTTACACGAGGCTGTTAGCGCATTGATTGATGAAGATTTAGAGTTAGCACGAAAAGTCATTGATGATGATGATTTTTTAGATGATTTGAATACACAAATTTTTCATGAGTTATTAATTATAATGATGAGTGAGCCTAGAACAATTGGTCAATCTATGCAATTACTAATGGTATCAATGTATTTAGAAAGAATTGGTGACCATGCAACTAATGTAGCTGAATGGGTATATTACATAGTTGAAGGTAAAAAACCAAAAAAATAAATATTCTCAAGGTAGCCAAAAGCTGCCTTTTTTACATTTTAAACACTCTCAAAACTATATATTATGATATAATAAAAAAGCATTAATAATTATAGGCAAAAAAGAACTTTGGGGTGGTTTGAATGTATCTTGATCCATGGATGATATGGGTTGCGTTAATTTTAGTAATGATTGTAGCAGAAGTCATAACAGTTGGATTTTTTCCAATTACTCTAGCAGTTGGTGCTTTAGTGGCTTTAATTTTATCATTATTTACTGATGTTGTATGGATTCAAGTAACTGTGTTTTTAGTTTCATCTATAACCTTTTTTATGTTTCTTAAACCACTAATAGAAAAGCTTTTTCCTACAAAAGAAGGAACAAAAACAGCCGTAGATCGTCTAATAGGTCAAACAGGCATAGTTATTAGTGAAATAGATAATAAAGCTAATAAGGGTCAGATTAGAGTTTCTGGCGAGGTATGGAGTGCTAAATCAACAAATGATTTGGTTATTAATGAGGGTTCTAAAGTAGAGATTATACAGGTGAACGGAGTAAAAACTATTGTAAAAGAAGTTAAAGGAGTGTAATAATGGGCGAAATCATAGGTTCTGTATTAGGACTTTTAGCTGTAATAATTGTTCTGGCTATTTTAGCTGGTAGTATTAAAATTGTCAGACAATCAGAAGAAGGAATAGTTGAAAGACTTGGTAGATTTCATAAAAAGATGACAAGTGGTTTGAATTTTTTGATACCAATATTAGATAGGCAAAGAGCTAGGTTGGATATGCGTGAGAAAGTGATAGATTTTCCACCTCAACCAGTAAAAACCAAAGATAATGTAACTATGCAAATTGATACAGTTGTATATTTTCAAATAACAGATTCTGTTAAATATACTTATGAAATATCTAATCCTATTCCAGCAATTGAAAATTTAACAGCAACAACTTTAAGAAACATAATTGGTGAATTAGATTTGGATGAAACATTAACCTCCAGAGATCTAGTTAATTCTAAACTTAGAATTATTTTAGATGAAGCAACAGATAAATGGGGAATAAAAGTTAATCGTGTAGAGCTTAAAAACATTATGCCACCACGTGATATCCAAGAAGCTATGGAAAAACAAATGAGAGCTGAACGTGAACGTAGAGAAACAATTCTACGTGCCGATGGTGATCGTGAGTCTTCAATAAGAAGAGCTGAGGGTAATAAGCGAGCAGAAATCCTAAATGCTGAAGCTGTAAAACAAAGAACAATTTTACATGCTCAAGCAGAAAGAGAAAAAAGAATTTTAGAAGCTGAAGGTGAAGCTGAGGCAATTCTAAAAGTTAGAAAAGCTATGGCTGAGGGAATTAAGTTGATAACTAAAGCTGGACCAGATAAAGAATATTTAGCATTAGAAGCACTTAAGTCTATGGAATATGTTGCAGATGGAAAGTCTACAAAAATTATATTACCAAATGAAATGGCAAATGTATTTGGATACTTAGCTGGGTTAAGTGAAGCTTTCAAAGATGATAAAACAAAAGATGAAAAAAACATAAATTTAAATAAAAACATTAATTCCATTGATTCAAATAATAAAGATATAGAAAAATAGTTAATTTGATTATATTATCAAAGATTACTTAAAATTGAATATTATAAATAAAACGGCAAAAAAGCGAGCTCCAAATTCGCGTTCTGAGCCGTTTTATTTTTTAATAGGTGTTAATACACGTGGGTATATAGTACAAAAATGGTTTATGATGCAAAAACTAAAAAAATGATCATTCCATATTTTTTAATGGTTTTTGATCTGATTTTTTCTATAGATTAAAAATTTGTTAGAAAGAAGGATAATTGAATATAAAATAATCTTATAAAATTACATTAGACAAAGAATAATATTAGAGAAAGAATAATATTAGAGTTTGTTTCATAAACTATTTTCAAAGTAAGAAGATTATTGGGGAAGTTGAACTCAGTTAATCTAAATGATAATATTATAAACGTTACATTCAAATCCAAAACAGAAGTATATACAAGATAAATTCTTCTTATTGAAAGAAATAATAAAGATTTTTGTTTTTTATTGAAATTATTATAGAAAAGTATTTTTAATGTGATATAATAAGTGCGTAAAATAATAATTTTACGCACACAAGGAGTGAAAACA
>CAZCFQ010000113.1:0-6970 GCA_964497955.1 uncultured Clostridiaceae bacterium
TTTATACCCGAGTAATTATATCATAGGATACAATTACTAGCAAGTATTCTAGTCTCTAATATTTAATATCCTTTTTAAATCACTGTTTAGTATTTTTATATGAGTTCCTTTCATTCCCAGTGACTTAGATTTTAATAATCCAGCACTTTCTAGTTTTCTTAAAGCATTTACAATAATTGACCTTGTAATATCAAACTCATCAGCTACTTTTGATGCTACTACATATCCTTCATCTTGATCAATATTATCCAAAATATGTTTAGCTGCTTGGACTTCTGAATAAGATAAAGCATCAATTGCAATTTGTATTTTTTGAGCACTTTCATCTTTTTTCTTTTGTAAATCTCTGATACTTTCTAAAACAATAATTGAAAAAATCAGATTTATTGTTAATGCAAAATAATCAAAATCTTTTTCAAATTTTTCCTCATATTTGAAAAGAACTAAGTATCCATAGTCACTTTCACTTTTAACAATTGGAATAGCACATACACTCGTTAAAATACTCCAGTCCTTATTATCATATAAAAGAGCTCTCTGTCCGACCTCATACTCTTTGATTACAGGAGAAGTTATATCATATGTAAAATCATTTAACTCTAAAAAGCTTGATTCTAAAGTATTTTGATAAAACTCTTCATTTGACTTTTCTGTTAAATGATAATCCAATATTTCTAGCTCATTTGTTAAGTAAAATACATCTACTTTATTAAGTTGTGATAAGTGATAAATCATATCAGTTGAATTGATTTGATCAATGTTCATTAAAAAATATTGTTTTAAGCTAGTTATTTTATCTATAATTTCCATGATATCACTAAATTATATATTTCTTTAAATCTTCGTCTTTAACAATTTCATCAAGTTTATCTTTAATGTATTTTCTATCAATAATGACTTTTTGCATTTCCATTTCACTAGCATTAAAAGATATATCTTCTAAGACCTTTTCTAAAATAGTATGAAGCCTTCTTGCTCCAATGTTTTCACTGTTTTCATTTACTTCTTTTGCATTAGAAGCAATTTCATTTATAGCATCTTCATTAAACTGTAATTCTACCTTCTCTGTACCCATTAGTGCAGTATACTGTTTAATTAAAGAATGTTTTGGTTCAATTAAAATTCTTCTTAAATCATCTTCACTTAAACTGTTTAGCTCTACTCTTAGAGGAAATCTTCCTTGTAATTCTGGAATTAGATCTGAAGGACTTGCTACATGAAAAGCTCCTGCAGCAATGAAAAGGATATAATCTGTTTTTACTGGTCCATATTTAGTGGTAACAGTTGTTCCCTCAACTATTGGTAAAATGTCTCTTTGAACCCCTTCTCTTGATACATCTGGACCTCCACTAGTCCCTGATTTAGATGCAATTTTATCAATTTCATCTAAAAAGACAATCCCATCTTGTTCAGTCATTTCAATAGCAGTATTAACTACATCATCCATATCTAATAAGTTTTCAGCTTCTTCAGCTTTAAGTATTTCTCTAGCTTCTTTTATAGGAACTCTTTTCTTTTTTTTCTTAGATGGTAATACATTACCAAATAAGTCACCTATATTAATACCCAAATCATCCATACCTGCTCCACCAATGAATTGCATGGTTGAATTTTTTTCTTCAACCTCTATTTCAATAATCATTTTTTCAAGCTCACCATTTTCAAGCCTTTTCCTTAGTTTGTCTCGATGAGCTCTTTCTTCATCAGTTTCAGTCCTTTTTTCAGGTTGCTTTTGTCCATAACCAAAAATGTTTCCTAAAGGATTACCGCTAGTTGCGTTTTTCTTAGGATTTACTAAAAGATCTAAAATTCTTTGATTGGCTAATTCTTCAGCTCTTTTTTCATTTGCTTCCATTCTAGCTGACTTTTCCATTCTTATTGCTGTTTCCAATAGTTCTCGCACCATTGATTCAGCACTTCTACCTACATAGCCTACTTCAGTAAACTTGGTTGCTTCGACTTTAATAAATGGGGCTCTAACTAGATTAGCAAGCCTTCTAGCTATCTCAGTTTTACCAACACCTGTAGGACCCATCATAATAATATTTTTTGGCATAATCTCTTTTTGTAGTTCTTCAGAGAGCAATTTTCTTCTGTGTCTATTTCTTAACGCAATAGCAACTGCTCTTTTTGCATCATCTTGGCCAATTATATGTTGGTCTAAATTTGAAACTATCTCTTTTGGAGTTAAGTTACTCATCTTGATTACCTCCAATTACTTCGCAAGTTATTGAATCATTAGTGAATACACATATCTCTGATGCAATTTTTAATGCTTCTGTTGCTATTGATTTTGCATCTAACTTGGTATGTTTTACAAGTGCTCTAGAAGCAGCTAAAGCATAATTTCCACCCGAACCTATTGACATAATTCCATCTTCAGGTTCTATAACATCTCCATTACCAGATATAAGTAGCAATTGATCTTTATCAGCTACTAATAATAAAGCTTTTAGTTGTCTTAAAACTTTATCAGTTCGCCACTCTTTTGCTAATTCAACTGCTGAGCGCAAAAGGTTACCTGAATATTTATTTAACATTTCTTCAAAACGTTCTTCAAGTGCAAAAGCATCAGCTACTGCTCCAGCAAATCCTACAATAATTTCATTATTATAGATTCTTCTAACTTTTCTTGCACTTGCTTTCATAATAGTTTGCTCACCTAAAGTAATCTGACCATCACCAGCGATTGCTGTTATGCCATCTTTCTTTATGGCTACTATAGTTGTTCCCTTAAACATTTAAACCACCTCACCATTTTCATTTATTTTTTCTTCGCTTATAAATACAGCTAGTTTCTCTAAAGCTCTTTTAGAAATCTTTAGTCTTTTTTCTCTTCTTTTTCTGACCTTTTCATTTAGTTGTGGAATAAGTCCAAAAGTAATATTCATTGGTTGAAATTCTTTTTTTACACTTGTTGTTATATAACTCATCAAAGCACCATGTGCACTCTCAATTGGCCATGTTAATGTTAATTCACCTTTAACTACTTTAGTAGCATTGATACCACAGATTAAGCCACTAGCAGCTGATTCTACATATCCTTCTACTCCTGAAATCTGTCCTGCAATAAAAACTTTAGGATATTCTTTAAGTTGTCCTGTCTTTAAAAGTGATTTCGGTGAATTAATAAAAGTATTTCTATGCATTACACCTAATCTAACAAATTCTGCTTTTTCTAAACCTGGAATCATTTTAAAAACTCTTTTTTGTTCTGGCCATTTTAGTCTTGTCTGAAAGCCTACCATATTATAAAGAGTTCCTTCTAGATTGTCTTGTCTCAATTGTACAACAGCATGAAAATCATCACAATCACCATCACTTAACCCAACTGGTTTGAGTGGTCCAAAAAGCAAAGTTTTTATACCTCTTTTAGCCATTTCTTCAATAGGCATACAACCTTCAAAAATATTAATTTCTTCAAACTCTTTCATATTTTGTAATTCTGCATTAATTAATTCATTATAAAAATTATTGTACTCTTTATCATTCATTGGGCAGTTAATATAATCAGTTGAATCCTCTTCGTATCTAGCGCCAAAAAAAGCTTTTGAAAAATCAATTGATTCTTTGGTAACAATTGGAGCTGCTGCATCAAAAAAATGTAAATATTCTTCTTTTACTAATTCTTTTAGCGAATTAGCTAAATCATTTGAGCATAGTGGTCCAGCTGCTACTATAGTAACTATATCCGGATTAATTTCAGTTACCTCTTGATTAATTACGTTTATTAGTGGATGATTTTTAATTTTTTCTGTTATGTACATAGAAAACTTCTCTCTATCAACAGCTAGCGCTCCACCAGCAGGCACTCTATTTTTATCTGCTGCTGAGATAATCAATGAGTTCATTCGTCTCATTTCTTCTTTTAGTAATCCAACTGCATTAGTTAATCTATCTGCTCTAAGTGAATTAGAACATACCAGTTCTGCAAAAAGATCTGTATTGTGTGCTGGTGTTTGTTTTTTTGGTCTCATTTCATAAAGGTTTACTTCTATACCTCTACTTGCAACTTGCCAAGCAGCTTCACTTCCAGCTAAACCTGCTCCAATAATATTTACTTTATTCTTCATTAGATTCCTCTTCTTTAGTAACCTTTTCTTTATATTTACAATCTTTATTAGAACATTTAAGCACTACTTGATCTTTTTTATTTTTTTCTACTAAGTAGCTGTCACATTCAGGACATTTTTTGTTAACAGGTTTATCCCAGCTCATCCAATCACATTCAGGGTAATTACTACATCCGTAAAAAATCTTGCCTCTTTTTGTGCGCCTAATAATAACTTGGCCATCATCACAACTTGGACAAGGTACACCAATTTCCTCTAAAATAGGTTTAGTATTTTTGCATTCAGGAAAGGCTGAACAAGCTAAAAACTTTCCATATCTACCTTCACGAATAACCATCATACTACCACATTTGTCACACTCAATATCAGTTTCTATTACTTTCTTCTCAATTTTAACTCTTTTAGCTTTTTCCTCTGCTTTTTCTAATTGTACTGAAAAATTGCTATAAAAATCTTCTAATACCTTTTTCCATTCCAATTTACCTTCAGCGATTTTATCTAAATCATCTTCCATATTAGCAGTAAACTCTATATCCATAACAGAAGGGAAGTATTTATCTAAAATATCTGTGACAATTCCTGCTAAATCTTCTGGAACTAAAGCTTTTCCCTCTTTGGAGATATATCCGCGTTTGATTACTGTTGAAATAGTTGGTGCGTAAGTACTAGGTCTACCTATTCCTTTATTCTCTAACTCTTTTATTAAACTAGCTTCACTAAATCTAGCGGGTGGTTCTGTAAAGTGTTGGTTTTCATTAGCTTCGACTATAGGAACATTCATACCTTCATCTATTTCTGGAAACTCTTGATCAGTTTCTTTAGCCTTGTTTAGTAAGGCATCATTAGCTAATAAGTGACCTGGAAAAATTAATTTAGATCCAGAAACAGTAATAGTATACTTTCCTGATTTTATTTCGCCTTTTTTCATTTCATACACTGCAGGCTTCATTTGTGATGCAATAAATCTATCCCAAATTAAGTTGTATAGTTTCAACTCATCTTTATTAAGATATTTTTTTGCTACATCTGGAGATAATCTCTTATCTGTAGGTCTTATAGCTTCATGAGCTTCTTGAGCACTTTTTCTACTTTTGTAAGCAGTTCTTTTATATGTTTTAGCTCCATAATTATCTAAAATAACTTCTTTAGCCCAGTTCATTGCTTCATTACTTATTGAGTAAGAATCTGTTCTCATATATGTTATTAAACCAGAATCAAAGTCATTTCCAAGTTTTCTACCTTCATAAAGTGCTTGTGCTATTACCATTGTTTTTGAAGCTGAAAATCCAAATACAGAAGCAGCAGCTTGTTGTAACGAACTTGTTGTAAATGGTGGGTAAGCATGTCTTCTACGTTTTTTCTCTGTAATTTTTGTTACTAAACCACTATTGCCTAATAGATCTTTTTTAGCTTGAGCTACTTCTTCTTTATTTAACTTATTTGCTTTTTTCTTACCTATCTTGGACAGTTTTCCTTCAAAAATCTTATCATTTTTATCTTTAATTTTTGTATCAAGAGTCCAGTATTCTTCAACTTCAAAGGCATCTCTTTCTCTCTCTCTATTAACAATAAGTTTAACTGCTACAGATTGTACTCTACCAGCGCTTAACCCTCTTTTAACTTTCTTCCATAAAAATGGACTTAGTTTATATCCAACTACTCTATCAAGTATTCTTCTGGCTTGTTGGGCATCTACTAAGTTGTAGTCAATTTTTTCTGGATTAGCAAAAGCTTTTTCAATAGCTTCTTTTGTTATCTCATGAAATGTTACACGTATTTTTTCATCTGTATCAATTTTTAGTGATTCTGCGATATGCCATGATATTGCTTCACCTTCACGATCTGGGTCAGTTGCTAGTAAAACTGTATCAGCTGATTTAACTCTTTTTCTTAAGTCAGCTAAGATTTTCCCTTTACCTCTTATTGTGATGTAATGAGGATCAAAATTGTTATCTATATCAACACCAAATTTGCTTTTTGGTAAATCTCTAACATGTCCTTTTGATGCGACCACATCTACTTTTGATCGCTTTCCTTTTAATATGCTTTTTATTGTTCTTGCCTTAGTTGGTGACTCAACTATTAATAATATTTTTGACAATATTATACCTCCTGTATAGTCCAAAATCGATAAAGTCTTTTCTAAGTAAACTATATTAATCTTAATTTTCTAAATAGTCAAATAATTTCAAAAATGCATTTATTTGTTATAATACTATCATATTGACTAAGTGTAAATAAATAATTGGATATTGAGTGGATACCAAATTATGTTTTTTATTATGTTGAGTAGTGTTTTTTGATAGTATAAAATAGAGTTAGAAATTATAAGGAGATGATTTAAATGGATACAAATTTGGATTATACAATGGAGATTTTGCAAAAGCTATTAACTACTCCTAGTCCCACTGGTTATACAAAGGAAGTTATGAAGGTAATTCAAAATGAGTTAGATAATTTAGGTATTGAATATAAACTCATTAACAAAGGTGGTTTAGTAGCTACTATTAAAGGAGATAATGACTTAACACAAAGAACCATTTCTGGTCATGTGGATACTTTGGGTGCTATGATTAGAGAAATAAAAAACGATGGCACATTAAGACTTACTAAGCTAGGTGGCTATATGTGGAATAGTGTTGAGGGAGAGTACTGTACTATAATTACTGATGAGGGTAATAAAATTACAGGAACTATTATGACCACAGCTCCAAGTACTCATGTTTTTGGGAGTGAGAGTAAAGATATGGATCGTGTTGAAAAAAATATGATAGTAAGACTTGATGCTATAGTTAAAGATGATAAAGATGTTAGAGAGTTAGGAATTGAAAATGGGGATTTCGTTTTCTTTGATCCTAGATATAATGAAACCGAAACTGGATTTATAAAATCGAGAC
>CAZCFQ010000114.1:0-6837 GCA_964497955.1 uncultured Clostridiaceae bacterium
TTTTTACTGTCTCAAGTACTTTCGCTTCACTATTCAATTCTCAATGTTCTTGCTTCTTTTTTTGTCGTCCCTTTTCGCGACGACTTTTTAATAGTAACATGGCTGTGTTTCCAAGTCAAGGGTTAATTTCACTTTTTTTTATTTTTTTCTTGAATTTGGTTTTCAGTACCATATCTTATTAAGAATACTATACCCCTCATCAAGGGGTATTAGTATTATCACTTATATTCAGTTACATGTCAAGGTCTAATTCGACTTAATCAAATTTATTTTAACTTAAGCTAGATTAACCCTTTTGATCTCATATGTTCGAATATTAAAAATGACCATACATAGTATCCTGCTTGAAGCATATCCTCATCATCTACTAAGATCATGTCACTTAGAGCATCATCTCTAGACTGTTTAATTGTCTCTGCTACATTAGGCAAACACTTAGTGCCTAATTCTTTAGTTTGAATCAGTTCTTTTTCTATTATTTTTAAATTATTAATGTCTATTTCAGGAATGATGCTTTTATATGCTGTGGCATGACTTCCCATCTGGTTAGATCTTTTTGCTAGATTCATTTTTAATAATGTTTCTTCAGAACCTCCAAATGGAACCATGACCTTATTTTCGTCCATACTTCTAAGGGTTTTGATCATATTATCCCTATTGAATATTTCATAATAGATATAATCATTATAAGTTAGTCTAGTTTGCCAATAAATAAATAGTTTATTTGTATCTAGTGAAATAGTTCTTGAAAGTAAAACAAAACTCTCGTGAGGAGAATCTATAAAAGTAACTGTACCTCCACCTTCTTTAACTGTCAACTTGGACCAAACATACTGCCAAATAAAGCCTAAAACTACGTGGACTAATATAGAAGTTCCTATAATTGACCATTCTTTACCAGTTTTTTTTGCCATTTCTTCTAAAATACTTATTAACTCTTTAGAAACCTTTTCTGAAGAATAATATAATTTGGCTGCTAGCTTCTGAGTATTATTAGCATCTAATATTGGTAATTGGGCACATGATTTTCCTCCCAAATCAGAAACAAATGGTTCAAACTTATCACTTACTTCTGTATTATTAAAATCTTGATCATTATATCTGAGTCTTGCATAATTAGCTAACTCTTCTTGATTCATTGAAGAAGTAAAAACACAGCTGTATTTTTCTAAAAACTTTTTTTGGTCTACTACATTCATAGCAACATCAATAGCCATTATATATTATCTCCTTCATCTGGGAATATTAAAATTTCAGGCCTAATTGCACCTGCTCTTATATGAGTAGTACCATTAATTGACATGTATTTATCTTCATATCTTTTAAACACATTAAATCTCTCACCAATAGATTCAACACTAGAAAATGCGTTCATTAAAATCAAACCTGTTTTCACTTCTTCTCCGCCTGTTATACCTGGAATAAAATTCTCTCCAACGTATCTTCTTATTGTTCCTAAATCGCACCCAGATGCTATTATAGCTGGTATATCTAGCTCCTCAGCCTTTTCTAATGTGCCTTCTGCTATTTTTCCATTAACTACTATAATATTCTCCTTAAACTCTAAATTAAGATCATTTGGAGTTAATTCTTTCTTATCTAAAGTTATAATCTTGCCAAACCTTTCTCCTGCAATTCCATAACTCCCAGCTAAAGCATAAGCTTTAGATTTTATAGTGACAGACCAATAATCGTCAGATTCTATAATCTCTCCTTTTAAATATGCATATAGCTTTCTGCTAACCTCTCTACTTTTTATCCAAATTTTGTGTTTATCTATCTTACTGATAGTGCCAAACATATTGCTTGCTGCATATTTAAGTTGAAACTTATTTTCTTTCCACTGTTGCTGTGCAATAATTTGTCCTGGGACTACTTTCTGATTTGGCTTTACAATGACACTATTAGCTCCATCTTCTTTACTTATATCCATTTCCTTGGCAACATCATGTACTTCATATGGTTCAGGATTAAACTCTGTTAATCTTCTTAAATATACAATCCCTAAATTTTTTGAAACCATTCCAACAATTCCATCTTCAGGTGCAACCATTATTTGAGGTTGATGCCACTTGCTATCAAAAGCTAAAACTTGCCCTTTCTTGACCAAATGTCCTTCTTGTATTTGAACAACTCTATTTAAATCTTTAGGAGAAATTGCTAAATGTTCGGAAATTCGAAGTCTCTTTACCAAACCTGGATAAAAGTTCATTTCTGCAACAACATCATTCGGATTAACTTTGCTTCCAATTTCTGTGATCACATTCCCTGCATAAGGAAGCTCTCTAGTTCTTATAATTTCTTGAATATTCACGAGCTAACCTCCTTGCATTATCTATTTCATTTGCAGTAAATGCTCCAACAGATATTAGCCATTCTCTTACAATATTTGGTGACATTCTTTGATCGCATCCAAATCTTAAATCAAATATTAATCCAGTCTCTCCTCCTGATATAGGAGTTTCGACTATCTTACCCATACCGTTTCCAAAATCCATGCCTTCTTCTGGTATGATTTTCACATGGCCTATCTGATTTCTAGTTATTGGTAAGACTCTAACGGTTCCTCTATATAAATTAAAATCAATTTTTTTATTATTAATCATTCCTTCAACTTTTCCTGCTACCTGACCTACTTTTACAGATCCTTCTGCACTTATCACTGTTCCTAAAGGTACAAAACAATCATCAACAAGAACCTGTAGCGCTGTTTTAGGATATTTTTGAGCCAATACTCCTAAGTGTGGCATCATAAACACGCTATCTACAGCAAGTCTTGTAACACCCAAAGGTTTAAATGCATCTAAGATCATAAGTGAAGCCTGATGCCTTCTTGGGGCATGTGAAAGCACTCCACCACTGCCAATTATTAAACCCATTTTTCTCATATCAACTAAGGTTTCCGTTTCGTCCCATTCACTAACAGGGGTAGGGCTTCCAATAAACTTTCTGCCTGAGGTTGGTACGTTTTTAGGCAACTCTCTTATTAGATCTCTGTGATGATCTACAGACAACCTTAACGCTTCTCTTGCCACTGCTTGTTCAATAATCAGTTCCATCTCATTTTTTGGCAGCTCTGTTGGAGAAAGCATTTTATCTCCTATTACATTCTCTAAAACTCTATCATCTATTTCAAAAGGTAACCATCTTTTGATTTTTTCAAGACCAGCACTATGCATAACATTAGCGATACTGTAAGACATGCCTAGGTTTGCACTAACTGTCCTATTAAAATCACTCTGTATTGATGAGAAAATGTCAGTAGTAGCTCCGCCTATATCAACTGCCAATATGTCTACTTCTTCTTCTTTAGACAACTCAGAAATTATATGCCCAAAAGCTAAAGGAGTTGGCATAATAGGGGCACTAACAGCTTCTGTAATTTTCCAATACCCTGGTGCTTGTTGCATAACATGACTTAAAAAAAGCTCGTGTATTGCTTGCCTGGCTGGCTCTAATACCTCTTTATTAATAGTTGGTCTTAAATTATCTACTATATGTAATTCAAAATCTTCTTTTAGAGTATCTTCTATTAAGTGTCTTGCCTCAACATTACCTGCATATATTACAGGTAGCCGCAATTTGTCACCAAATCTTGGTTTCGGATTTGCTGAGTTAATAATATCAGCAAATTCTGTTACAAAGTTTATATCACCTTGGTTAAAACCACCAGTTAATAAAATCATATCTGGCCTAGCTCTTTTAACTGCCTCAACTCTTTCATAAAGTGAACGATTATCATCATTTGATATAACATCTAATAGAATGGCTCCCGCACCTAGGGCTGCCTTTTGAGCACTAATAGCTGTTAATTTACTAAATAATCCAATGACTAAAACTTGTAATCCTCCACCAGCAGAGCTTGAAGAATAATACTCGTACCCTTGATTGACAAGATTATCGTCATCACTTAAAAAGTTCTTTTGCGCTTCTTTACCTAATTTTTCTAAAGCATTTTTCACCCCTACAGTGACATCTTCGTAAGGTGCTTCTACAGTAGTAGGAGCCTCAGCTCTTGCAGCTAACCTATAAAAACCACTTCTTTTAGTTAACCAAAGCGCTTTAGTTGTAGTACTTCCTATATCTGTTATTATAAATGAAGGCATATTCTCACCATTTTCTTAATTAATTGTCTCTTAAGTTTATCATAAAAATAATTCTTTTTTAATTATTTTACTTATTTACTAGCTAGTTAGTTATTATTTCTCTAACAAGCTCAATATAAGGCGTCTTTTGGTAGGCTATATATAAAAGTTGCTCTTTTGCATTGATTAAATCATAAAATCGTGTTAGCTGGAGTTTATTGGATATATATTTTTTTGCTTCTTCTTTTTTAATAAATTTGTATTCAGATACTTCTTTATTTTTTAAGAAAGTACCACTAGCAAAATCACAAACAAATCCAAAAATAATTTTTAATATTTTTTCACCTTTTAAAATTTCAGGTTGTATGTTTGAAAATATTACTTTTAGCGAGTAATTTTTAACAACAAAGTTTGTTTCCTCAAAAACTTCTCTTTTTAAAGCACTTACTATGTCTTCACCTTCATTAATATATCCACCAGGAATATCCCATCCTCTATTGAAATGGTTTACAATAAGATAGTAATCCTTGTTCTTTATTAAAGCAATAACAGCAACTTTTTGCACTTTCAAAACCCTCCCATAAGAAAACCCTTGAGAAAAACTCCTCAAGGGATTAATTTATTTCTTCCAAGAACTTTTTAATGGTACTACTTGATTGAAAACAGTTTTGTCACCCTTTTTACTCTTTGGATCAATATAATAATAAGAATCTCTGATGAACTGGAATCTATCATTTACATTGATTTGCTCATAGAGCTTTTCTACCTTTGCATTTTCATATATCTTATAAGAATCTGGATCTACAGAACTTTCTAGATCGTCACTATCCTCATATCCTTCTTTAAATAAATTGTCAAAAACATGAATCTCTACATCTTTTGCAGAATCTGCATGTACCCACTGAATTGTTCCGTTAGGTTTTCTACCTTTAAATCCAGTTCCACTTTTTGTCTCTATATCATATGTACATATTAGTTCCTTTACTTTACCAAGCTCATCTTTAATTACCTCATTACACTTAATAAAGTATGCAAAGAACAAGCGAACCTCTACTCCTGGTGATAATCTTTTATATCCCTTTGGTGGGTCTAGTGAAAAATCTTCTCTTTCTATGTACACTTCTCTTCCAAAAGGAAGTTTTCTATTACCTAAATCTTTATTTGAAACATTATTAGGTGCATCCAGATACTCTATTTTATCTTCAGGATAATTAGTAATTACCACTTTCAGTGGATCTTTTGCTGCCATGACTCTAGGAGAACCATATTTTAGATCTTCTCTAATAAAGTGCTCTAACATTGCAAAATCAACAACACTGTCAGCCTTTGAAACTCCAGCTGCCTCAATAAAATTGATTAAAGCCTCGGGGGTATATCCTCGTCTTCTCATTCCTGCAATAGTGACAAGTCTTGGATCCGTCCAATCCTCTACTAAACCTTTTTCAGTTAATTTCTTAATTTTTCTTTTACTAGTAAGCGAGTCCGAAACATAAATTCTTGCAAATTCAATTTGTCTAGGTTTATGATTTAATCCTGATTTATCTACAAACCAATTATATAATGGTCTGTGATCTTCATATTCTTTAGAACACAATGAGTGAGTAATCCCTTCCAAAGCATCTGCTAGAGGATGTGAGTAATCATACATAGGATATATGCACCACTTGTCACCAGTTCTGTGATGAGGTGTATAACTTATTCTGTACATCACAGGATCACGCATATTCATATTAGGGCTTTGCATATTAATTTTTGATCTTAAAACACAATCACCCTCTTCAAACTCTCCATTTTTCATTTTCTTGAAAAGTTCTAAGTTTTCTTCAACAGTCCTATTTCTATAAGGGCTGTCTTTGCCGGGCTCAGTCAATGTTCCTCTATATTCTCTCATCTCTTCTGGACTAAGGTCACATATATAAGCATCTCCATTTTTTATCATATGGATTGCTATATCATATAACTCTTGGAAATAATCTGAGCAAAAGAATAAACGATCTTCCCAATCATATCCTAGCCACTTTATATCATCTTGTATCGACTTAACAAATGCATGTTCTTCTGTATCAGGATTTGTATCATCAAATCTTAAATTGCATTTTCCGTTATATTTCTGTGCAATACCAAAATCTATGTTAATAGCTTTTATATGCCCAATATGCAAAAAACCATTTGGTTCTGGTGGAAATCTAGTATGTACTTCATCGTATATACCATTTTCTAAGTCTTTGTTAATTTCTTTTTCTATAAAATTTGTTGCTTCTATTGGTTTTGCCTTTGCCATTATTTATCACCTTCTCTTGATTTGTTCTACATTTTATCATATAACTAATACATAAAAAAGACTTTAAATTGAGGTAAATCATAATGAATAAAATAATTAAAATCATAGCCCCTTCAATAGATGAATCTAGTTTAAGATATTTATCAAAAAAACCTTTTGATCATGAAGATGTATTTAATGATGTCATACTCAGAGAGATTCAATTATCTAATCAAACTTATGATTTACTGAAATTTGATTATTGTATTTTTGAAAATGTAGTTTTTGATACTTGTAAATTTAATAAGTTTGAAGCTATAAATTGTATATTTAAAAATTGTGACTTCGCAAATACTATTTTCAATGATGCAATTTTTTCAAAAGTTGAGTTTCATAATTGTAGATTCACTGGTTCACAGCTTCCAGAAAGCACCTTAGCTGACTTCTTATTTGAAGGCTGCCAAGGATCATTTTTCACATCAAGGTATACAA
>CAZCFQ010000115.1:0-6787 GCA_964497955.1 uncultured Clostridiaceae bacterium
AAGCGTCTTTTCCATCGGAAGCTACGGCACAGGGGATCGGTTCTTTATACAGAACCTGCGCAGCGGAAATTACTTCCCGCTGACGGGAATCAAGAGATCCTGCGGCGCATTTGATTACCATGAAGGGCCGCTCATCGATAAAAATCACCAGATCAAGACAGGTTTGGTAAGGCTTTCCGCCAATTTCCAGGGATAACTCCATATCCACTTGGATATTTTTCCGGGGATATCCTTTAGTATCGACAAGGGAGAAACCCTTGCTATTGTTGGAGAATCTGGTTGTGGTAAAAGTACAACAGCTCATGCTTTAATGAGACTAATATCAAAACCAGGAGTAATAGCTAATGGTTCTATAGAATTAGATGGATTGGACTTAACAAAGCTTAAAGAAAAAGAGATGTCAAAAATAAGAGGCAAAGATATGGCTATGATATTTCAAGAGCCTATGACATCACTTAATCCAGTATATAAAGTAGGAGAACAGATAGCAGAAACGATAAGAATACATACTGGACAAAATAGAAGTCAAGCTTTATCACAAGCTATCAAGATTATGGATAAAGTAGGAATATCTAATCCAGCTACTAGAGCCAAACAGTATCCACATCAAATGAGTGGTGGGATGAGGCAAAGAGCTATGATTGCAATGGCATTAGCATGTGAGCCAAAAGTGTTGATAGCTGATGAGCCAACAACTGCATTAGATGTTACAATCCAAGCTCAAATATTGAGATTAATGAGGAAGTTGCAAAAAGATTTTAATACAGCAATATTATTTATTACTCATGATTTAGGAGTTGTTGCAGAGGTAGCTGATAAAGTAGCAGTAATGTATTGTGGAAATATTGTTGAGGTTGGACCTGTTGTTGATATATATTACTCTCCAAAACATCCATATACTAAAGGTTTGATAGAATCGGTCCCTGATGTGAGTAAAAAAATGGGTAGATTATGCCAAATTGAGGGGACTGTCCCAAGTATTGATAATATGCCAGAGGGTTGCAAGTTTTATCCTAGATGCAATTATGCAACTGATAATTGTAGAGATAAATTTCCAAACTTAAATAAGTTGGGAGAACATAAAGTGGCTTGTTTTAATCCAATAAGTGCGGCTAAGGAGGTAGCTAAGTGAGTTTATTAGAGGTTAAAAATCTTAAGAAATATTTTCCAGTAAAAATTGGTATGAATAAAACAGCTTATGTTAAAGCTGTAGATGATATAAGCTTCAGCTTAGCACCAAGTGAAACACTAGGGTTAGTAGGAGAGTCTGGTAGTGGGAAATCAACTACAGGGATGACTCTTTTAAGACTGTACGAACCAACTGAAGGCACGATAAAATTCAATAACCAAGATATCACTCATATTAATCAAAAAGAGCTGAGAAAGTTCAGAAAAGAAATGCAGATTGTATTTCAAGATCCATTTGCTTCTCTTAATCCAAGATGGAAAGTTAAGGATACAATAGCAGAAGCTTTAGAAATACATAAGTTGGCTTTTGGAAGTGAAAAGGTAAAGAGAGTAGAAGAATTGTTGGATGTCGTTGGTCTATCTTTGGATAGTAAAGATAGATATCCACATGAGTTTAGTGGAGGGCAACGCCAAAGAATTGGTATAGCGAGAGCTTTAGCAGTTAATCCAAAATTTATAGTATGCGATGAGCCAGTTTCTGCATTAGATGTTTCGGTACAAGCACAAATTATTAATCTTTTACAGGATTTAAAGAATGAGTTTGACTTATCATATCTTTTTATTGCACATGATCTAGGTGTTGTAAGACAGATATGTGATAGAGTAGCTGTTATGTACCTTGGGAAGATAGTAGAAGTTGGAGAAACAGAACAAATATTTACAAATCCTAAGCATCCATACACAAAAGCATTACTTTCAGCTGTTCCTGTTGCTGATCCATTGGCAAAAAGAGATGAAATTATATTAACTGGAGAAATCCCAAATCCAATGGAGCCACCAACAGGATGCACTTTTAGAACTAGATGCCAATATGCAACAGATTATTGCACAGACAATAAACCATACTTGTTTGACATAGGAGAGAAACATGAGGTTTCATGCCATATGATCACAAAAGACTGGGGGGTCAAAAATGACTAAATCATTACTTAAAAAGTTCAGAAATGCATTGATAGTTTTGCTAGGAGTATCAATAATTGTATTTATGTTAATGTATTTATCTGGAGACCCAGTCGCACTCTTATTACCAATGGATACTTCACCCGAAGTTGTAGCTGAGATGAGAGAGAACCTTGGTTTTAATGACCCCTTATATATACAGTACTTAAATTTTTTATCTGGTGCAGTTAGAGGAGATTTTGGAGATTCTTTACACCACGGACAGCCAGCTATGAGTTTAATTTTAGAAAGAATGCCTGCAACAATTGAGCTAACATTAGCTAGCATTGCTGTCGCTTTAATAATAGCAATACCATTAGGTATTATTACGGCTGTTTATTCAAATACAATAGTCGATTATATAGGTTCGGTTATTGCATTAATAGGACAATCTATGCCTGTATTCTGGCTAGGTTTAATGCTTTTATACTTTGTAGGTGTAAGATATCGATTATTACCAATTACAGGTAGAGGCTCTTGGGAACACTTAGTATTACCTGCCATAACAGTAGGTGCTTATACAGCGGCTACTTTGGCAAGGATGTTAAGATCTCGTATGATTGAAATATTGCAACAAGATTATATTAAAACAGCAAAAGCAAAGGGTGTTAAGGGAGTATTTGTAATTTTAAAACATGCTTTAAGAAATGCTTTGTTACCAGTTATAACAATTCTTGCTATGCAACTTGGAACATTACTTGGCGGAGCTGTAATAACAGAGACAATTTTTGCATGGCCTGGAGTGGGTAGATTCATGTTGCAAGCTATACAGAATAGAGATATTGCAATAGTTCAAGCTGGAGTTTTTGTTTTGGCGGTTAGTATTGTTTTAATAAATATATCAACTGATGTAATATATTCGCTTCTAGATCCAAGAATCAGATATGAATAGGGGTAGAAATTAAATGAATAAAACTTTAAGAATGTTAATAAAAAGAAAGACTGCTTTCATAGGAGCAATTATAGTATTAATTGTAATAATAAGCGCTTTTTTAGCTCCTTTCATATCGCCTCATGATCCAAATGCAACTGATTTATCTAAGCGATTGCTACCACCTTCTTGGGAAGATAAGGGTGTTGAAGAACACTTTTTAGGAACAGACCATTTGGGAAGAGATATTTTAAGTAGAATTATCTATGGTACAAGGATATCTCTGTTAGTAGGAATTGCAACAGTTTTAATATCAGGAATTTTTGGAACTATTTTAGGTCTTATTGGAGGATATTATAGAGGTTTTATTGATAGTGTTCTAATGAGGCTAACTGAAATACAACTTGCTTTTCCATTTATATTATTAGCATTGGCTATTATGGCAGTTTTAGGCCCTGGTTTAAAAAATGTAATAATAGTATTAAGTATAACTGGTTGGGTTATGTATACTAGACTTGTAAGAGGCGAAGTTTTGCTGATTAGAGAACTTGAATATGTTAAAGCTACAAAAGCCCTTGGACAAAAGAGTAGAAAAATAATATTCAAGCATATCTTGCCAAATGTTTTTCCTACTATAATAGTAGTAGGAACATTAAGAATAGCTAATATGATAATCGCAGAAGCTTCTCTCACATTTTTAGGATTAGGTGTAGAGTCTTCAATTCCAACTTGGGGTAGCATGTTAGCAGATGGAAGAAACTATATTACAACCTCTTGGTGGGTAGCGGCATTTCCTGGTATTGCAATAATGCTTACAGTATTAGGCATAAATCTTTTGGGAGATTGGTTAAGAGATGTTTTAGATCCTAGACTTAAAACAAGTTAAATTATAAAATTGCTGTACAAATATAGTGGAGCTAGTTAAAATAATAAGATAGTTAATACAAGAAAAGGTGATGTAATTGAAAAAGATTTTTTTACTAATTATAACTTTATCTTTCATACTATCTGGTTGTTTTTTATCAGAACCTGAAGTGGAAAGTCTTGAAATAAATCCTGTTGAATTTTCTCTTTATCCTGGTGAAAAAAAGGATATAAAAATTGTAGCAATTTATGATAACGGAGAAAAAAAACAACTAATACCAGAAGAAGTTTCTTTTGATAATAATCATGTTTTACTAGATGATTCAAGTATTACAGTAAGTAACTCAATAGAAAAAGATATTAAACATGTTTCTGAGGTAAAGTATAGTGATATTACATCTCAAATTGAACTGGAAGTAACTAGTAATCCTTTAAATAACTATGAACTTGATTCTAATGGAGAGAAAATTATTGTTAATCCAGAAAGAATCGATGTTATTATTAATAAAGAATTAGCTGTTTCTAAAGATTTTACTCCAAATAATTTAGTAGTACCTACAATACGATGGCCTTATGGATATGAGGGAGATTTACAAAAGAAATATATGAGAGAAGAAGCTGCTGGTGCTTTAGAAAATTTGTTTAAAGATGCACATGATGCAGGTCACAAACTATATGGAGTATCAGGTTATAGATCTTATGATTTGCAAAAAAGGATTTTTGCATATAATGTATCTAGATTTGGTTCTGAAGAGAAAGCTAATAAGATTAGTGCAAGACCAGGAGAAAGTGAACATCACACTGGATTAGTAATGGATGTATCTTCAGAATCAGTTGGTACTAACAAATTAGTTGAGAGTTTTGGTGAATCACCAGAAGGGAAATGGGTGGAAGAAAACTGCTCAAATTATGGCTTTATAATAAGGTATCTTAAAGGTAAAGAGGATATAACAGGGTATAATTATGAGCCATGGCATCTACGTTATGTTGGTGTAGACCTTGCTAAAGAGATTACAAGTAGTGGCTTAACAATGGAAGAATATTTTGAAAGGTTTATTAACTAAAAAAAGGATACCATTTATGTGGTATCCTAAAGTTTTACTCATCAACTCTTAACATATATCCTGCACCTCTAATGTTAATAATATTACGAGGTCTAGCAGGATTTTTTTCAATTTTTTTCCTAAGATTTCTTACATGCACCATGACTGTTCTTATATCTCCTATACCATCTTCGCTCCAAACTTGTTTATAGATTTCTTCAACACTAAAAACTTTATTTGGGGTATTAGCCAAAAAGCAAAGCAATTCAAACTCTTTAACAGACAAAGAGATTCGTTCATCATCAATAATAACTGTGTGGTTATTTTTATCAATAGTCATTGTAGGCAAGTTAATCTCAGGATTTTCATCTGGTTGAATAATGAAAGGAGAAAGGCTATCTCTTCTAAGATTAGCTTTAATTCTAGCCACTAATTCTCTAGGACTAAATGGTTTAGAAATGTAGTCGTCACCACCAGCTTCAAGCCCACTAATTTTATCATATTCTTGTTTTTTACAGCTTAAAAAGATAATTGGAGCACTTGTTTTTTCTCTCAAATTAGGGCACAAGTCTAATCCGTTTATATCAGGTAATAATACATCAAGTATTATTAAGTCAGGATCATAATCATTTATAAACTCTAAAGCTTCTTTTCCTGTGTGGCAGTATTTCACATCATAATTGGCATTCTCAAGGTATAATTTTAGTAATTCACAGATTTCTATCTCATCGTCTACAATGAGAATCTTATAGTTTTTCATATTATCACCACAATTCTAAATTTATTGTATAGTTATGTTTCATTAATCCTTTTTATCAATTATAATCTTACTATACATTTGTATGAAATAACAAGGAAAATTATTAACTTTATTAAGGAGTTTGAATATTGAAATCATATTTCACATTGGAATCAAAAGATTCAAATAATACTAAAGCAATTAAAAAGATTAATTCATTAGATATAAACTGGCAAGAAGGAAAACAAGAATGGGTGTTAAAAAAAGGTAAAGTTGGAGATGTAACAATTACTGTATATAAGAAGGGCAAAGTCTTACTACAAGGAAAAGGCATAGAACACATCTTAGCATTGATAGGATTTCTAAAAAAGAATATAGAGACAAATGTTATTGGAGTAGATGAAAGTGGAAAAGGAGATTTCTTTGGTCCATTAGTTACTGCTGCTGTTTTAATTGAAGATGGTTCAATCCTTTCAAACTTAGAAATTAAAGACAGCAAGGTTTTAACGGATAACAAAATAAAAGAATTAGCAAGTCAGATTGAAACACATAGTAAAGTGGCCGTTAGTGTTTTAATGCCTAGTAATTATAATAAAGAGTATAAGCAAATACAGAACCTAAACACTTTATTAGCAAACGAACATATTAAAAATATAGAAAAGTTGCTAAAAACAAGTGTGAAAAAAATATATGTAGATAAATTTGCAAATTATAGTGGGATTAAAGATGCCTTTGAACCAACTTTTGAAGTAATTGAAGAGACTAAAGCAGAAAGCAAATATTTTTCTGTAGCTTGTGCTTCAATAATGGCTAGATACTATTTTGTTAAATCCTTAGAAGAGTTAAGTGAAGATGTAAAAATAGACCTTCCAAAAGGAGCAAATGGAGTAGAAAGAGTGGGAAAAAAGATTCTTAAAAAATATGGGCTAAAAGGATTAAACTATGTAGCCAAAACACATTTTAAAACCATGGATAAAATAATGAGGATTATTGATTGATATAAAGGGTAAAATCAATAATATTAATAAAAGGAGTTTGCTATGAAAACTAATTTTACAATTACGAAAAAAATGATAATTGCCTACAGTTTCTTTTTAGTTCTTTTAATAAGGTTGGTAATTGTTGATAATGCGCTGGCAACAT
>CAZCFQ010000116.1:0-6767 GCA_964497955.1 uncultured Clostridiaceae bacterium
TATTCTACTAACAGTAATGATTCTATTTCTGAGATTACCCATACTATATTTAACCCAATACAAAGTTTGTTTTCATCTTCAAAAGACTTTGTAACAAATACTTTTAAAGACATTGAAGATTTTGGAGATCTACAAGAAGAAAGAGACGATTTATCCAAAAAAGTCTCTTTACTGAAAGTATCCGATATATTACTAAAAGAAGCTAGAATTGAAATTAAACATTTAGAAAGCTTATTGAACTATTCAAAAGATTTAAAAGAAATGGAAACCATGTATGCAAGAGTAATTTCTAGAAATCCAAATAATTGGTTTAACTCATTAACAATAGATTTAGGAGAGAGTGATGGTGTAGTTGAAGGTATGTCTGTTATAGCCATACAAGAAAAAAATATTGGCTTAGTAGGGATTATAGATCAGACCACAAAAAACACATCAAAAATACATCTTTTAATAGACCCAAGTAAAAATATAGCTGCAGCAGCAAAAACTTTTGGCACAGTCCTTGGTAATGAAGAAGCTAGTTTCGATGGTATTATTGAAGGTTCTAGTAGTGATTTGGGAACCCTTAAAATGATCTATATTTCACATGAAGCTAGAATTAATAGTGAGACAGAAGTTATTTCAACAGGTTTAGGTGGTTTTTATGTGCCAGGCCTTCCTATAGGTAGAATTCAAAATGTAAATGAAGATGCCTATGGATTATTACAAACTGCAATTGTAAAGCCTAACATTGATTTTACAAGAATTTCAGATGTTTTAATAATAAAGAGTCCTTTACCGAATAACATTAGAAGTGATCAAAATGAATAAATTAGTTTTTTATATCATAGGAATAATTTTAACTTTAATACAAATGTTTTTGGGAGATATTTTTAATATTAATGGAGTAGTTCCTAATTTACCCCTTATTTATCTTATTTTCTTAGCACTTATTTATGGTAAAGATCAGCCTGTGTATATAGCTTTATTATTAGGTTCTATAAAAGACCTATATTACTATGGAAGCATAGGTGTTACTGCATTTATTTATGTAATTATAGTTTATGTAATAGGATATAATAAACATTTATTTTTTAATAAAAATTTAAATATAGCTATATTTTTTGTTTTAATAACTACCATATTATTAAAACTGTATTTTTCACTTACTAGTATGATTTTTATTAACACTCCATATGAAATATCAGTTGCTAATGTTAGTATTAGACTTATATATAATAACCTTTTTGCTGTTATTATGTTTTACATTTCTCGATTGAATTGGAAGCGGGTAATTCAATGATTGAAAATAATATAAATAAGAAAAGAATAAAAATTTTAATAATTATAGTCTTTATTGTTGGGGCATATCTATTAAGTGGTTTAATTTGGATCCAACTAGTAAAAGGTCAAGAATATGCTAAAAAAGCTGTGTATAACAGTTTGAGATTTCTATCTATCCCTGCCACAAGAGGAAATATGTATGATGCTGATGGCGAGGTTATAGTGAATAGTATAAGTGGATACACTATCAATGTAACTTACATATCTGAAGAACAAACCAAAAAAGTTGTTAATACTTTGGCACCTCTAATGTTAGAAAAAAGGATAGAAGAAGACTTTTTATCATTAGATGAATATGAAAACATTGAGTCTAATTCCGAAGAATTTATCACTTATGTTAATGAAAATAAAGAAAAAACGTTGCTAGAACTCAAACAAAATATCAATGATATAATACAGTCTCAAAGATACTTTAGACAATATGAGCCAATTAGAATAGCTCCTATTTCATCTAAAACTATCCGAGAAGTTGACATGAAATTAGTAGCTGCTATAGAAGGAAGTAGAGCTTTATTACCAAATGTCAGTGTAGAAGTACAGCCTATCAGACAGTATAAACTAGGAGATTACGGCTTTCATGTTATCGGAAGCATTAATCAAATTGATAGAACTGGAAACGAAGGTTTGGAGAGATCTTACGATGATTTTCTTTCTGGAGAAGATGGTAGAAAGTTAGTTGAAGTTAATGTAAGTGGTAGGTCTACAAGTGAAATCGGTGAAATAGCACCGATACCTGGTAATGATTTGTACTTGACAATTGACTCTGATATACAAAAAGTTGCAGAAGATGCCTTGCTTAAGTCAATTGAATCAACTCGAAAATCAATCTTATCTGATGATCCAAATGAATCAGAGAAGTATTTGCCTAACTCTGGAGCTGTGGTAGTAATGGATGTTGATACAGGTGCTTTATTAGCAAGCGCTTCAATCCCAGAGATAGAAAGAAATAACTATGCATATTATTCTAGTCAAGAAGCTTTAGAAGATGAACTAATGAGTAGGTATGCACCATTAATTAATAAAGTAACAGGAGCAAACCGACCTCCAGGATCAGTTATGAAACCTCTAATTGGATTAGCAGCTTTAGAAAGTGATGTAGTGGATGAAACTACAACAATCTATTGTGATGGTACATATAACGGCATTAATAATACTTGGTCAAGATATAGTACTATGTATTGCTGGGATAGATCAGGTCATGGAGGACCGATTGATATAAGAGCAGGTCTTAAAAATTCTTGTAACTTATATTTTTATCCACTGGGTGAAAAAATGGGTTTAGATATCATGAAAGATTATTATAATAAGTTTGGGTTTGATAGAATCATTAGCTTAACCACTGGAAATATAAGAAATAGAGAACTTTTTACTTCTTATAATAATAGTCCAATGCCTGCAGATTTAGCTCAACTTGCTATTGGTCAAGGTGCTTTAAGTGTAAATCCTTTGCAAATAGCTCAATTTGTATCAACAATTTCTAATGCAAAACTAGATGATCAAGGTAACTATATAGGTAATCTTTATAAACCATACTTAGTTGAGAAGATTACTGATAGTGAAGGAAATGTGATCAATGAGCACTCCCCAGAAATATTAGATGAGATAACAATGGAAAAAGAAGCTCTTGATTTAATTCGAGGTGGAATGAGAGATGTTATAATGGAAAGAGGAGGAGAAGATGGAAATACCGGTACGGGATATTGGCATTTTCATCAAGGAAATACTCCAATTTTTCCATTTGAAATAGCAGGTAAAACTGGTACCTCACAAGAGTTAGGTTGGGGAAACCATGGTTGGTTTATAGCTTATGCGCCTTATGAAAATCCTGAAATAGCAGTTGTAGTTTTGATGGAACAAGGTAGATCTGGAGGTAGCACAGGTGGACCAGTAGCAAGAGAGATATTCTTAGAATATTTTTCAGATATAATGAACAGTTCGGAGGTAAATGATGGTAACTGAAGCATTAACAATAAAAGGTGATAAGAGTGGTTTAAAACTACTAATAAATGCAACTTTTACTAAAGATGAGATCTTAGATTCTTTAGATACAAAAATTACTGATAACCTTAGTTTTTTTAAAAATTCTGAGGTAATTATAAGTAGCAATACAATTGAAAAAATTGATTATGATTTTTATAAAGAGATTAAAGATAAACTTGAGAACCAACTAAACTTAAAAGTTAAATCAACATTTAAATCATACGTAGGTCAAGCTACGACAAATAAAATAGAAAATCTTAAAACTGAGTTTGTATTTGGCAGTATGCGATCAGGTCAATTTATAGAAGTTCCTAGTCATATTGTAATTACTGGAGATGTTAATGCTGGCTCAAAAGTTTATGCTGGTGGCAATATTATTGTAATGGGTACCATTAGAGGAACAGTCCATGCAGGATATTCTGGCAATAGAAGTGCTATTATTGCTTGCACTAAATTTAGAGCGCCTCAAGCCCAAATAAGAATTGCAGACTTAATTGTCTTTAAGAATAATGAAGGATTAACAAATAAGGAAAATTTAGAAATAGCACAAATTGAAAATGATGAGATAGTTTTATTAAGTAGAGATAATAAGTTTAGATAAGGAGATAGATGCTTAAAATGGGAATTGTTATAACAGTAACTTCTGGCAAGGGTGGAGTAGGTAAAACAACTACAAGTGCAAATATTGGCGCAGCTTTAGCAAAAAAAGGTTATTCGGTTGTGTTAATAGATGCAGATATAGGTCTTAGAAACTTAGATGTTGTTTTAGGTCTTGAGAATAGAATAGTTTTTGATTTGGTTGATGTAGTTGAAGGAGAATGCAGACTTAATTCAGCTTTAATTAGAGACAAAAGATACGAAGGATTATACTTATTACCTGCAGCTCAAACTAGAGAAAAAGATGCAGTTAACGAAGAACAAATGAAAGAATTAACTACTTTACTAGCAGAAGACCATGATTTTGTAATAATTGATTGTCCTGCTGGTATTGAACAAGGTTTTAAAAATGCTCTATCAGGAGCAGATCAAGTCTTAATTATAACTACACCAGAAGTAAGTGCAGTTAGAGATGCTGATAGAGTAATAGGTTTAGTAGAATCAAGAGGTATAAATAATATAGGATTAATTGTAAATAGATTAAGACCTGAAATGGTTGAGAGAGGCGATATGCTAAGTGTAGAAGACATATGTGACATATTAGCTATAAAACTTGTTGGAGTAATCCCAGAGGATGATAATATAGTTATTTCAACTAATAAAGGTGAACCCGTCATAGGCACTGAAGATGCAAAAGCTGGACAAGCATTGATCAACTTAACTGATAGGGTTTTAGGAGAAGACATCCCATATATTGATTTGAAAGATAAACCTAAAGGATTTCTTGCTACGTTACGCAGTATATTTGCTCAAGGATAGATAGGAGTGCTAGATATGTTATTTGATTTTTTCAAAAAGAAAAAGAAAGCAAATAGTGGTAACACAGCAAAAGCGAGATTAAACAATGTTTTAATGGCAGATAGATTGAAAGTATCACCAGAAGTAATGGATCAAATTAAGAAAAGAATTCAAGAATCAGTAGGTCAATTTATTGAAATAGATGTAAAAGATATTGAAATGCAAGTCGAGCAAAAGAGTAGTGGAGTTACACTCTCTACAAAAGTTTCTATTAAAGATTATAAAAAGAAGAGATAAAATTGTTTGATTTTGATAAAAGATTATTAAAAAATTTAGATTGGTCATTAATAGTAATCTATGTGTTGTTATCGATCATAGGTTTATTTGCTGTTGCTGCAACAACAGCTTCTGATGGTGTATATTTCACTTCATCTGTTAAGAGACAAATTATGTGGATTATATTAAGTTATGTAGTTGTAGCTATAGTTTTATTTATTGATTATAGGATTTTTAGTCAAACAGGGTATCTACTATTAGTTTTAGCTGCTATTATACTTATTGCCGTTTTATTATTTGGACCAGTAATTAATGGGTCTAGAAGGTGGATATTTATTGGCCAGTTTTCAATACAACCATCAGAATTAGCCAAAATATTTTTTGTTCTTGGCTTTGCAAAGTTCTTAGTAAGTAAAAGAGATAACGTTAATAATATTTCTACTCTAATTTTGTCTATTTTAATAGCAGCAATTCCTATAACTTTAATCTATCTTCAACCAGACCTTGGAACTTCTCTGGTTTTGGTTTTTATGTTGATATCAATGTTATTTGTAGCAAACATCGCTTGGAAATATATAATTACAGCAATAGTTGCTTCAGTTGGAGCCACTCCAATTATTTGGTTGATGTTGAAGGATTATCAAAAGAATAGAATTTTAACGTTTTTTAATCCAGAGCTTGATCCATTAGGAGCTGCATATAACGTTATACAATCAAGAATAGCAATTGGATCAGGAAATTGGAGTTTTTTATCTGACTCAAATATTTTCGATTTTAGTTTAAGTGGAAAAGGAATATTTGCTAGTGATAGCATGACAAGTTTGAAATTTATACCTGCACAATATACAGATTTTATTTTTTCAGCTATAGGAGAAGGTTTTGGATTTTTAGGAGCTGGATTAGTTATTGTATTAATATTTTTATTGATTTATAGGTCTATTAAAATAGCTCTTAAAGCGAAAGATTTATATGGAGCTTATGTAGTTATTGGGCTTGCAAGTATGTTCTTATTTCATACTTGGGTTAATATTGGTATGACTATGGGTTTGATGCCAGTTACAGGGTTACCATTACCATTTATAAGTTTAGGAGGGTCATCCTTCTTAGTTAACTCAATAGCTTTAGCAATTATTTTAAATATAGGAATGAGACATAAGAAGATTCAGTTTTAACAGATATTTGTAAGAACGGAGAGTAGTTAATGGATAAAATAATAGATAAAATCTTAACTGAAGTTAGGAGCCCTGCTCGATATATAGGTCATGAAGTTAATGCTATACATAAAGACTTTGATAATATAAAGACAAAATTTGCATTAGCTTTTCCAGATGTGTATGAAATAGGGATGTCTTATCCAGGTTTTCAAATACTTTATGATTTAATAAACAAAGAAAAAGATGCTTTAGCTTCAAGGGTTTTTGCACCTCATTTAGATATGGAAAAAAAGCTAATTAAAGAAAATATCCCTTTATTCTGTTTAGAATACTGGAAACCACTTAAAGATTATGATTTTTTGGGATTTAGTTTGCAGTATGAAATGAGTTTTCCGACTATTCTCAATATGATGAAACTGGCTAATCTACCTCTAAGGTCACTTAATAGATCAGAATCTGACCCAATTGTCATAGGTGGGGGACCGTGTGCATTTAATCCTGAGCCAGTCGCTCCTTTTTTTGATATAATAGTTTTAGGTGAAGCTGAAGAAGTTCTTCCTTTATTACTAAAAATACATCAAAAATTCCAAGAAGAAGGTAAGTCAAAGTTAGATTATTTAATTAAAGTTTCTAGTATTG
>CAZCFQ010000117.1:0-6743 GCA_964497955.1 uncultured Clostridiaceae bacterium
GCTATTTAGTATATAATTTATAAAAGAAGTTCTCTTGACTTTTTTTGTGCATATTATATATAAGCTAGAGGGTCAATAATACTTTTAGATTAAATATCGTACACTTTTGACTTTTGTTAAGTATATCTGTAAAATATAGTTAGACTATTAGATAATAGTCTAACTAATTTTTGATATATGATATAATGAAATTTAAATATTAAGAAATAGTTGTTTTGTAAATCTTTATATATAGTAATTTATAAAAAAGATAGAGGAAGAGTGAATTAAGTGACTTACATAAAATCATTAAAAAATATCTCTAGAGAAGATTATAACAATGTAGGAGGAAAAGCAGCTAATCTAGCTAAGTTAGTTAATGCTGGATTTAATGTTCCAAATGGTTTTGTCTTGATGAATTGTGCTTATGAAAAATTTGTTTATTTTAATAATATTGACACTAAAATTAGTAGCTTGATAGAAAACATTAATAGAGATAAGCTAAAAACAGTTTCACATGAATTAAAAAAATTATTTGAAAAAGGAACATTACCTACTGATATTTTGAATGAGATTAATGATGCATATGAAGATTTGGATGATAAAATCGTGGTAGTAAGATCATCTTCTAGTTTAGAAGATTTGCCTGATACTTCTTTTGCAGGTCAATATGATAGTTTTTTAAACATAAAAGGAGAAGTAGAGCTAACAAAAGTTATTAAAAAATGTTGGGCTTCTTTGTGGAATTATAGGGCTTTAACTTATAGATTTGATAATAATCTAATAAAATCTGAGTTATCTCATAATGTTTTAATCCAAAAGCTAGTTAAAGCTGATAAATCAGGCATTACTTTCACAGCAAATCCTATTAATAATCGTAGAGATCAAATAGTAATAAATTCCTCTTGGGGATTAGGTGAAGCTATTGTTAGTAGTGAGGTGTTTCCTGATCAATGGATTATAAGTAAAGAGACCAATGAGATTGTTGAATCAAATATTTCAACAAAAGAAAAAATGACTGTGTTAAAAGAAATAAGTACCAGTTTGACAGATGTTCCTTTGAACATGAGAAATACTCCATCACTAAATGAGCTAGAGATTCAAGAGATTTGTAAGTTAAGTAAAAGTATTGAACATTTTTTTGATAAACCACAAGATATAGAATGGGTATTTTACAATAATTCCTGCTATATTGTTCAATCAAGACCAATCACTACGCTTTTTCCAGAACTAAAGCCAAAAGTTGATGATAGTAAACTGAAGATTTTTACAAATTTTTTATTAGTAGATAAAGTTATGCCAGAACCTTTGACTCCTCTAGGATTAGACGTGTGGAGTAAGTTCTTGAAAAGCATATTGCCTAAAATATGGATAAAAAATGCTGGAGGTAGGTTATTTGTAGATACTACTGAACTAAGTAGGTTTGAAAGAGGGTGGAATCTCTTAGAAAACAATCCTTCAGCTATGGACCCCTTAACAGTAAAAACTTTAATAGAAGTATTTAAAAGATATAAAACTAAGATTAAACAAGAGAGAGGATCATTATTAAAGGTTATTTTTTCTATTTTGAGTTCATTTAACATTTCTTTCTTATCATTTATTGTAAGTTCTTTTTCTAAAATGGTATATGGTACTTTTGCTTCACCCGAAAATGCTGTTGAAAAGGCATTTAATCATAGTGAAACTCAAATAAAATTACTTAAGCAGGAATCAAAAGAGGCAACTACTAAAGAAGAAAAATTAGAATTTATTGAAACAAATATAACTAAAGTATTATACTATCTACCTTTAGAAATACTTTACTATGTAATCAAATCTTTTACTTACTTGAAAAAGGTGAAGAAAATATTTAGAAAGCATAGTGAAGACATTACTATTATTAGCAAAGTTGAGAAATCACTACCTCATAATGTCACTACTGAAATGAATATGAAAATATTAGAGATTGCAAAAGATATTGACCAAAGTGATTCAAAACTTTCTTTAGATAATAAAAACATACAAGACTTTATGAATACATATGGCCATAGAGCTTATTTAGAGATTGACCCAGGTGTAAAGAGATGGCAAGAGAATCCTAGCTATATTATCACTCTAATAAGTACTTACTTAGAAAAAGGTAATTATAATGAAAGTATCGAAAAATTCTACACAAATAGAGAAGAAGCTATTGAATCAATTCAAAATATTTATAAAACAATAAAAGCAAAAGGAACAATTAGAGAAGCAAAAAAAGCAAGAAAACTTCTTATTGATTATAGAAATTTGTTTGGAGTTAGAGAACTACCCAAGTATACAATGAGTAAAGGGGTTGCAATTTTTAGAGAGATTTTTTTAGAAATTGGAGTAGAGTTAGTTGAGAAAAATTTAATAGAAAAGAAAGAAGATATCAGCTTTTTAAGTATTGAAGATATTAAATCAGATAAGAACCTATATAAAACTGTAAAAGAGAACAAAAAATATTATTACAAGGAGTTAGAAAGAGCAGCAGTCCCAAGAGTTATGACTAGTAAAGGAGAAGTCTTTTATACTCCAAGTAGTTCTAGCAAAACTAATACGATATTTGGACTACCAGTATCTTCAGGAGTATTTGAAGGGTTAGTGAAAATCATAAAAAATCCAGAAGAAGGATGGAAGCTAAATAAAGGAGATATATTAGTAACTAAAGCAACAAATCCAGTATGGACTCCTTTGTTTCTCAAAATAGGTGGTTTAATAACTGAAATGGGAGGACCCATGTCACACGGCTCTGTTGTTGCTAGAGAGTATGGTATACCTTCAGTAGCAGGTGTAAATGATGCATTAAAAGTTTTTTCTAATGGGCAAAAAGTAGAGTTAAATGGTAATACCGGTGAAATACGATTAATAGAATCTTAAAATAGTTAAGATAAGATGTATTATATGCAAGATAATAATAAGTATTTATAGTTGGCAATATTATTGATACAATAATATTGCCAACTATCATTAATGATACTAGAAAAAGCAAGATTACTATCTATATCCAATATTTAATTTAACTTATGTGAATCTAGATTATTAATTGCTGAAATAATGTATTAAGGATGTGTAATGATGAATAAAAAATGGTTCTTGTTAATTGTATTAGTAATTATAATAGCTTTAGTATGGCAAATGGGCGGACTAGATTTCCTATTGGCAAAAACTGTATTTAGACCAGATTTTGACCCTAGTATGGTAGAAAATGATCCTAAAGAAAATGAACCAGACGATAATGAAGAAGCAAAGCCAGTAGAAAACGTTTACTCAATTGAAGACATAGAGTTTGAAGTGGAAGTTATAGGACAAGGGCTTATTATTCCTTGGGAAATAGAACCATTACCTGATGGTAGATTTTTAATAACCCAAAGAGGAGGAGAATTAGTCATACTTGATGAAGGAGAAGTCTATAGTATTCATAATGTGAGCCATATAGGTGAAGGCGGCTTACTTGGTTTGACGTTAAGCCCAAATTTTACAGAAAACAATAATCTCTTTGTATATTATACATATCAAGATGATGGGCAAATACTTAATAGAGTTTCAAGATTTACTTTCAGTGATAATACTCTAATAGATGAACAATATATTCTAGATAATATTCCAGGATCAAGATATCATAATGGCGGAAGAATTAAGTTTGGTCCTGATGATAAACTCTATATTACTACAGGAGATGCAAGTGACCCTAACTTATCGCAGGATGTTAAGTCTTTGGCTGGTAAAATATTACGGATTAATCCTAATGGAACTATCCCAGAAGATAATCCTTATGAAAACAACCCTATTTATGCTTACGGATTTAGGAACCCTCAAGGCATATCATGGCACCCTGTAACTAAACAGCTATTTGCAAGTGATCATGGACCTGATAGACATGATGAAATAAATTTGGTAGAGCCTGGAAAAAATTATGGTTGGCCAATTATAACTTGTGATGAAAGCAATCCAGAGTTTGAACCTCCAATAGCTTGCTACACAGAGTTCACACTAGCTCCATCTGGAATTGATTTTTTAGACCTTGATAATCTTATAGAAAAGACACTTTTCGTAGCTGGATTGAGGGGTAACATGATTATGAGGATTGACTTAGATGATGAAGGTAACTTTATTAGACAACAGGAACTCTTTAGAGATTATGGTAGAATTAGAAATGCAAAGTTTTATCAAGGATCAATATATCTTTTAACTAATAATAGAGATGGTAGAGGAGTGCCAGACGATAACGATGATTTAGTAATTAAAGTAACTCCGAAGATTCCAGTAAGTAATTAGAAATTTTAAGATGGGGATTTACAAAAAGTTTGATGGAGGCTGCATATTAAGATATTTATGGTAACTGTCTTTTAGGCATTATTATCTTTGTACTATAAAAAATACAATACTGAAACAATCTCTTAATGATAATCATTAAGGGATTTTTATTTTATTAAAATGTTCATTTCACTTGTTAAAATATTATATATATTAAATTATTATATAATTTTACCGATAAGAGTAGATAAGAAGCATTTAACTAATGATGAGCTGTAATAGATTTATTAAAGAAAGTGACAAAATAATTCAATAACTTATTGAGTAGATTTATCCTGCTGTTATTGATCTATATTTTTGTATTGAGTTACCATTTTTTAAAATTGAGAATGTTTTACAGTTAATATTACAAGAGAGGAGGTCTCTAATGAAAAAAGCAATAAAATCATTCTATATTTTTGGGATAGCATTGATTATTATTGTACTAATAGCAATGCATACCCAATATTTCTTTTTCAAATCTGCTTTCGATAGTGAAGTTAAAGAAAGATTAAATTTAAACAGTAAAAGAATTGCGAATGTAATTTATGAAAGATTACAAGGAGAAGCGAAAACTATTGAAAGCGCAACCAATTATATTGGTTTTGAGGAGAATGACAAAAAAATACTTCAATATTTAGAGAATCTTCTTAAAGAAAATAAATCTTTATTTTCAATATATTATGGTACAACTGATAATAAAATGATTAATGCTAGTGGATGGATACCTCCTGCTGAGTTTAACCTTAGAGAGAGACCTTGGTATAAAATAAGTTTAAAAAATGATGAAGTAAACTTTACAGAAGCTTTTCTTAATGCTTCTAAAGATCATTATATTATAACACTAGCTAAACAAGTCAGAGATACAAACAATGATTTAATAGGAGTAGTAGGTGGAGATATTAGAATTGATAAAATTTTACAATTTGTAAAAGATCAAAAATTATCTAAAAATGGATACTCATTTATTATTGATGGTAACGGAAATATTCTCTTGCCACCTGGTGATGATATAGCACCAAAAAATATTGATAGCATATGTCAAAGACTATCAGTTTCTATCAATGAAGAACCAGCAGGTTTTTCTGAAGTTAAGCTTGAAGAAGAGGGGTACATTGCCTACAATGCTATTGCATCAACCGACTGGACTGTAGCAAGCTTTGTTCCTTTAAGTGACTATAACTCCACTAAAAAGTCTTTCATTTATCTTTTTGCTATTACTTTAATTATCACAATTTCAACTCTTTCATTTTTCATCAGCCGCCAAAGAAAAGAAATTATTTTACCACTGAAAGCTTTAGATGAAGATATAAGTAAAATATCTATGGAAAATAGACCTAACTATCGGTTACCAGTGCTAGATAAAACTTCTTTTATTGAGACTAGAAAGACTTTAAACAATATTTTAGATAAATCATCTGATTTTTTAAGTAGTTTAAGTAGAAATGAAAAGAAGTTAAAATTATCTAATGAGGAGTTATCTGATACTATTAGGCAATTAGTAGCTGCTGAAGAAGTTTTATCTAATGAAGTTGAAGTTAAGAAGAAAGTGCAAAAGCAGCTAGAAATGGTTTTACAAATTTTATCAGACACAGAAGAAAGCATTTTTATCCTTAATGAAGATTACAAAGTTGTTTATAGTAATCAGTCATTTAGAGACACTATTGGTTTTGATTACCCAGAAATTGATGAAAGATTCAATATTGATAACTTTGAATTTCTTAAATATGAAATGTTTAAGAATGCAAAAAGGGCAGGCACATATTCTAAAGAAGTAATTTTTCAGAAAGACTCAGGAAATATGAATTCATTTTTAATTAAAATTAATTATATTTCCTATGCTGAAGATTCTTACTACACAGGAAACATAATAAATATTACACCTTATAAGCAAAGTGAAAAGGATATATACTATTTAAAATATTTTGATTCTCTTACAAAATTACCTAATAGAAGTTACTTAGCAAAAAATTTCGCAAATATTATTAAATTTGCTAAGGAACAGAAAAACCTATTAGCACTTATAATAATGAACATAAATAATTTTAGATCTATAAATGAAGCAAAAGGGTTTCCATTTGGTAACCAGGTGCTAATAGCATTATCAAAGAGACTAAAAAAGTACAAAAATAACAGTGGCGTAATAGCTAGACTGGGAAATGATGAGTTTGCTTTAATATTGGAAGGGCGTTCTAATGAGGAAATAACAAGTCGTGTTATAAACTTACACAAAATCATTAATCAAAAATATGTAATAAGTAACGAAGAAATATTTATAACAGTTAGTATGGGGGTAAGTTTTTATCCACAGGATGGAACAAAAGATGAAGATATCTTTAAAGCAGCTACCTCAGCTATAAATATTGCCAAAAAGGATAGAGAGGACTCCCTACAGTTTTATGACAAAGAAACAAATGCTCTTTCAATTACAAATTACGAAAAGGAAATGAAAATAAGAAAAGCATTAGATT
>CAZCFQ010000118.1:0-6709 GCA_964497955.1 uncultured Clostridiaceae bacterium
TTCACGATCATTATCTAAAGGTATATAATCTCTTATATACAACATACCCAGATGTTTTGATATAATTCCCACTACTCCTTCTACTGGACAAATACTGACGTATGGAGTATAGAAAATATTGTTTATTGCCAAAATATCACCTTTTTGCACATGTTGACCTTCTTCAACTACTAAGGCTTCATTCAACTTTGTGTAAGGCAAAGACAAATTACTTGCTACAGGAATTTTGTATACTTTCCCTGGAACATAGTCAAGTTTTGCTATTATATTATTAGGTTCAACTTCTTGACCAACTTCTGCAATTAGTTCTCCAGGATAAGGAAGGATTCTTGTTCTTCTAATTTTTTGATATTTCATTAATCTTCCCTCCCAACATTATCTAATTCTTCTTTCGTAAATGCTCTTGACTCAATCAGCCATTCAACTAATTGATCTTTATCAAAATCATTATTTGCTAATGTTTTTCTCATATCTATAATTAATCCTGATTTACCACCAGTAACATCAAACTTATCAGATTTTCCTTGTCCATTACCAATATCTACTTTTCCTGAAGGTGTTACTGTAATGTGAGCTGTTTCATTTTCTGCTAAATCATAAAATGCAATTTTACCAGCCTGTATTTTGTCATCTACTTCTTTACTTCCTACTACTCCTTTAACAGTAGCAGCGCATTCTTTTTTACTAACTTCTCCACTGCCACTAATAGCAGAGCCCAAGGGGATAAAACAGTCTTTTAACAATACTTCTAAAGCTATATCAGGATAGTGTTGTGATAAAACCCCTAAATGTGGCATCATAAATATACTATCAACAGCTAAATCTGTGTGCCCAATGAAATCAGCTGAATCTAAAAGCATAATTGCAGCTTGCTCTCTCCTTGGGGCATGAGATAATACTCCACCACTACCGATTACTAATCCAATTTTATTCATATCCAATAAGCTTTCAGTAGTAGTAAAATCTTTTACCTTTTGTTCTTCTGTTTTTAGAAAATCTCTAGCACTTTCTTTGCCTGGTAAAGCTGTAATTAAATCATGATGATGATTTATTGAAATCCTTAAGGCTTCTCTAGCAATAGCTTGCTCAATTAATAATTCTTTTAAAGATACAGGTAAAGTAGTTGGAAAAAGCATTTTTGTTGCAATCATATTACCCAACTCCTGATCATCTATTTCAAAAGGCAGCCATCTCTTAACGTTTTCAATCCCAGCTTGTTCCAAAACATTACCTATGCTATAAGACATACCCATGTTTGCACTTACAGTTCTATTAAATGTTTCATCTATAACTGAAAAAACATCAGTAGTAGCTCCACCAATATCTGTTCCAATTATGTTTAAGTCTTCTCTTTTTGCCAAAATAGTCATTATATTTCCAACTGCTTTAGGAGTTGGCACTATATCTGCTACTGCTGCTTCGCTTAATTCTTTATATCCTGGAGCTTGTTGCATAACATGACTTAAAAATAACTCATGTATTTGATCTCTAGCAGGAGATAAGTTTTCTTCATTTACATTTGGTCTTAAATTTGGCACTACATGCAAATCAAAATTTTCAGAAAGTGTATCTTTTACTAAATCTGCTGCATCTTTATTCCCAGCATATATCACAGGTAATTTGATATCATCGCCGAATCTAGGTTTAGGATTTGATGAATTTATAATATCTGCAAACTCAAGTGCAAAATCCACACTTCCTCCATCAATGCCTCCTGTTAGTAAAACCATGTCTGGCCTTGCTTGTCTTAATGCATCTATTTTTTCATAAATTGGTCTAACGTCATCGGTAGAAATAGTATCTAATAATATAGCTCCTGCACCAAGTGCAGCTTTGTTAGCACTTGCTGCTGTTATCTTACTATATAACCCAATAACCAAGACCTGAAGTCCACCACCTGCACTACTTGAAGTATAATAATCTATTCCTTGTGCTGTTAATGAACCTTCACCAGATAAATTTCTGTCTAAAATTCTTCCCAGACTATTAATAGCATTTCTTACACCAATATTAACGTCTTCAAATGGTTCTTCTACAGTTGTTGGAGACTCTGCTCGATCAACTAATCGATATTCTCCATTTATTTCTTCAATCAAGATTGCTTTTGTGGTTGTGCTACCTACATCTGTTATCAAAAATGATGGCAATCTTAAAACCTCCTTCATTTATAAGCTTAATTATATATAAGCATATATTCTTACTTACTTATTCTATCATATATATAGGTTTTTATAAAAGATTAATCAATTGATAGATATCAAAATAAAAGACCAATTTTACAATAAGTAAAATTAGTCCATATTCTTCTATCTTATACCCTCATTTAAATTTTATTGCATATTTCGTAAACAGGGTTAATCATTTGATATAGATCCTTTTCTAACTTTTCTAAAACTTGATTTTTCTGATCAACATACTCTTTATCTTTAATAGAAGCAAGATTGATTTTAACATTGTATACGCCTGCATAGTAACTCGCTTCTGCTAGCCTTGCAGCAACACCTGCATCTGTAACAGCATTCTTATTCCCATGTCTTGCGACTTTATTGCTCACGGATGCTATTTTTACACTATATTTTGCAATTTCCAAAGGAACTTCGCAAGCTCCTTTCATTGATTTTTGTATAGTTTCACTTCTTAATTTTTTTTCCTCTTTTGTGCTTTTAGGCATTTTAAATGCCTCCATCACCTTATTAAAAGCTATGGTATCCTGGTCTACAAGTTTTAAAAGACTATTTGTCAAATTATTAGATTGTTCTTTGACACTTTTCATTTCATTTTCGTGTTCTTTGTACTTCTTTTTTCCTATTGTTAAATTAGCTACCATTGAAACTAACGAAGAAGCTAATGAAGCAGCTAATGCTCCTGTACTGCCTCCACCAGGTGCTGGTGACGAAGAACTTAATTCTTCACAAAACTCTTTTAATGATAAATCAACTAAATTATTCATTTTTACACCTCATATATTCTTTTCCCATATTTATATACTGATTTAACATGATTTATGCCAAATCTATAGATAATATATTCTAAATTATTGCTATTCCATACTATAAAGTCTGCGTTCTTTCCAACTTCTAAGCTACCTGCTTTGTTAGCAACATCCAAAGAATATGCAGCATTTATTGTACATGCATTCAATATTTCATTTGGATTCATTCTTAAGTACAGATATCCTAAATTCATAATAAACTGAAAGTTATCTGAAGGACAACTACCAGGATTATAATCAGTTGCCAAAGCTACTGCTACATTATTCTCAATAATTCTTCTTGCAGGGGCGTAGTCTTTTCCTAAATAGAAAGATGTCCCCGGGAGTAATACTGCAACTACATTGGTTTTTGATAAATCTTTGATACCTTGATCAGAAATTGCCATTAAATGGTCAGCAGAAGTTACATTCAACTTTGCAGCTAACTCAGCACCACCAATAGAAACAATCTCATCAGCATGTAATTTCATTTTTAAGCCATAATCATTAGCTGTTAATAATATTCTTTCTGTTTGAGCTAAATTGAAAACACCTTCTTCACAAAAGACATCGCAAAATTTTGCTAAACTGTTTTTAGATACATAAGGTATCATTTCTTCACAGATGAAACTTACATACTGATCAGGATTATTTTTATAAAGAGTCGGTATAGAATGAGCTCCCATAAAAGTACTTACTATATCAATATTAAATTCTTTATTTAGCTCTTTAGTTACTTCTAGACACTTAACTTCATCATCAAAATTTAGTCCATATCCACTCTTAGTTTCTACTGTTGTAACTCCTAAACTAACTATGTGTTCTAAATCCTTTTTTGCTTTTTCTTTTAGTTGTTTAGCAGTCATTTTTCTTGTATCTTTGACTGTACTAGCTATTCCTCCACCTGCGTTATGTATTTGCATATATGAAGCACCTTTTAACTTCAGTGGAATTTCATGTTCTCTTGAACCTCCGTGAACCAGATGAGTATGTGGGTCAATCAATCCTGGTGTTATTAAAGATCCATCCATATCAATGATATTATGTTCATTAATACCCTCGAGTTCATTGGTTATTTTTGTAATCTTACCATTTTTTATTACCATATGCTTATAAGACGACAAATTACTTTGAGAATTACCAGCTAATGGTTGTCCTTCATCTTTTGCTGTTAAAATATTAGCATTTATTATCGCATAACTATCAGAGTTCATTTAGATTCTCTTTTCAAGTATCTGATTTTTATTAAATCCTTCTAATTGTAGGTAGTATCCTACACTATTTATCAATGCATCCATTGGTAATAAGCCTATAATTTCGCTCCCAATTACATTAACTCCATATCTTTTTGCTTCCATTTTAACCATTTCAAAAGCTCTATAAATAGCTGTCTTTTTGTAATTAGTTAGATTCATACTAACCTGGACAATATTTCTTTCTTCTAATTTAACACCCATTGCTTTAATATTTTTAAGTCCTCCACTACTTTCTCGAACTTTTCTTGCTATTCTATTAGCTATTTTAATATCAGATGTATCTAAGTTAACATTGTAAGCCACAAGAAAAGGTCTTGCACCTACTACTGTGGCACCTGCTGTAGAATGTAATTCTGCTTTTCCAAAGTCTGGTTTCCATTCCGGCAGTTTAATCTTTGTTTTAAATCCTTCGTATTCACCTTTTCTAATAGTAGACAAATTTTGTCTCTCTGGCTTTCTAGCAGCTGACTCATAAAGATATACAGGAATATTCAATTCTGCTGCCAACTTTGCACCCAATGTTTCTGCTAGTTCTACACATTCACTCATCTTTATATTATCCACAGGAATAAATGGTATCACATCTGTAGCACCCATTCTTGGATGGCCACCTTTGTGAATTTCCATATCAATGAGTTCTGTGGCTTTTTTTGCTAAATTGAAAGCTGCTTTCGAAACTCCGTCAGGAGAACCTACAAATGTAACTACTGTTCTATTATGATCTGCATCAGGAGCATAATCTAATAGAGTTACTTCATCAACTAGTCTTACTTCTTCTACTATTTTTTCTATTACTTCAAGATTTCTACCTTCACTAAAGTTTGGAACACATTCAACTATTTTATTCATTTCAAACCCCTTTATTATTTCTCACTTATTACTTTATCAATAAGCTTTTCATCAGCAATATATGGTAATGTTACATGGTAATCATCATTCTCATTATTAAACTCCATTGCTGTAGCCATTGCATTATTATTTCTAGCCCAACTTCTACGAGCTACACCGCCCATAACATCCCATGTCATTGAACTCTTTATAATCTCATCTACTCTTTCGCTACCATCCAAAACTAATCCAAATCCACCATTAATTGCTTTACCTATTCCTACTCCTCCACCATTATGTAAAGCGACTAGACTCATACCTCTAGCAGCATTACCCGCATAACATTGGATAGCCATATCGGCTGTTATATTGCTTCCATCTTTAATATTTGAAGTTTCTCTAAATGGCGAATCAGTTCCTCCAGTATCATGATGGTCTCTTCCCAGCATAATAGGACCAACCTCTCCATTTCTAACCATTTCATTAAACTCTAGAGCTATTTTTACACGGCCTTTGGTATCCTGATATAAAATCCTAGCTTGTGTGCCAACTACTAATTCATTTTCTTCAGCATCCCTTATCCATGCCCAGTTATCTCTATCTTGAAATCTTCTTTCTGGATTTATACATTCCATTGCTGCTTTATCTGTCTTTCTTAAATCTTCTTTTTTACCTGATAGACAAACCCATCTAAATGGTCCATAACCATAATCAAATAGCTCTGGTCCCATTATATCTTCCACATATGATGGAAAAATAAATCCATCATTTGTATCTTTTTTATTCTTAGCTATTTCTTTTACCCCAGAATCAAAAACAGCTTTCATAAATGAGTTACCATAATCAAAGAAATAGGTTCCCTCATCAACCAAACTACTTATTACTTCAAAATGTTTTTTTAAACTTTTGTCAACTAACTCTTTAAATCTACTTTTATTATTATCTAAAAGTTTTGTTCTTTCTTCAAAAGAAACACTTTGAGGGCAATATCCACCATCATACACAGCATGGCATGATGTCTGATCTGATAATAAGTCGATTTTTACATTGTTTTTTAGAGCATACTCTAATAAATCAACTATATTACCATGGAAAGCTATTGCAATAGCTTCTTTATTTTCTACACTGTCTAAAGCTATATTAAATGCTTCTTCTGGTGTCTTACTAATTGTATCTACCCATCCTTGTTCAAACCTAGTCTGAATCCTACTGTAATCAACCTCAGCAATTAATCCAATTCCACCTGCAATACGCACAGCTTTACCTTGAGCACCACTCATTCCACCAAGTCCAGATGAAACCATTAAAATACCTGCCAAGTCCTTTTCCTCTGGAATACCTAGCTTGGATCTACCAGCATTTAATACTGTACTATATGTCCCATGAACGATTCCTTGTGGTCCAATATACATCCATCCACCAGCAGTCATCTGACCATAATTTGATACTCCTAATTGCATTGCTCTATGCCAGTTTTCTTGATCATCAAAAGCTCCTATTAAAAGTCCATTGGTAATAATAACTCTAGGAGCTTCTTTCTTAGATTTGAATAAACCAACGGGATGACCTGATGAAACTACTAAGGTTTGATTATCTCTCAACTCTTCTAGATACCTTTTTATTAATTGATATTGCATCCAATTTTGACAAACTT
>CAZCFQ010000119.1:0-6706 GCA_964497955.1 uncultured Clostridiaceae bacterium
ATGAAGATATTTTTGAAGTATTTAAAGAAGCAGATAATAAGATGTATAAGAATAAGATAAAATATGGTAAAACTATGAGAAGCAAAACTATAGAAAAAGTATTGATTGATATTAATAACAAGTATGATCAAGAACAAATTCATACTGAAAGAGTATCACAATATTGTGCCAGCATTGCAAGAGCAATGAACTATAGTGAGAAAGAAATTGAAAATGCAAAACTAGCTGGTTCATTACATGACATTGGAAAAATTGTTATATCTCCTGAACTATTGAAAAAACAGCAAAAGTTAACTATAGAAGAATGGGAAGAAATCAAAAAACACCCAATAACTAGCTATCAACTTCTAAGAAGTGTAGATGAGTTTACACATCTAGCTGAACCAGTTTTATATCATCACGAAAGACTAGATGGCTCAGGTTATCCGGAAGGTTTAATGGGAGAAGAAATACCTTTTTTATCAAAAATAATTACGGTCGCTGATGCTTATGAAGCCATGACAGCTAAAAGACCTTATCAAAAAATAAAGATAAAAGAAGAAGCAATACAAGAGTTGATGAGATGCTCTGGAACACAATTTGATCCAAAAATTGTCAATATATTTATTAAAGAAGTATTACTCAAGGAAGAATAAAACAAGAAATGAAAATGAAAATGAAAGTATTTATATAGTAATTTTAACAGATGGATTATAAATTATTTGTCTTTGATCTAATATTAAATGATCTAAGGAAAAGAGAGTGTTTTATTATATCAATTTTTTAGAGTATCAATAAAGTCATGCATACTTAAGCGTTGATTATTAATTAAAAGTTACAAATATTTTAATTTTGCACAAAGTTAGAGGTGACTGATATCTGGCTTTTCTTTTGGAATAAAGTTTTATTAGTTGCTCAAATTTGCTTGTTAAAGATATTTAGGTATTGAAAATAGCAGACTGAAATGATAAGAAAAATAACTTTTAGTCTGCTATTTTCACCATATTTGGTATTATCCTATAGTTAAATCTAATATTTAGCGATAAACAGTTATAGCCAATTTGAACTTCTAGCTACTAAGAAAAAGGTGGTTGACACCAAAATGTCTGCTACCTATTTAATTTAAAGGATTATAAAAAGAGAAGGAAATAATGTAATTGCTCAAAAATTATTCTCGAATTATTTTACTTTTGCTAACTCTACACTTGTTTTTTAAAGAAAATGCCGTTAGATATTTTAGATTCTAATCCTATGCTAAGTCCTTGTATGCTACCTTTTAAGCTCGCATGAAACTGTAATGGGATAGCCTGGTTTGAAGATTCTATGATAAGCATAAAATTATCTGCAATAACATGACTAATTGCAACTAACTTCCCACGATAAGTCATCATCAGTTTTTGGCCCTTTTGACTAACTACATAATCTCCATATGCAGGATGAGTGTATTTCCCTATGTAATCTTGTAAATCACGAGGTATAATACTATGTCCGACTCTTTCTTTTTCTTTCGCAAAATCCTCTTTAGCAATATTTCTAAATTTTTTAAACTCCTCTTCGTAGCGATCCATCCACTTACTGTCAGCTAATCCATAAAGTTTGTCATAAATCATGTTCTCGAGTATAGGAATAGCCATATGATTTATGCCATTTGTTAGGCTAATTATTCCAAAATCTAATCCAGGAATTATAGCTAAATCGCTTAAAAAGCCATCAAGACCACCAGACTTTGAAACTATTTTATGTCCTTTATAATAGCTTATCAACCAGCAGATTCCGTAAGAATGATCTGAAAATTCTGGAAATTGGATCCAAGGGATTACTTCTTTAGCTACAATAGGGGTGACTAATTCTTTGATAGTTTTTTTAGAAATAAGTTGAAGGTCTCCTATTCGACCCTCATTTAAATGAAATTGAACCCACTTAGACATGTCTGAAATAGATGAACTAATACATCCCGCACCACCCATGAAGTAAATATCACCATATGGAATTGCTACTGTTTTATTAGCAGTAGTCTGATATCCTTTTGCTCTGTTTGTATGCTCTAGTATATTTCTTTTTCGGAAGAAAGTATTATTCATTTTTAATGGTTTGAGAAGGCGATCAGTGATAAACTCATCCCAAGCCTTACCTGTGAGCTGTTCAATTATATAAGCAGCCAAAGCAAACATATAGTTATTATATTGTGCGATATGGCGTAAAGGTTGACTAGGTTCTAAAAAAGAGATGTTTTTAATAATGTCAGTAAGCTGTAATTGATCTCGTCTTAAAGACCAAGATTTATCATGACGTGGAATTCCTGTGCGATGACTTAAAAGGTCTCTCATTGTAACGCTTTGTGTTAGAGATTCATTGTACATCTTGAAGTCTGGTAAGTATGTTAGAATTGGTTCATCCCAAGTAATAATACCATCATCCACGAGTAAACTTGCCCCGGCAGCTACAAAAGTCTTTGTGATTGATGCGATTGAGTAGATAGTATCCTCGTTTGCTAATGTCATCTTTTCAACTTCTCGCACACCACTGCCCGCACAGATTACTTTACCTTCTTGGACAATAGCTACCTGCATAGAGGGAATGTTGAATCGTTTAATTAATTCTTCGATTGTTTGTTGTAGCCATCCCTGTTCAATTTTCATTTTTGTGTGATCCTCCACTAAATTATTTTTTACACCAAATTTTACTATAGAGCTGATTTTGTGTGTACAGATATCTTTAACTATATAATACTGCTAATCCAAAACATTCTTATTTTAAATGTGAGCTTATGTACTGTCTCATAATTAAGAATATTCCTTAATGTTTTGAATGCATTAATAGTTATAGGATTTTATAAACAGATTTATTTCACTAAAAAAAATGTCTAACATTAAACCTATAAATTTATACTCACTAACCTCATCACTTCTATAAATTTGACATAACTTTATTATAGAAGTAATTATTAATAAAGTCAATATAATAATTAAATATAATAAAGTATTACTTTAATATATAATAGGTAAAGCTTTATAAAAGTACAAATTTATTGGCAAAAATAATAATTTATCGATAATGTTACGCTTTTTTATACAAATAAGATTAACTGATAATAATTCTTGTGAAAGAAAGAAGCCTCCTATAAAAAGACTTAGATATCAACAATATATATGAGGAAATCTTAAATATGAGAAGCTGGATATGATAATGTTACAGATATTGCAAATAAAAAATAAGAATGGTAACATATAATGTACATTTATTAGAAGGACAAGTTCCACCTCATATCACATAAAAAGACTGTTATACAATAAGTATAGATGCTTTAGTGAGGCAGTTTTTACTTATCATCATCTTGCAGGTAAATTAATGATTTACTACAATACTGTGTACATGTTAAATGCTTATATGATATCATCTAAATATTAATTACATACTTTTCTATAAGCGAACTTATTTCATATGATGGGGTTAAACTTTTACAAAGGCAGGTGCAATAATGAAAAATATAAATTTTAAACCAATAATATTATCTAATATATCCGATTTATCAGATTTGTTATACAAACGGCAGAAAAATGAGATTAAAATTTTTCCATTTCTAAATAATAGCTTACAAAACAAGCAAAGCATTTCAGAGAAAATAATAAATATACTAAATAACAGAAAATCAATAGGAGTAGGTGCTTATATTAATGAAGAATTGGTAGGATATATACTTGGTGAAGTAAAAATTGATAATAGGAGAGGTAGGTATATATCTGTACCATATGAAGGAGTTGCAATAAAGGAAGATCAGTCATATGAGTTATTAAGACTTTTATATTCAAAAGTTTCAAAGTTATGGCTAGAACAAGGATGTTTTAAGCATTCAATTATAGTTCCTCTTGCAGATTCAGTTTATTATAATGCTTTTATTAGATTAAGCTTTGCGATTGAACAAGTACATGCAGTCTTTAATATAAGCGAATATGTTCCTTTAAAAAGTAATACAGATGCAATTATTAGGATAGCTAACGAAAGAGACGCAGAGAAACTTGAAAATATGTCAAAAATAATATCTAAGTTTCAAAATGCCTCTCCAGTATATGCCCCAGCACTTCCTGAAGTAATAGAAAGTATTAAGGAAGGTTTTAGCAAAATGGTAGGAGATAATAACATAGTTTTTATAGCAGAGGAAAATGATCAGCCACTTGGATTTTATGATTATGAAATTGTTCATAATGATTTAATGATTCCAAATGGTGGTATAGAGTTGTGTGTAGCAGGGGTATATGAAAATCAAATGGGTAAAGGTATTGGTAAGAAATTAATGAACGAAAGTTGTAAATATCTTATTTATAAAGGTTATAATTACATTAAAACAGATTGGAGAATCAGTAATTTAGCTTCTTCAAACTTTTGGCCAAAAGTAGGATTTAAACCTATTGCTTATAGAATGGTAAGATATATTGACCCAAATTATTCATGGGCAAATTTTAGTAATCCTAGTATAGCTAAACTATATGTTTAATAACTGCAATTAATTAATTTTATCAAGTCACTGCTAGAAGTTTTAGTAGTGACCTTTGTTATATTGGATAATATTAAAGGTTTTAACTCATGACTTTGGAAGTAACAATTAAATTTCTTAAGATATGCGTTACTTAGAGGATCATAATGCTTCTTTAGTTACAGTGAGTGTAGCTTAACTTACTATAAATTTCTTCAATTACAAGTTAGTTATTATAATAATTAGACTGCGGGGTCAATACGGATCGCCTTGACCATTATTCTATACTGTACATTAATTAGTAAAAGATAAAGCTAAATACCGACATTTTGCATTTACTTTGAAAATAGATGCTCGGTAGTTCTATATATGTTTGAAAAGTATATATATTACATTTTGTCTGATAATAAGATTCATAATAAGAATTTTATGGAAGCAATATCCTTTAACTCATATCATATGTAAACTATTGACAATTATTCTCTAGGTGTTAAAATACATATTAGGAGGTTACTAAATTGAGATTTAATCTAAAATGTGCAAGAAGAGTAAAGAGACTAAACCAAGATGAGATGGCAAAGATTTTAGATATATCTAAATCTTTTTATTATAAAATTGAAAATGGATCAAGAAACCCATCTTTAAAGCTAGCTTTTAAAATAGCAGATGTTCTTGAGCATAATGATATTAAAGAGTTATTTGAAATGAAAGAAGAAGTAAAATAATAATAGCAGTTTATTTTGTAGAGGTGTGTAATTTGAAAACATCTCTACTTCACTTTTAAACTTCAATTTTAATTATATAATTATATGAGTACTTCCAAAAAGCTAAATATATTTAAGCAATTAAGCATAAAATAGATGATTAACTCCATAATTATCTTTTGTAACTGGTAAAATAACAACTGCACTTGCATTATCAAACAAATTGTTAATGGTACTCCATTTTGTTCCTTAAATGCCATGATTAATTTTTCTATTGGTTCATCAGTCTTTAATGAGTGACTGTACTTAAAAACACTGTGTATTGAACAACCAAGTTTGTAGTTTAGTACATGAAACTCATGAACTACTCCTTGTTTTGATATCATCCTGATATCTTCTTTCCAGTCAACCTGTGCTTGCTTTCCTGGTGCAGTTTCAAATCTTGGATGGCCCATAACTACATGCTTTGGTTTCAGTTCTTTTTCTTAACATATTTAAGAAAATTTGAATATGTTCTAAATTCACCATATTTATCAATGAAGTACTCATGCACTCCTTTAATCGTTACCCCTCTAAGTGCTAGCTTGTCTTCAATCTCTTCTCGATACTGATCAAAAGAGCTCTTTTTACTTTTGTTTTTACCTTTCCTTACTTTTCCTTCAACATGTTTTTTGATAGTTCTCCTATCTACTTTGTAGATTCTTGATAACTCTGAAAAGTTGATCTTCATTCCTAACCTCATTAAAAAATTTGCTTGAGCTACTGCTTGATTTATCACTGTTATTCCTCCTGGCTTTGATTCCTCCAGGATAACAATATTGTACAATTTTGTACATCCTTATTTTCTTTTTCTAGTTCATTTTAATATTATCTTTTTCAAAAAAAGGAAGACTGTGCGGACTAGGTACATAAAGCTCAAGAAGCGCCATATACTAGGTCGGTATGTACAGTGTTATAGGAGGATTTTGAAGAGCATATGGTGTCTAAGATTACTAAGAAGAATCTATATAAGTAATATAGTGGTGATTTATGGTATAAAAAATGTACTTTGTAACAAATTTAATAGTTTACTGTATTAATGCAATAAATTATAGTATCCTTATAGAAGAAGTTAAAAGCATTATTAATTCACAAAAGTCATATAAGTAGAGCAATATTTGTTAAAAAAATAATTAGTTGTAAAGGTATAATTTAATAAATTTTATCTAATGAATAATAGGAGGATATGACAAATAAATAAGAAAATGTAAATAAAAACACCTGCTAAAAGCTATTCAGAAATATAATGTAGAAAACATGACTGCTTACTTAAGGAATAATTTTTTGTGATCTAAGAGTAAACTTGATATAGAAAAATCTTCAAAGAAAAATTGTAGGGAAAGAAATCTTATATAAGAATATGATTGGTGATCATTAGAGATTGAACTTTAAAGGATAATAATCCAATATTTAGAATGGCTATATTACTTTAACCCTCAAAACTGTGATGCATTAGAAACATTAAAAAAGGTTCCAATATATGTAATTGACTCACCATATGGCAGAAGTTTTC
>CAZCFQ010000120.1:0-6658 GCA_964497955.1 uncultured Clostridiaceae bacterium
CAAAAGATGCAGTAGTTATCAACGTAGGTAGAGGATCATTAATAGTTGAAGATGAACTAATTAAAGCATTAGAAAATGGACATTTAGCAGGTGCTGGTTTAGATGTTTTTGCTAAAGAGCCACTCCATAAAAATAGTCCTCTTTGGGATATGCCAAACGTATTAATAAGTCCTCATTCAGGAAGTACAAGTGATAAAGAAAATCGCAGAATTACTGATTTATTTATTGAAAACATTAAGAGATTTTTATCTAAAGATGTGTTGTTAAATGTATTAGATACAAAAAAAATGTATTAAACAGTAAAATAAAGAAAGACAGAGCGTTTTTTACTCTGTCTTTTATTACTAAACAATATATTTATTATTTTTAGCTCATATATAATAGGAAGGGTTTAATTTTTTGGATATATACTCTTATCAAGATTGTATAAGTCATCTAAATTGGCTATATCCATAACTCGTTTACCATCTTCAAGGTCATGTATGATTTCTACAAGTAACTTATTAAGTGGGAGTTTTAAATTCAAAGCCTCACCTTGTTTAACTACTGCGTTGACTTGATAATCAACTTCTGTTTTTCTTTTCCTAACTGCAAGATCTCTCCAGATACCTGATTTAGTCTTAAGGTTAACCCTATTAAAAGCTTCAAGTTTATCTAAGCTTTCATTAATAGCTTCCCAATTTCGTGGTGTAGTGAAACGATAAGCATCAGGATTATATCCGTTGAAACCATAGCATTTAATACCTTTAGCATCAGCAACCATAACAACCTCCGCTGCTAAGTTAGCTAATACACTACGATATTTTTCCATTGCATAAACATCAGCCATAGTTTCATCTACAACCGCTGTAGCAAATAGCTGAGATGCATATCCCATTTTACCCCAAAGATATCCAAAAATATTATCTGTAGCAGTAGAGTTTTCTAAAAAACTATTCTTCATTACTTCTGTTAAGTTAAGAACGCGTTCACTCATTGTACCATCTAGTTCTCCAAAATACATTGCACCTAAGCCGCCATACATAATTAACCCAGGACCATGATAATCAGCACTAAAATTCACAAAAGAACCAACTGTTCTAGCTTCTCCTATCATGTCAGCGATTATATACTCTAAAAGTCCATTTTGCATAGAAACAACATAAGAGTTTTCATCCATATAGGGGATAATGGGTCTTAATGCGTCACGAGTATGTTGTGCTTTTGTACATAGTAATATTGCTTTTGGAGGTGAGTTATTAAACTCTTTAGCTAGGTCTTTTGGTAGTATTGCTGGTGCATTAATAATAAATTCTTCTCTGCCAGTAATTTTTAGGCCCGTTTCATTTATCTTGTCTACATGTTCTGCTACATTATCAACAAATAAAACATCATGACCAGTTTTGACCATATAAGCACCTACAGTACCACCAATTGCACCAGCTCCGATAACAATATATCTCATTTAATCTCTCCTTTTTAAATACCATTTAATTGTAGAACATATTACTTTATTCGATATAATCTTTATAAACTCCTTCACAATAAGCTATGTTTATTGGTTAAAATTAAAAACTAGAGTGTTATAATTAGAAAAATTTTTAAATCCATTGTGCATATTTGTAATGTATGTGTATTTAATTTGAGATAATAACACCAGTACTATAAAGAGCTTTTAGATAGTGAATAGAAATTTATAAGTATTTGAAATTAATAATTATGAAGTTAAGTATCTCATAAGCAATATTGACATTATTAGTAGACCTCCAATAAATGCAATAATAATAATTCTAGAGAAAACTCTCTTAATAAGTCCATCTTCTTGCACAAAATTTGCTTCATAAGGTTTTTCGTTAGGGTGAGCTGTTAGGTATTCAACAGATAGTTTATAAGGATCCCCGCATTTAGGACAGTTTTTTAGTCCTCTTTCTACATTATATCCGCAATTTCCACATTCCCAAGTATCGGTTTTACTAGAGACTTTTGCTCCACAAGAGGTGCAGTAGTTTGTGCTTTCAGGTAGTTTTGCTGAACATGATTTACAATACATAATAGTCCTCCTTATTAAATTGCTTATAAATTTTTACTAAGTATAATTAATATTCTATCACTTTAAAAAGATAAAAAGTAGCATTAAATGAATATCTGTTTTAAAAACCAGAATTTAATGAAAAAATTAATAATATTATGATTTTTAAGCGTTAGAAAGAAGCATAAATATAAAGAAAGATGACATCTGAAATATAAAGCCAAAGGGAAACCAAGTTTAGAAGCAGAATAAGTTCTAATATATTGCAGAGTAGAGTTAATAAAAATCTTTATGATATTAAAGGTTTTGATATTTTTTTATAGAACTAATAAGTAATAAAACTAAAATAAAAATAGTTGGAATGCTTCAATACAGACTTATAATATAAGCATTAACACTTAATTATAAATAAAAGAATGAGGAATACTATGAATAGACTAAAAACCATAATAAAAGTTACAAGCACATTGCTATATATCTTATCTATTCTATTACTTATCCCTTTAGTAGTAGCCATGTTATATGATGAGTCTATGTTAATATATAAATCTTTCATTTATGCTGCACTTATATCTTTTTTATTGGCTACATTTTTCAAGATTTTTAGCAGAGATCATCGAGTAAGGATGAACTTAGCCTCTGCAATGATTCTTTGTACAATATCTTGGATATTAGTATCAATTATTGGTGCAATTCCATTTGTGATTGGATTAAATAAAAGTTTGATTGATGCTTTATTTGAGTCAGTATCAGGCTTTACAACTACTGGTATAACTGTATTTCAAGGACTTGATACAATGAGTAAAGCTTTAATCTTTTGGAGAAGCTTTATACAATGGCTTGGTGGTCTTGGAATATTGACTTTTTTTCTATTTGTTACAACAAGATCAGAGAGTGATTCTTGGCAGCTTTTTTCAGCTGAAGGACATAAAGTTAATTCTGCTAGACCAGTACCAAATGTATATAGGACTATAAAATACTTTTGGGCAATATATGCTGCTTATACACTAATAGAGATTTTAATACTTTGGGGTTTAGGGATGAGCTCTTTTGATTCTATTATCCATAGTATGACAACTTTATCAACAGGAGGTTTTTCTTCTCATGATGCTTCAGTTGGATATTTTCAATTAGCAGGATATAAAAACTATATCTTAATGGAGTATACAATTATATTATTCATGTTTCTAGGTGGATTAAACTTTTTGGTTCATTATAGAATGATAAAAGAAGACCACTTATATATATTTAAAGATATTGAAGCTAAAACATTTATTAAGATAATAGTAGGTTTTTCAGCTCTAACATTTATAGGAATAGTAATAGCAAGGGGAGTAACTTTTGTTGCAATTGAAGAAACTATTAGAAAAATAGCTTTCCAAATGGTATCTGTAATAACCACAACGGGGTTTGGCACTGAGGATATTGGGAGCAGTTTTTTTCCTGCTATAGCCAAACAATTGTTTTTAGTATTAATGGTGATCGGTGGATGTGTTGGTTCTACTTCAGGTGGAATTAAGGTTTTTCGTATAGTTGTTTTAGGTAAATTATTAAAAAGAGAGGTTAAAAAAATTCCACTACCAAATAAAGCTGTTTTGCCTACAACGATTAATAACGTAAAAATAGGACGTGAAGAAATTTTAAGAATTACAGCGATTGTTTTTGGTTGGATACTTCTTATAATAGTTGGAGCAGGCATAACTGCATTGTTTTCTGATCTGGGGCCTTTAGAATCTTTTTCAGGAATGGCATCAGCTGTTGGTAATATAGGCCCATTTTATTTTTCGGTTAATAAAATGGCATCGCTATCCTGGGTGATAAAATTAACATATATAGTCGGAATGTTAGCTGGTCGTTTAGAATTATTACCAATATATATTATTATTTCAAAAAGAGCATGGAAATAGAGGGGGATTTATATGTATATTTTAATTGCAGGCGGTGGAGTTGTTGGTATTAGCATTACTAAAATTTTATCTAAAAATCACGATGTCGTTGTTATAGAAAAAGATTATGACAAATGCGAAACTATTTCTTCTAGATATGGAGCAATAGCTGTTAATGGAGATGCTACAAATCTAAACACCTTAAAAGAAGCAGGGGTAGAAAAGTGTGATTATGCTCTTGGGGTTATGCGTGAGGATTCTAGTAATCTTTTATTTGCATTGCTATGTAAGAACTTTGGTATAGATAATATTTTTGTAAGAATGAGAGACCCTGATTATCGTACTGCTTATAAGCTTGCAGGAGCAACCAATATAGGGCATTCTGTAAGGATGATGGTTAATAAATTTGTATATGATATTGAGAATCCAGAGATTAGAAGAGTAGTATCTCTCAGTAACGGAAAAGCTGAAGTATGTATTGTTACATTGAAAGATGATGTGAAGGCTACTGGTATGCAGATAATGGAGTTATCAAGAGGAAAAGGATTCCCTTTAGATGTAGTAATTGCTGGCATTTTTGACTTAGAAAATGATGAGTTTATTATACCTAGGGGAAGTACTGTAATACCACCAGGTAGTCAGATTTTTCTTGTAGGGCCAAGCAAAGCTATCGAAAGAGCTTACCAGTTTCTATTAAAGAAATAAACAAGGATAAGAATCATTTATATATAAAGTTAGCGTATGTGTTTAGAAGAAAATATTTATTTTAAATTATTTACAAACACATTAGTAAAAATAATTATGGATGATATTTATTGTTATTAAATGGCAGAGTGCAGTATTGCACTCTGTTTTAATAGATTTAAATCTTTAGAAATAGATGATTCAAAATGTATACAGTTATTAAATTTAATTAGATGATAACAAAAAATACTTAAGAAAACTGAAAACTACAATCAAAAGCTATATGTTTTTGATTAATGCTAAGGAGGAGTAAAAATGACATTAAACAAAGATGAGTTTGAAAAAGAGTTAATATTTTATAGGCGAGATTTTCATAAATATGCTGAGACAAAATGGAGAGAGTTTAGAACAAGTTGTAAAGTGGCAAAAATATTGTTGAAACTAGGACTTGAAGTGCAGTTAGGAGAAAATATAGTATCTAAAGACTCTATATTTAACTATCCATCAAAAGAAGAAATTACTCTAGAAGTAAAAAGAGCAATAAAACAAGGGGGTGATGAAAATCTTATTAAGAAGATGAATGGATTAACAGGAGTTGTTGGGATAATAGAAACTAAAAAAATAGGCCCAACTATTGCTTTTAGATTTGATATGGATGCTTTAGCTACAACTGAATCTAATGATAATAGTCATTTTCCAAAAAAAGAAGGCTTTAGATCAGTTAATGAAGGTTATTGTCATGCTTGTGGACATGATGGACATACTGCAATTGGTTTAGGAGTTGCAAAAAGATTGATTTCAATTAAGAATGAGTTAAGCGGAAAAATTAAGCTTATTTTTCAACCTTCTGAGGAAGGAGGAGGAGGTGCTAGAGGTATAGTTAACAAAGGTGTTTTAGACGATGTAGATTACTTTTTTGCAGCTCATATAGGTTTAACAAAGTTAAATGGACTTCCATTGAAATCAAGAGGCATTATTTGTGGTGTAAAAGATTTTTTAGATAATAGAAGATATAATGTTAATTTCAAAGGAAAGCCTGCACATCCTTGTGGAGATCCACATATTGGTAAAAATGCATTATTAGCTGCTAGTACTGCTGCTCTTAATATTCATGCAATAGCACCTCACAGTGAAGGAAAATTACGTGTCAATGTAGGAATACTAAAAGCAGGAGTCTCAAGAAATACTATAGCACCTAATGCATACATGGAACTTGAAATTAGGGGTGAAAATGAAGTTGTTGCTAGTTATGGGGAAGAAAAAATGCTATCGATAATAAAAGGAGCAGCATTAACCTATCAGCTTGATTATAGCATTGATCACATAGGAAGCACACCTTCTGCAGAAAGTGATGATAAAGCTATTGATTTAGTTTTAAGTTGTGCCAAAGAGATCCCTTGGTTTAATGAATTTGAGCTAATAGGAAGTGTTGGAGGAACTGATGATGCCTCGGAGATGTTAAGAAAGGTACAAGAAAATGGAGGCTTTGGTAGCTACATAGGATTAGGATCAGAATTTGCAGCAGGCTTCCATCATAACGCTTTTGATTTTGATGAAGCTGTTATGTTACCTTCAGTTGAGCTTTTTGTTAAAATAGCGCGAAGCCTGCAAGAATACTAAATGATATTTACTTACTTAATTTATTATGAGATTAAAGAGTGGTGCCAGAGAAAAATAGTCATAAAATCAAACTTATACTTGAGAAATTGAATATTAAATAGGTTGGAACTGCTTGCTACAATATATTTTTTTCAATTATTCAATACAATTAAAAACACTTACTATTTAATCGTAAGTAAGAGTGTTTAGAATGATTCTTGAGAGTGGGTGCTACTATAATAAATAGAATAGAGTATAATGACAGAATGGTTTTGGTATAGACAGTTAGATCAGAATAATTAAAAACATCACTAATTCTTTGTGAGAAATGCAAAAATAGGATAATAAGATAAAAACTAGTTTAAATTTCACCTAATAATCTTTGTTGTTTGTACGTATTCATTTATAATAAGTCCAATGCTTAACGACCATCTAAATGAGAAGATTTGAAATTGGAGTTGTTAGAATGAATCAAGGTTTT
>CAZCFQ010000121.1:0-6644 GCA_964497955.1 uncultured Clostridiaceae bacterium
TTTTATTAACAGGTGGAACTGGTTTTATAGGTATAAATATTGCTGAAGAGCTTACTGCTTTGGGTAAGGATGTAATACTATTTGATAAAAATGAGTTACCAAAAGAAGCTAAAGATTCTCTTGATAAAAGGAAAGGTAATTATACCTATGTTAAAGGTGATGTATTGGATGGAAAAGAATTAGATTCAGTCATCAATGAGTATAAAATAGGTGAAATTATACATGCAGCAGTTATTACACCAGGGCCAGAAAGAGAAAAAATGCAAAGCAAACTAATTACTCAAGTTAATTTTTTAGGTACAGTTGAAATCCTTGAAGCTATGAAAAGGAATAGTATCAGTAAGTTAGTTTATTGTAGCTCTGCATCAGTTTATGGAGATTCATCAAAAGAGGATAAGTGGTTGCGTGAAGAAAAAACTATACCTCAGCCAAAAGATTTGTATGCTATTACTAAGTTCGCAGCTGAACAAACTGCCCTTAGATATAAAAAACTTTTTAATCTTAATATAGTTGTAGGAAGAATAGGTGGAGTATTTGGACCATGGGAAAGATATACAGGTTTTAGAGATACTCTAAGTGAGCAATTTTTAACATCTAAAGCAGCAATTATTGGTGAAAAGATAAAGCTTCCAAATGTAGGATATAAAGATTGGGTTTATAGTCGAGAAATTGCAAAATCTGTAGTTGCTTTACTAATGGCTACTAATTACAACTATGAGATATATCATTTAAGTTCTGGTTTTATGTGGACTATTAAGGAGTGGTGTGAAAAACTTAAAGGAGTTTACCCATCTTTTGATTATGAAATAACCACAGATCCTGGTGACATTGAGAGATCACCTCTTTTAATTGATAGACTAAAAAATGATATTGAATATAAACCACAATACGACTTAAATACTTCTTTTAAGGACTATATGGATTGGATTAATAAGACATCAGATTTTTGGATGTATGAGTAAAATTATAAAAAGGTCTTTTGGTTAAAGTTTGCCAAAAGACCTTTCATATATCAAAAATAAAATAAGCTGTCAAAATAAATACTATGCTATAGCCATAATGTAGAAGCTACTCATATCTTAAACAAGCAGGGTAATTACCTTTTTCTTTGTGATGTTCTACACATTTACAACAAACTCCATGGTTGTTGCAAGATGTTGATGTGCATGGACAATTTGCATTGTTCTCTTCTATGTTTATGCATTGATCTTTAACTAATCCACTCAAGACGACACCTCCAAAAAGTTTCTTAAATAAAGTATAGCAGAAAAGTATTCTTTGTCAAAATAAAGCATTCACTAAATTAAATATATTGTTCTAAGTATATTTTTATAATTAGAGAGAATATTCTTTGACTACTCTTTTTTATAATCAACAAAAATTGGTGAAGACCAAGCTGTATGACCATCTTTTTGCATTACTTTTATCCAGTAAGCATTATCTCCAACTTCTGGATTTTTATCTTGACAATTTATTTCTGCACTAAAGTTACTTAAATCATCCATATTCTCTAGATAATTATCAGATACTTTTGAAATCTCAAGAGTCAAATTAACATCACCGACATTAAATATCTTTTCTTTTTCACTAATTGCGCTAACAGGAATTGTAAAATCTATGAGATCAGTATGAAAATGTATTGTAGTGTTTTCATCTGAGTCGATATTTATTAATAAACCATCAATATCTCCTGAAGTAGAAGATTCCCATTTTAATAGCCTTGGGGTAATCATTTCTAATCCTTGATCATGTCTATCAAAAGCAAATGTTTGTGCATTTAAGATTTTACCGCCATTAACAGCTAACATTCCTGACCAGTCAGCATGCTTAAGACGTGTCTTAACTCTAACACCACCCCAAACAATTTTAACTGTCTTAACAGTACATTTTTCTTGCTTTGAAAGATTAATTCTCTTTATTAGTTTATCCCAGTTGTAAAATTCTACATAATCTAGTGGAGCTGTCCCAACTATATTAACTTTTAGCTCTGGAGATTCTTCTATAGTCAGTTTATCTTTAATTAGTTTAGCATTTGAGTTTACTTCTAAGATTATCCGTGCAAAAGTAGTAGCATAACAGCTCTGATTTTTAATTGCTTCCCAAATATTTTCCTTTTCAAGTTTGTCAGCATAAACAGCAGTAAATCCTGATTTAACATCAAAAGATTTGGCTTTGCCGTATCTTTGTAAAGGATAAGATAATCCAGGACGACATGTATGGTCATCACTTGTAGCAATAAAACCTACTTTCAACCTACGTTTCATAGCTTCTTTAGCAAACCACTCAAATGTTCCGTGATGAGAATGTATTTCTATAACAGGAGTTGTTTTTGAGTTATAAAAGTCTAAATTAGCATATCTACCGCCTATGTGAGGAATAGCTAGAACATTATCTATTTTATTAAAGTCGTCCCATAATTCAGAGATAGGATATCGATCAAACCCATCATCCTCAATGCCTCCATCTAGCAGCCACTGATTGCTATGATAAACATCACCTTCATCATCAAGATAATAAATATTATGGTCTCCACCACCCGGGGTTAATCCTGACCACTCATAACCCAAAAAGGTTAAAAACTCACCTGGCTGGTTATATTCCTTTGTCTTCTTCTTTACTTTTGCCCATCTACTTTTAGTGATCTCAAAATCATTACCTTGCCAACCTGTAAAATCTAGTGCTGCAGGGCCTTTTGCAAATTGAAAATATTCATCAAGTGTACCAGTACCAACTGTAAGCTTTGTTTGCCCATGTGCATCTCCCCAAAATAATTGTTTGTTTAAATTGCTTTTGCAAATTAGTCCATTACTAATACAAGAGAGGTTTTTTTCTAAGGTTTTACCTTTTATATAATATGTACCATCCTTATTAATTGGAGGCATCTTGATTTTAACAAAACCTTTAGTATCTTTATTGATTTTAACAGTTTCAATAATGCCTGTAGAAGTATTGTTTGAACTGAAAATCTCTAAATTTATTGAACCCTTATAGTCGTGGCAAGGATTACCCCATTCATCTAAAGCTCTTATAGTAATATCAAACGGTTGGTTAACTTCAATAAATGAAGGTGTAATAACTTGAATTTCATTTAAAACACCAGCTATTATTCTAAGTTTAGGAAATTCAGGTAGATGCTCAAACCTACTTGTACCAAAAGGATCTACAAGGACTTTGAATAAGTGTTTTGATTCTCTAAAACTTTGTGCATGTATTCCCATGCTACCAAAGCTTTTATCACCCATAGTCAAAGTAATAGTATCTCCTTCTTCTAAGTATCCGTCATAAACTCTAATTAATACAGCTTTGTCAAATGGCCTTTGGTTTTTCTTTCCTACTTCTGGTTTTAATTTTGCTTTACCCGAGGTTTTTACTGTAGAAAAACCTAACGCTTTAGGAGAATCAAATTGGGGGAGTTGCCAGTCACTAACACTTCTCCAAGCAATAAGCAGATTGCCTCCATCATCAATTCCATACTTTCCTACAGTGTACTGAATAGTCCATGTACCAATTGAAGCAGCAACAACATCATCTGCAGGATTTATTATTGCAGATCCAAGAAACTCTTTTGTTAATCTCATTCTTAATTACTCCTTATCTTGTTAATCAATATTTATTTGTAGAGGAGATGCAAGTTGATCATGGTTTGTACTTATTATCACATTAAATTATAAAAGAATCTATGATAACATTGTATCATATATGAAATGTTTGATATTAAATAATAAAAATTAGAATAGAAAAATTTTATGCTTTTTTATAATACTGAAAATAAAAATAAGCTTATGTTGAAAAGAAAAAAATCTTTGAGTAAAAATATTACATATATCATGATGTAACTTCTCTATATCAAAAAAATGCAAAAATTAGTTTTGTAGTAATTAAAAACCCATATATAATAAATGTATATAGTTGAAAATGTAACTTTCTTCAAATATTTTTGCTGATAAATTAGTTTTGGGAGGTAGTAGAATTGATTAACATTGAAAAAGTAGTAGCTGAAAGTAGAGAATATTATAGTTCTGGACAGACTAAAGATGTTGCATTTAGAAAAAGACAGTTGAAATTATTAAAAAAAGCAATTATAGAGAAAGAAGATGAAATTACTAAAGCTCTAAAAAAAGATTTGAATAAACCAGCCCTAGAATCTTATGCAACTGAAATTGGTTTAGTTATTAAAGAAATTGATTTATTTGTAAACACGCTAGAAGACTTATCTAAACCTAAAAAAGTAAAGACTTCATTAATGCACTTCTGGTCACAAAGTTATATTTACAAAGATCCATATGGAGTAGTTCTGATATTCTCACCTTGGAATTATCCATTCCAACTTTTATTGTTACCACTAGTGGGTGCTTTAGCAGCAGGAAATACTGCAGTTTTAAAACCATCAGAGTTTGCTCCAGCTACTGCTAATATAATTAGGAAGTTAATTGAAGATAATTTTTCAAAAAAATATATTAGTGTAATTGAAGGAGACGTAAAAGTTAGTAAAGCATTACTGAAAGAAAAGTTTAATTACATATTTTTCACAGGCAGTAAAAATGTAGGCAAAGCTGTAATGAGAGCTGCAGCTAACAATTTAACTCCAGTAACTTTAGAACTGGGGGGTAAAAGTCCATGTATTGTAAGTAGTGACTCTAATATAGATTTAGCAGCAAAAAGAATTGTCTGGGGTAAGTATATGAATGCTGGTCAAATATGTGTTGCACCAGACTATATTTTAATACATAAATCAATTAAGGATGAGTTTGTAGACAAAGCAAAAAAATACATAAAACAATATTATGGTGAAAATGCAGAGGAAAGTTCTGATTATTGTAGAATTATTAATAAGAATCACTTTTATAGACTCAAAGGTTTAATAAGTGAGAATAATAGGGTTTTAGTAGGTGGGAAGTTTATTGAAGAGAATCTTTACATAGAACCTACCATGATCGATAAAGTATCGTGGGACGATCCGATTATGAATGAAGAGATTTTTGGGCCAATACTACCAGTAATTGAATTTAAAAACATGGAAAACATAATAGACGATATTAGAAATAGACCGAAACCTCTGGCTTTATATATTTTCTCAGAAAATCAACATTTGCAAGAGAGGCTTTTGAAAGAGTTGAGTTTTGGAGGAGGGTGTATAAATGACACTATTATACATGTATCATCTGCTTATCTTCCTTTTGGGGGAGTCGGTGAGAGCGGAATGGGGGTTTATCATGGGAAATCAAGCTTTGACACTTTTACTCATAAAAAAAGTATTATCAAAAAAACTACTAAGTTTGATTTGGATTTAAGATACCCTCCATATAAGAATAAACTTAGTTGGGTAAAGAAATTCTTTAACTGGTTTTAGGTAAGATAACTCTATATAATTATTGTGATTCGATCTAAACTTAAGCGTTGTCTAAAATAACTTATGAAAAAGATAAGCTATTCAGAATAAGAAAATGCAGAAAAAAGCAATAAAAAAGCTTAAATAAAAGGAGTATTATATGGAAAAGAAAAATTTTCTAAATAGATTAGGAAAAAGGCAAAGGGAGTCAATAGAGTCTATATATGAAATCATGGTAAAAGAAAAAGCTGTAGAAGCTATCTATCTTAAAGGTTCTATAGCAAGAGGCGATAGTGATGAATACTCAGATGTTGATTTCTATTGTTTAATAAATGATACATTATATGAAGACTTCTTAGAAAAGAGAGTGAGGTTACTTCAAAATTACCGACCAATTATATATCACTCTGAATCTAATTTTGTATGTCCTCAAATTGTAGCAGTATTTGATAATGGATTACATTTTGATTTATATTCAGAAAAAATATTAGCAGTAGTAATGATTCAATAAAGGTTTTATATGATCCGAAAGATTTGCTTTCTAATTATGAAACTGCAAAAAAGAATAATAAGAGTAAGCAAGTAGCTGAGCGAATTAATTCATTCTCTTTTACATTGTTAGAATTTGAAGCAGCTTACAAAAGAGAGGATTACTTATGGGCAACTCGACTTGGACATCATTTGGTTGGAGATATGTCAATAGTATTAAGTTATATTTATGATAAAGATAAGCATTACTTGGGACTTAAAAGATTGCATAAAAATCTTGAGGATATTACTTTGAGAAAATATTCTAAAATAGTTGATATGATAAAGCTATCAACTATATTAACTGGTATTTTTGAACTAATGAACTTTTTAGATCAGCAGTTAAAAGTATTACCTAATGAGGTACTAGAAAATACTAACATTGAGTTCTTTAATTTTATGGTAAAAAGAATAAGTTCAATCGATCTAAAAAATAAGATGGGATCAAATTGATATTAGATAAGATAAAACTACGAAACTAGGGGTATTAATATGTGTGTAACTAGGAACAATATATATGATTATGTGATCAACAAAATAAAAGAAATTTCAAAAGAGAACAAAATTGTGGGTATAAACGGAGTTGACGCAGCTGGAAAAACTACTTTTACAAATGAATTGGCAGAGAAACTAAGAGCTTTAGGGTTTGAAGTAACAATAATAAACTTGGATGATTTTCTAAACAATAAAGAGATACGTTATAAAGATAAAGATGAAATATATAGCTATATTAACTGTGCTTTTAATCTAGAGAAATTAGAAAATAAGATTTTAAAACCTTTAATTG
>CAZCFQ010000122.1:0-6630 GCA_964497955.1 uncultured Clostridiaceae bacterium
TATATACGATTGATTATCAATGACAAAATCTTTATAATCTCTACTATAAATTTCATACATAGTTAGATATCAGTGAAAATATATTTTGCGCCTGACAATATCATCTTCTGTTTCAATCTCAACTATATTTATAAGCTCAACTAAACATAGATATCTTTTACCGCTCCATCTTTTTGTTTGTGAAGGAGTTAATTGCAACTTATTTTGATTTTCCTCAATTAGTTCTCTTGACTCTTCTCTTGTTAGCTTCTCCGAATTATATACTTTAGAAACTGTTCCCATTGCTTTGATTAACCCATCTCCATTATTCTCGATTAAATAAACTCTTTCGCCCTTTTGGATTCTACCGTATGGCAACTTCCTACCAGCAGCACCTCGGATCAACATTGTCTTTTCACCTGATAGTAGCTTTATTAACTCTTTTGCTTTTGCATCACAGTAAGCTAAGTGTTCCATTTAAATCTCCTTTAATAAATTAATGTCCTATGTATTAAAATATACTAATTAATAAAAAAAATCAACACTCAATTGTTGCTTAAAGAATTGCTTATATAAATTTTCTATAATTTTTGCCAAACACAAGGATTTTAAGATTTCCTTTCGACTGATATGCTGCTTTTAGCAAATAAATACTAGCTGTGAAAAATCCAAATATCATCATAGCTACTATCCATATTATTTTAGCAATGAAATTACTTTCTCTAAAATATATCCATATTGAGAATATTGTAAAACCAACATACAAATCCACTAATGACACTATACCCCAGGGGTTATCTAAAATTAAAGAACCATCTGCAAAGAAATCTCCAACTGTAAACCCATAAATTAAAGCCGCTAGCATAGCAAAGAAGCATATCCAACCAATTACTATAATCTTTTTCATCTTAATCATCTTTCTTTTATTTATTATCTCCATTATATCTCTTTAAAAATTTAGTTTCAATTAGAGTATTTTTTAGTAAAAAAGATGAGCTAGCTAGCTCATCTTAGATATTATTCTGCAAAGTCTGCAATTCCAAAAAATATTGCATTTTGTATTTCTTCATTGTAGTTAATTTTCCATTTGCCGTTTATCTTTTCTAGAGAGATCTCTGTTGTATTAGTCACAGTTTCAATATCTTCGCTTTGTAGTATCTCTATAAGTAAATCCTCAACCATGCTATCCATTTCTTCTTGACTCATAGGATCTTCTGATAGAGCATTATCCATTGCTATACCCATCGCTTGAGTCATAAATTCTTGCATAACAATCGAGAAATTGATATTAGTTATATCTGCTGTAACTGTAGCAGTGTCTCCATCAATATTAGAATCTGTAACTTCGACTTCAATTCTTTTTACTAAGTACTCAATACTTTCTTCAACTTCTTCGTCAGAGAAATCATCCTCATCGACAATGTATGTTCTGAACTCTTCAATATTGCTGTTCTTTAACTCCATAAAAGCTTTCTCAACAACTTCTTCTGGAGAAGCTTCTGGGCTACAAGCAACTAAAACTAATGATACTATTAGTACCAAACTAATTATACTAAGTTTTTTCATCAAATTTTCCTTTTTAATTTATTTTTGGCAACTCTTTGCCACACTTTACGCAAAACTCATATTCCTCTAGGTTTTTAGTTCCACAAAAGGGGCAGAATCTATCACCCAAAAACATACCTGTTTTGCCCTTATTACTTGAATCTCTTGGACTGAGAGGGTCACTTTCTTCACTGGAATCTACGATGTCAAATGTAGAAAATCTGTTTTTGCTTGTAACGTTAGTTAAATTATAAATTACGTTTGCAATTCCCATTATTACAAAAATTATGCCAAACACAGTAAAGAATGAAGGCGCTCCCATATTATCAACTATTCCAATCCATGCAATTCCAAAAATAACTGCCATGACAGAGCCTACTGCTCCCATTAAAGATGGTCCTCTTCCAGGTTTAATACTTTTCATTTTAATCACTCCATATAAATTGACAATATTAACAATTTTACCAGTATTTTGGCCAAATGAAAAGTAGTATTAAATAATATAGCTAGTATTAATCAACAATTAATCTCTTTGGGTTAAAAAATCTTAGGTCTACATTAACTAAATCAGAGTAATAAATGAAACAGTCTGGTGAGTTTTGTGCAAATAAGAGTTTATCCTTATTAACTAAAACCAAGTTATGACTAAATGATGATTCTTCTCTTGAAATTTTTGATTTAATTTGAGCAATGCCACCTACATCTAGCATATTAACATTATTAACCGTATAACCATACATACCTTCTTTTGTACCGGGCTGGTCTTTTATTAAAAAATCCCAAAAGTAGCCTACGTTTTCCCAAGCAGGTGATCCTCCCCCATAGCCAGCATACCATTTATCTGTCATATAATCTCTTACATTGATATTTTCGCTTTTAGAAAACCCATACAATAACACTTGTGAAGTAAAATTTGCGCAGTTCCCCATCCAATCATCTATCGTGTAAAATCTACTATTATGACTATTAATATATTTTTTTGCATACTCAGAAGCTTTCAAACCATCATAAACTATTCCTTTAGATAGTTCTAAACTGCTTTGAACTTCTTTTGTATTTTGAACTTCTTTTAATAATTGAACTTCCATTTCTTCTTTGCTGATTATATCTATTAAATCCCTTGACCTATGCCTAGATGATCCAGGAAAATAATGAAAAAGTATTTTCCATCTATTTTTTACTTTCTTTAATGCCATAGTGTGTTGATCATTAAGTGCAAAAAAAGGAGGGTAGCCTGAGTCGGTCTTAGCTGTGATTGTAAAGTGTACTATTTTATCAAACTCAGGTAAAATATCTCTTTCTTCATAAAAATCCATCCTGTTATCTTCTGGCGCATCATTAAAATTTATTTCAAAATCTTTTTGTTCTTTTTCAACAAAGAAGTATTGGTTTTCCTCAATCACTTTCCTTCTTTGAACTAGATTTTTTAACCATCTTGTATAATTTTCATTGTTCAAATATGATAAATCCAAATAATATCTTAAATCAACATATTGCATACTTGTATATATATCATATTTAGCTAAAAAGTATGATTCTATAGTTTCTTCTAAAGACAAAGTTTTTACTGGCACTGTAATGGTCTGTTCTAGATCAATTGTACTAATTTGAGTTTTTTTGGCCTCTTTATCAACACAACCACCAATACTGATTACTGTTAATAAAAGAACGCATAAGAGTAGTTTTTTCATGTCCTCAACCTTTATAATCATTTCTTAACACTTATTATAAGACTTCTATCATATCCCCTTGGCTTTTAATCCACATATCAATTCCTTTTCCATAAACCTCTGCTTCTATAGTGTAACCATCACTATTCTCTTTCAAAACATTAGCAGTAGGTAATCTATCTAGTACTGCCTCTACTGAGTCTCCTGAGTATATAAATTTAATCTTTTCTAGTTTTCCTGGATACATAAACTGAACTCTTTTTCTAAACTCTCCGTCACTAAACTTTTCTCTATAAGGGATTCTAAATCTTTCATTTAACTTTTTAATATGGCTAATGCGATCGACCCTAAAAATAATTGGATAATCTCCTCTATATTTATCAATATATGCAATAAGATAAAAATAAAACTCAGAAAATATAATGGATACAGGCAATATCTCATGGACTTTATTCAGTCCATCTTGTCTCGTATAACTGATTTCTATTTTTTCTTTTCTTAAAATATAGTTTGCAATAGACCAAATCTTATCTATCAACTTTTGATTATGCCTTAAAGGTACGTAGTGAAAATGTTCTTCTTGAATTATCTCATTAATCATTTTCCTTTGATTTGGTAATGATTGCCTAAGTAATTTGTCCACTAAGATATCTAGTTCTTCTTTACAAAAAGCTCTACTTTCTAAAAGAATTTTACAAAGAGATAATACTTCTTCTTTTGATAACCATTCTCTTTGTACTTTAATTAACATGTAACCTTTTTCTTCTCTATTGTACTTAATTCTAACTCTACTATCAATTAAGTATTGTTCGTCAAAATATTTTCGTAGCTCATTTATATCTCTTTGAATAGTTTTTTGAGATACATTATATTTTAAAGCTAAATCTTCTTTATTTAAAACTTCTCCTCTACTTAGCATTTCATAAATATTTAGCAACCTAAAACTCTTATCTCTTTTCTTAAGTGACAATATTGCAAACCCCCTTAAACTGGTATTATTAATTAATTCTAGATAAACCATACTTTTCCTTTATTTTCATAATATTTGTTCAATTTAATGATGTATTATTTGACATACCATTAAATTTTACACCTTTTATTTAAACTTAGTTCGTTTTATTTTCTCATATATACCAAATAAGCTTCCTAAAATAGCTATTATCATAAAAGCTTGAACACAACTAGTTCCAAAACTAAATATATAAATAGAAATTAATATAATTAAAACTGTAGTTATTAATTTGTTCTTTTTTATGTCAAGTACCCCTAGTACTATATTTATCATTGTTGCAATTATAATAATTTCTATATTATTGATACCAATATCATTCATAAGATAAGTTCTTACTATTAAAACTATTAAACTAAAGCCACTTGTTACTAATACAACAATTCCACTTAAGTTATTCATTATGCCTACCCCTTTGTAATATATTATATTTTTAAGATAGACATTATATGGGAATAACTATTTAAAAAAGGAAAAGGCCTGCTGGCCTTTATAGTTTTTATATTCTTTCTAATGCAGAAGCAAGTATTTCTTTAATCAAATCTTTATAAGTAAGTCCGTAAAGATTAGCTAGTATTGGCAAATCTGAATGGTTTGGATTTAGACCTGCTAAGGGGTTAGCTTCAATAAAGTTGGCATTGCCTTCATTGTCATACATTAAATCAATTCTGCCTCCATCACGACCATTAAGAGCCTTCCAAGCAGCTAGTGCTAACTTTTCACATTTATCATATACATCTTTGTCTACTTTTTGATACTTAACAATTTCACTATAATTTTGTTTTGTAAAATATGAATATCCTTCTATACTCTTTTCTTTATTAACTAGTATTTCCATTACACCAACAACTCTAGCTTTTTTTCCTGTACCCACTATACCAACAGTAAATTCTCGTCCTGTGAGCATAGCCTCAAGTAAAACTGGCTGATTATATCTCATCAATAGATTGTTCACAACTGGAAGCAACTCTTCTTCTTTATGTACAATGGAAGTTTTAGAGATTCCTTTTCCAGTTCCTTCTGCTATTGGTTTTAGAAAGTAGGGAGGTTTGAAATCTATATCCAAAATATCATTAATATCTTCAATAACTCTAAATTTTGGAGTTAAAATACCAGAGTCTTTAACTATTTTCTTTGCTATTCCTTTATGTAAACACATAGTCAATGTTAGTGGATCTGAAAAAGTATATGGTATATCATAAGCTTCCAATAATGCAGGTATTCTTGCTTCTCTGCTAAACCCTGTTAAACCTTCAGCTATATTGAAAATAAGGTCCCATTTCTTGCCAGCTGCTAAACTAAGTACTAAGCTGCTTATACCTCCAACTAGTTCAACTTCGTATCCTTCTTCAACTAGAACCTCCTCAATAGCTTTAATTGTTTCCTCACTATCTAGTTCTGCTGTTTCTTCTTCTGAGTATCCTTTTGCCAAGTAATCAACCCGTAAATCATAAGTTATACCTATCAGCATTTCTTCACCAATTTTCTATTTATTATAATGTGAGATTATATCAAATTTGTTTTAATTTTGCTATCTTTAAACACACTAATTATCAAATTCTTTTACTCTGCCAACTTCACCACTTACAAGTCTAACTTTAATTCCATGCGGATGTGTCTTAGAGTTTGTTAAGATGTCTTTTATAACTCCTTTTGTTAGCTTATTTGTTCTCTGGTCTTCCTTTTTTACAATCTTTACTTTTAGCCCTGGTTTTAAATCACTTCTCTTTATTTCACTCATATCATTCACCTCTTTTTCAATCTAACTTTAACATTTTCTACAATAAGAAAAAAGCCCTCTTAAGGACTTTATTTTGTATATAATATAGCACTTTTTTTACAATTCCTTTCACACTAATGATAAAAAAGACAATCTCTAGTTATAATTTCATTATTATTAGTTTCTTTTATTACAGCTTTTGCAGAACACACTCCCATACATACTCCACAATTATTGCATTTCTTTTGATCAACCTTTTTTAAAACTTCTCGTGCTTATTCCTAGGATTGTTCCATATGAGCATAAATAGCGATGCTATAATTCTTGATGAAAAATAGTTGATAGTAATACTCCTAAGGCAACTGACCTAGGTAAACAGGCAGCTTCTTACCTGTTATTATTGAAAAAACAAACACTACAATGAAGGCTAGTAGTAAAAGATATCTTACTATGTTTGATATTAAGAAGTTAGGGTATGCTATTTTTTTGATTCTTAAGTTCTATTTTAAGTAAGTTATTGATTATATTAAGATGTTTTTGGGCAAACATACCCCAATTAACTCAGCCAAAGTATATACTAATTATTGTACCCGCTAGAAAAACACCCATCCAAATTTGCATTTTTAATTTATCACTAAATAGATAAAGAACAATAGAAAACCAGTTTGTGTAGGTATCTGCATTAATTTTTTTCAACTCTCACTACT
>CAZCFQ010000123.1:0-6564 GCA_964497955.1 uncultured Clostridiaceae bacterium
TTCAATGTGGCTTTATTTGCTCTTATAGGACTTTAGTTACTACATAGTATCAGGCATTAGTAAGAAGAAGCATTATAGAGAATCTAAAAGTGGCAATCTATGAATTAGAAAAACCAATCTGTAAGAGATAAAATGTAAATTAAGTATTATTTAGAATTATTGCATCAGCATATCTTTGTTAATTGATATATCCACCATTTTAATAAAATTGATTTAATAATCAAGAATACTACTAAAGCATCAATCTTTTTTAGTGTATAAAAATAAAATTATACTTGATATAGCTTTACTATGATGATGTAGATAAGATTATCCATTAGTGTACAAACTGAATGCATACTTAGTTCATAAAGTATGCTAAAATAATTACAAAGTGCATATAATTGTTGCGAAAGGGCTAAACTAAAAGGATAGAAAGGGAGTTGTCTAATGAGTAAAGGAAAGATTGGATTTAGGATTCTCGAGAGGAAAAACCATATCCCAGCTGAAATATTGGAGCGTTTCTCAGATTTTAGCAGTTGTAATGTCGCTGACGCTATGGGAAGATTCAGAGTAATGAGTGCAGAGATTAGGCCAATAGTGCCTACTCGAAGAATTGTGGGACGTGCGATAACAGTTCTGACTAGAGGAGTTGACAACCTTATGATGCATAAGGCGCTTGCTATGTCCGGACCAGGCGACATAATTGTCGTGGATACATATGGGGAAACTAACACCTCTGGATGGGGTGGATTAATGACTCATACAGCGGTGAAGGTGGGTTTGGAAGGCATAGTGATTGATGGGGCAGCTCGAGATCTGCAGGATCTACAATCGCTTAACTTTCCTGTATATGCAAGAGCTGTGACTGCACGAGGGTGTTTTAAAGATGGACCGGGAGAGATTAACTGTAATATATCTTGTGGTGGTGTATCTGTTTCTCCTGGTGACCTTATAATTGCAGATGAAGACGGAACAGTATGCGTTCCTTTTGAAGACGTTGAGTATGTATTAGAGAAAACAGAAGAGTTAGTAAAAAATGAGATTGCTAGGGTAAGGGAAATAGAAAAAGGAGTGCTCTTTAAAGCTTCAATTGACGAGATACTTGCAAAAAAAGGAGTAATCTGATGACACTTCTGCAGAGACCACCTAAACTGTTTACACCAGGGCCAGTTAATATACCAGAAAGAGTTCATTTAGCACCAATCTTAGCAAGTTACCATCACCGCGTGCCAGAGTTTTCTCAAATACTCTGGGACACACTAAGCATGCTGCAACCTCTTTTTGGAACTAAGCAGCTTGTGATGCCGGTTCATACTACTGGCAGAGGTGCACTAGAAGGCGCATATAACAATGTTTTAGGGAAAACAGACAAAGTGCTATCTGTAGCAAATGGAAACTTTGGAGAGATGGCAATCAAAACATTAAAACGTATAGGAGTTGATCCCATCGCGTGTTTCTCTGGTTGGGAGTCTGAAGTTGATATAGAAGTATTAGAGCAGCTTATAGTAGAGCACAAACCGATCGCTATTACCGCTGTTCATAACGACACCTCCAACGGTGTTGTTAATCCTATCTCTGCCATTGGTGAGCTTGCACAGAAATATGATTTACTGTTCATAGTTGATACTGTGAGTGGGTTGGGGTGTATGCCTTTTAAAATGGATGAATGGGGAGTAGATGTTGCTGTAACCGCTTCTCAAAAAGGACTCATGTCACCTGCAGGCATAAGCTTTGTTGCAATGAGTCAAAAAGCATTGGAGGCTTGTGAGAAAACTAACTCGTCAGACTTTTATATAAATTTTCTAAATATACGTAAGAACATTATTTCTAAGAGAGAGACTCCTGGTACGACACCTGTGAGCTTAGTGGTCTCTGTTCATGAGGCTTTGCGTATGATTCACGAAGAAGGGTTAGGTAATGTCTTTAATCGGCACCGAGTTTTATCCCTTTCAACAAAAGCAGCGGTCAAAGCTTTAGGATTTGAGTTGTTTCCATTTAATTGTGATTTGCGTTCAGATGCACTAACAGTATGTAAGTTACCATTAGGTGTTAGCGCTCCACTTGTCCGTTCATTGCTACGTAGAGATTATAGTATAGAAGTTGGGATTGGTCTTGGGTCATACTCAGAGGAAGTTATGCGTATTTCTAACATGGGATATTATTTTGTAGAAGATATGATCCAATTCATAGCTGCTCTTGAGGCTGTCCTAGATGACTTTATTCCTTCCCGTCTCTTTGGCGTTGGGCTTAGTGAGTTTAACAAGACTTATAAGTCTATGAGATCTTGATCAGGGTGAGGGCATAGATATGGGAAAGACGATAGTAGAAAAGATACTTAGCATGAAATCAGGGACGGACGCAACTGCAGGAGATATAGTCGTAGCGGAATTTGATATTGCGATGATTAATGATGCTTCCGGACCTTTAACAATAGAAATATTCAAAAAAATGAGAGCTAGAACGGTAGCTACACCTAACCGGATCATTGCTGTGATAGATCACTATGTCCCGTGTCCCAATCAAAAAGTAGCTCGTCTTCAGCAAGAACTGTATGAGTTTTGCTCTGAATTTGACATTGAACTGGTTGCAGGTGGTGAAGGAATTGCTCATCAGATTCTTGATGAACTTGGGAAAATTGTACCCGGAAGTTTGATCATTGGAGCTGACTCCCATACCATAACACATGGGTTTCTTAATTGTCTTAGTGTCGGAATTGGCTCTTCGGACATGGCTATGGCGATGCATACAGGAAGTTTATGGTTCAAGGTTCCAGAAACTATAAGAATTAATCTCTCTGGAAGGTTAAAGCCATTAGTTTCAGGAAAGGATGTAGGACTGCACATACTAAGATTACTAGGATCAGATGGTGCAAATTACAAGAGTATAGAGTTTTCAGGTCAAGGAGTATCAGCACTAAGCATGGATGATCGAAAAACAATATGCAATTTGATGGCTGAATGTGGAGCAAAATGTGCAATAATGCCTTTTGACGACCTTGCAAAAGAGTATTGTGAAATTAATGGTTTAGATGCATCTGGTGCTTTAGAAGCAGATAAGTCCTGTTCATACGTTAATGTAATCGAGATTGATCTGTGTTCTCTGGACCTTTTAGTAGCTAAGCCTCACAGTCCAACAGAAGTTGTTGAGCTGAGAGAAGTGTTAGGTCAAAAAGTAGATGTTGTAGTAATTGGAACGTGCACTAACGGTAGGCTTAGTGACTTTGAAGTAATAAGAAGTATAATGTCGAAATCTGAAGCTCCTCTTTGTTCAGAAACATTAATTATACCATCATCTCGAAAAGTCCAAAGAGAGATTACTACTAACGGTATTGCAGCTGAGTTATTGACTAAAGGTGCAATGATCCTGCCTCCAGGGTGTGGGCCTTGTTGTGGAAGTAGTCCGGGTGTGCCTAGAGACAATCAGGTTGTTTTATCTACTGCAAATAGAAACTATGTCGGTCGTATGGGCAACCCACAGGCTCTTATCTATTTAGCGTCACCTGCAGTGGCAATCTCAGCAGCTATTAAAGGCTATTTTGTTGACCCAAGGGAGATGAACAAATGAAAGAATGGCGAGGTAAGGCATATTGTTTTGGAGATAACATAAACACCGATTACATCATCGCTTCAAGTCGTAAGAGGGATACTTTAGATCCGAATGAGTTGAAAAAATACATAATGGAGGATATTCGCCCTAGGTTTTATCATGAACTTGATGGTGAGAGTATACTCGTGGCAGGAAAAAATTTTGGTTGTGGTTCAGCTATGGAAATTGCAGTTCTAGTATTAAAAGCTAGCGATATTAATGTTGTTGTAGCTAAGTCATTTGCAAGAAGTTTCTACAGAAATGCAATTAACAATGGAGTGTTACCAATAGAAATTAATACGGATTCTATCAGAGAGGGAGACGTGCTGAGCGTTCAAATGAGCGAAGACATTAAGGTAACAAATTTGAATTCTGGATTGGAGATGGTGGTGCCTGGAATCAAAGGATTAGCACGAGAAGTGTTGCTGGCTGGAGGATTAGTTGAATACACTCGAAGGTTAGATGTGAATTCAGTCACCAGTACTAAATAACTTCAGACAAATTATTTTATAATACAAAATGAGATTGTTAAAATTAAAGAAAACTAATGGCTATATCCTATCACTCAAGATATAGCCATTTTATTTTGAAGTTAAATATTTTGAAAAGGAAAATATATGACAGTTTTTCTAACTGACTCTAATAAATTATAGATAAACCTCCAAAAAATGCATAAAATCTTAAATAAGATGAGAAGCAAAAATGAAACTTAATAATAAAAAGACTTTTTATTAAATAAATAATTAAATCACAGTAATAAAATTACGCTTCTAATACACTAAGTTAAATATATTGAAGAAAGCAGTAAAGTGTTTTATCGAAACATTGTCTTATTTCACCTATTTTTATCTTAGTGATTTTTAGTAAATCAAATAAGCTAATAGCAAAATAGTTAAAGCTATAATGTTAAAAGCAAAAATAACTACATATAAAACCTCAGTCTTGTAAGAAAGGGAAAAAGTTATGTCGAAAGACTTGTAGAATATCAGTGCAAAGATTATTAAATTAAGTATAAAACATTAGTTACTTCTATAACGTTACTAGGTTGTTGCAGGATATTAAAGATTTATGTAGAAATAACAATTATTAGACAATAATTACAATTACATAGTGTAGATAACGAGAGCTTTATTTATTGAATGAATCAAGAATTTGAGATTTATAAATTATAGGGAGATGAGAAATGATGAATTGGTTAGCATGGATTATTTTAGGTGGATTAGCTGGCTGGGTTGCAAATATGTTAACTGGCAATCGTAGTGGTATTATCAGAAATGTAATTATAGGAATAGCAGGGGCAGTGATTGGCTCATGGATAATGGGTGCTTTAGATAGTTCACAGCCTTTAACATTTAGTCTTTCGACATTTTTAGTTGCGGTTGGAGGTGCAGTAGTACTATTATTTGTAGCTAACTTTCTCAGTGGTAGAAGATAGTTGATAATATATTATAAAATTATAATATATGAAAAAACCATTTATAAATAAACCTAGAGATGAAATCTAAAAATATTGATAAAGTGCACCAAGCTAGGTAACTGTTTGGAAAATGAGCCTCCCAATTTTTGATGATTTGGAAGGCTTTTATGTTTAATTATACATTAATTTAAAAGTCAGAAACTTATTTGAAGTGTTCGTTTTTTGTATGATGCTTAGGAGCACATGATTTTTAGCATTAAAAGAGATGAGTAAGAAACCAAAGTTTACCTGAAATCGTTATTAAAGTATAAAGATGTAAGGGTGGTAGATTAGTAAGCTTTGTAATATTAAAAAGAGTTGAAAACTAAGAGGAGGTAAATCTGTGAGTATCAAACAGGATGTGTATAATCTTCAAACAAAACTCAATATGTGGAGACGTGATTTTCATAAGTACGCAGAGGTAGCATGGACTGAATATCGTACTACTTCTATTATTGCACAACATCTAGAGACTTTGGGTTATAAAGTCTTGATGGGACAAGACATTCACGTAGCTGAAGATAGGATGGGAGTGCCAAAAAAACAAGAGTTAAAAAAACACTATCAGAGAGCAATAGAGCAAGGCGCAATTAAATCATATATGCCACGGATGAGTGGTGGATTTACAGGGGCAATCGCAATTTTAGAGTGTGGAGAAGGTCCAACAACTGCTTTAAGGTTTGATATTGATGCGGTTAATGTTGTAGAAACTGAACATGACGATCATAGACCACAGAAAGAAGGTTTTAGGTCAGTAAACATTGGTGCTTCTCATGCTTGCGCTCATGATGGCCATGCTGCAATAGGTATGGCAGTTGCCGAGTTATTGATGAAATACAAGTCACATCTGCATGGCATGATAAAGATTGTTTTTCAGGCAGCTGAAGAAGGTGCTAGAGGTGCAAAATCACTGGTTAAAAAAGGTTTATTTAATGATGTAGATTACCTTCTAGGAATGCATTTAATCAGTGGTAAGCCTGTACATTACATGGCAGGTGGAAGATCAGATTTTCTTGCAACACAAAAATTTGATGTTTGCTTTATTGGCAAACCTTCTCACGCTGGTGGAGCACCAGAAAGAGGAAATAATGCAATTCAAGCTGCAGCATCGGCAATATTAAACTTATATGCAATACCACGTCACAGTGAGGGTGCTACTAGGATTAATGTAGGTAAGCTAAGTGCAGGAACAGGCCGTAATGTTATTGCATCACAAGCAAAATTAGCAATAGAGACCAGGGGAGAAATAACAGAACTTAATGAGTATATGTATGAAAAAGCACTTTCAGTTTTGCAAAATTCAGCTGATATGTATGATTGTGATTTAATCATTAAGGAAATGGGAGTTGGTAAGAGCGGTATTTCTGACCAAGAACTAATAAATACTATCGTCAAGGTAGCTCAAAAACACGATATATTCGAACAAATCGTATATGAACCTGACAATATTTTAGGCAGTGAGGATGTTACTTACATGATGGAAGCAGTACAGAGTCACGGAGGAAAAGCTTCATATATTGATATCGGAGCTGATCTAGGTG
>CAZCFQ010000124.1:0-6472 GCA_964497955.1 uncultured Clostridiaceae bacterium
TTATTTTGAGATTTCTTAATTTCTTAATTAGTACTTTCATATTTACATTATCATTTAATTTCATATAAATAAATATACCTGTTTCTGGAAGAGAAGTAAAAATAATATCTTTATCTACATTTTTCAATATAGACTTAGCATAATTCATTCTTCTTTGATATTCTTCCATTGTTTTTTCTAAATGATTATAATACATTCCACTAGTTAAATAAATGTTTAATCCACCCTGTGCTAAAATAGAAGTATTTAAATCTCTATGCTTCTTGTGGTTGTGAAAACTTTTCTTAATTTTTTCTGGCAATAAAACTGCTCCTATTCTAATCCCAGGCATAAATGTTTTAGAGAAACTCTTTATGTATATCACCATATCATTTGTATCATAATAATAAAGTGGCAAAGACTTATTTGTACCAGCAAGGTCAGACAAATAATCATCTTCAATTAAATAAACATCGTATTTTTTTGCTAAATAAACAATCTTCTTTTTTTGTCTTTGGTCCAAACTTGTGCCTAATGGATTATGAAATCTTGGCATAGTATAAAAAAACTTAATTTTTCCAGTTTTAAAAACATTCTCTAACTCAATCAAGTTGATACCATTAAAATCTCTATCAATGTAATAAACCTTACTTTTTGTAAGTTTTAATAATCTTAGCATAGCACTATAGCTAGGTCGTTCTACTAATACTCCCTCTCTATTGTTAGGAAAGTCAATTGAAGTAATAATGCTAAGTGCTTGTTGCGTTCCTGCTGTTATATAAATATTATCTTTTTCTACTGAGATTTGTTGATCCCAAAAATATTTACTCAGAGTTTCTCTCAACACTTCTAGTCCTGCAACATTACCATAAGTAAATAAGTCATGTCTATATAAATCTATCGCTCTATTCATACAATGACTAAACTCTTGATAAGGTAAGTATTTATTATCTGGAATAGTATTAGTAAAATCAATTGTATTTCTACTAAAGTTATTATTATTTTTTCCTTGATCTACCAAATAGTATCCACTTTGAGGGATAGCATATACAACATGATTACTTTCAAGTTCTTTATAGGCCCTGATTATAGTAGCTTTATTATATCCAAATTTTGAAACTAGATCTCTAATAGAAGGTAGTTTATCTCCTGCATTAATATCTTCGTTTTCAACTAGCTCAGTTAAATATTTTATCACTTGCTTATATTTCATACTTGTCACCTACCATTTTTAATTATATCATATTTATTGTAATACAGTTTTATTGTACCAGTACAGTTTAAATATATAATAATTGAACCACCTTATATTAACTTATATAATACAAATAGAAAAGGAAAACTATATGAGGTGGATTGTTATGAATAATGATAAAAAGGTTATGAAACTTGTTTACACTGCTTTAATGGCTGCAATTGTAGCTGTTGTAACTATGGCTATTCCTCTTCCAACGCCAGCTGGAGGAATTTATAATATTGGTGATAGTATGGTTATGTTAAGTGGTATTTTACTTGGGCCTATACCTGGTGCATTAGCTGGAGGAATTGGTTCTTTTTTAGCTGATATGCTTTTAGGTTATACTCAGTGGGCTCCTTGGACTCTTGTAATTAAAGCTATTGAAGGCTTAATTGTGGGGCTTATCGTCCATAAAGTTTACTTTAAGAGAGATTCTAAGCGTTTTATTATAATGTTTATTCCAGCAGCAATTTTGGCTGTTATAATTATAACTGGAGGCTATTATATAGCATATGGATTTATCTCTGGAAGTTTTGCAGCTGCAAGTATAGAAGTGCCTGGTAATATAGCTCAAGGAACAATAAGTGCAGTAATAGCAATAACTCTAGGCTTAGCACTTAAAAATAGACTAGTTAAAAGAAAAGGAAGTGACACATTTAATGATTAATAGTAAACAAAGAGCATTTTTAAGATCTATAGCTCATAATCTTGATCCTATGCTTCATATCGGAAAAGATATTTTAAATGAAAATTTAATCAAACAAGCAGATGATTACTTGGAAGCAAATGAGTTAATGAAAGTAACTGTTATGCAATCAGTAGTAGATGATATTAAAACAATTGCCAATGATTTAGCTATTGCAGTAAATGCTGAAATAGTTCAAGTAATTGGTAGGAAATTTACTCTTTATAGAAAAAGTGTAAATAATCCTAAAATTAAATTACCTTAAATGCTAAAAGCCTCCAAATTAATGGAGGCTTTTTTACCTTATTGACCTACTGCATCTATAAGGCTTTGATATTGAACTTTGTTAAGTTCATAATACATACCTTTTTTGTTCATTAATTCTTCATGGTTTCCTTCTTCTATCAGTTCTCCATGATCAATTACTAATATTCTATCAGCTTTCCTTATTGTAGATAATCTATGGGCAATTACAAATGAGGTTCTTCCTTCTAAAACTCTTTCAATTGCTTCTTGAATTAGCCTTTCAGTATTAGTATCAATACTAGAAGTTGCTTCATCCAGTACTAATATCTTAGGATTAGATAAAATAGCTCTAGCAAAACTAACTAATTGCCTTTGACCTACACTCAATCTAGATCCTCTTTCTTGAACCTCTGTTTCGTAACCATTCTCAAATTCTGTAATAAAATGATGTGCATTTGCTATCTTAGCTGCTTTTATAATCTCTTCATCACTTGCATCAAGTTTAGCATATCTAATGTTTTCTTTAATAGTTCCAGAAAAAATTAGAGGGTCTTGAAGCACAATACTCATTTGACTTCTTAATGAATCTACATCAATGTCTTTCACATTTATATCATCTACTGTGATACTACCATTGATTACATCATAAAAGCGTGGAATAAGATTTATTATTGTACTTTTACCTGCTCCTGTAGGACCAACTATTGCTATAGTTTCTCCTTTTTTAATATGAAAGTCTACATTTTTTAATACAGGTACATTTTTATCATACTCAAAATAGACATCATTAAAATCTACTTTACCTTCCATACTTTTGATTTTAATTGGCTCTTTTGAGTTTTTTATCTCTGGCTTCGTATCAAGAATACCAAAAACTCTTTCAGAAGAAGCCATAGCAACTAATACTTGATTATAAAAATTGCTCATTCTACGAATTGGTTGCCAAAATCTACCTATGTAGTTTATAAAGGCTACTAATACACCAACACTAATATTGCCATTAACTACAGAATAAGCTCCATATGCAAATACAATACAGTTTCCAACTGCACTTGTCAGTTCTACCGATGGTCTAAAAAATAAGCTCATCTTAGTAGCATGAATCTGACTGTCTGTGAAATTCTCATTAATACCATCAAATTCTTCTTCACTATTATCTTCTTGTGTAAAAGCTTGTATAGTTTTCATTCCACTAATAGATTCTTGTAAAAATGCATTCATAGTGGCTTTTTTCTTCCTTACATCTCTCCAGCTTTCTCTTACATAATTTCTAAGTACTAAAGCAATATAAAATAATACTGGCAAGATTACGAAGCTAAATAATGCAAGCTTCCACGACATATATATCATAACACCCATAATCATCATAAGAGTAACTATATCATTTATGACTTGGATTAAGCCTGATGTTAACAATTGATTTAAATTATCTACATCATTAGTTATTCTAACCATAATCTTTCCTGCTGGTCTACCATCAAAAAATCTTAATGATAACCTTTGTATATGATCAAACAGCTGCTTTCTAATATCATATATTATTGATTGGCCAACTTTATTTAAAAATATTGTTCTTAGATAAGATCCTACAAACATTACTAATCTTAATGCTAAGTAGGTTAAACCTATCATGTTCAATGCTGATATATCTTTATCTGGAATAGCATTGTCGATTGCTTGTTGCATTAATATGGGGCCAGCCAACTCAGCCATAGAAATTGCTAGTATTACAAACAAAGTTCCAGCTACCATTTTTTTATATGGTAATAAGTATGTCAACAATCTTCTAAAATGTTTAGGATTGAATTCCTTTTTAAAATCTTCTCCTTGGTTAAAATTTCTAGGCATTAACTAGCACCTCCAGTCTCAAGAAATGCTTCAAACATATCCTTTTCTTTATATTGAACATCAAATATTTGTTTATAATAACCATCCTTTTTAAGTAATTCAAAATGATTACCTTTCTCAATTATTTCTCCTTCTTTAAAAACATAAATGAAATTAGCATTTTTTACTGATGCAATTCTATGTGCTATCAACAAGGTAGTTCTATCTTTCATTACTTGTTCCATATCTTGTTGTATTTGATGCTCCGTTTCCATATCAACACTTGAAGTTGCATCATCAAGAATTAGAATATTAGGATCTCTTACCAAAGCTCTTGCAATAGCTATCCTTTGTTTCTGTCCACCTGATAAACCAATACCTCTTTCACCAATAGCCGTGTCATAACCTTTTTCCATTTCCATTATAAAGTCATGTGCTTGTGCTATTTTTGCTGCTTTGATGATTTCTTGATCTGTAGCACCTGGATTTCCAAAAGAAATATTATTTCTTATAGTGTCTGAGAAAAGGAAAATATCCTGATGAACTATTCCAATATCTCTTCTTAGGTCTTCTAACTTTAAGTCTTTAACATCATGACCATCTACTAAAACTTGGCCATCATTAACATCATAAAATCTACTCACTAAATTTATTATTGAAGTCTTACCACTACCAGTTTCACCAATAATTCCAATACTACTACCTGCATGTATTTCCATATTAATATTTTTTAAGACATCTTCTTCACCATAGGAAAAAGTAACATCTTTAAATTCAATATTTCCTTTTATTTTGTTAACAGAAATTGGGTTTTTTGAATCTTCCAAATCTATTTCAGTATCTAAAATTTCAAAAATTCTATCACCTGCAGCTTTAGATCTTTCAAAGAAATTAACTAGGAAAGCCATTCTTCTAATTGGCCATATCAGTGAAAAGATATAAGCATAAAACTCTGCTAGCTCACCAACAGATATATTACCCATAATAGTCTGATATCCTCCAAACCAAACAACTGCCAAAGAGCTTATTCCACCTAGTAAGTGCATAAAAGGCATATATGTAGCTCTTATTTTAACTGCACCCATCATTTTTTCATAATAGCTTTGATTATCACTATCAAACTTGTCCATTTCATGTTCTTGAGTATTGAATGCTTTAACAACTCTAACTCCAGTTACATTTTCTTGAATGGTAGTTGTCATTGTAGCCATTTGCTTTCTTATTTTTTTATAAGCTGGTCTTATTTTATAAGCAAATTTTACTGTAGTTAAAAATAAAAATGGTAATGTAGCTAAGGCTAATAGTGTAAGCTGCCAGTTTATCCTAAGTAAAACTATGAGTACAAAAGTAAAAGTAAATATTGCATCATATAACTCTAATAAAGCATCTCTAAGTAAATGTTTTAGAGAATGAACATCACTACTGATCCTAGACATCAATTCGCCAGTTCTTGATTTATCATAATATGAATAAGGTAGCTTAACTAAATGACTGAATAAGCTCTTTCTGATATCAGCTATTGAGTTCATCGCAATTTTTTCTGATAAGTAACCTTGAAGAAATCTAAAGACTCCTCTACCTACAGCAATACCTATTAAAGCTGCTAATATCCAGGGTAATAAGTTTAACTTTGAATCATATATAACATCATCAATTAATATTCTAATAAGTTTTGGTCTCATAAGTCCTAGCACTGTTAATGTAGTTAATGAAACAAATGCTATGAAAAAATATAGTAAGTATGGCTTATAATATCCAAATAGTCTTTTTATAGTTTTCATAAAGTACCTTCCTTAAGTTTAATCATCTATGCTTTTTAAGTTTTCCTCCATCATAAGTAAGAATTTTCTCATTAAAGCTAGTTCTGCATCTGTAAATTTATCAAATGTTTCTTCTTCCAGTTGTTGCATTTTTTCTTCTAATTCTTCTTTTACTTCTCTTCCATGTTGTGCAATATATATTCTAGATACTCTTAAATCTGATTCATCTTGTTCTCTATAGATAAAACCTCTTTTTTCCATTCTTTGAAGCATCCTTGTAACAGTTGCTGGTTTTAAATTTCTATGTTTTGCAATTTCTTTTTGCTTTAGTCCATCATTTTCCCACAAAAGTGCTAGTATTCCAGGTTGACCACGGTGTAATCCCAAACTGTGATATAACTTTCGAGCTCTATTTCTGTGTAAATGAACAACTCTTACAAAAAGTCTATCAATCGATAAGTCTTCTGACTTAACATTTTCTAACACAATTATCCCTCCTCAATTTTAGTAGTCGTCTAACTAACTTATTTAATTGTATACTGCAACTAATTTTATGTCAATAAAAAAACTGGGGATTTCCCCAGTTTTTTTAAACATTTATTTACTATATACACATTCTCCACCAATATAAGTGGCTTCAATTTTTAAATTTTTAATACATTCAGTTTTCACTTCAAAAATGTTATCACTTAATACAACAAAGTCTGCTAACTTATTCTTTGTTAATGATCCTTTAAT
>CAZCFQ010000125.1:0-6420 GCA_964497955.1 uncultured Clostridiaceae bacterium
CTGAGTCATTAATATAATTAATACCATTTGCATATGGCTCAGAGTATGGGAAGTTATCTGTATAAGTATAAGCATCTAACATCCAATACTGTTTACCATTTTCAACAACTATATAAGGATCTTGATCATATAATAAGAATGGAGCAACAGTTTCTACTCTATCTATTATATTTCTTTTTATTAACAACTTTGAGTCTGCGTTAATATCTTGATTTAGGAATAATTTTAAAGTTCCAAATCTTATACTGTACAAAGCTTTATTTAAAAAGCTTAGCTTAATTCCGTCTTCACCACTATATACATATTCTACAGGTCCGTCAGGACTAGTATAATCAATTTCAGTAGAGTCTGTATTAGTAATGATGTAATTCATATTATCATGTTCACCAAAGTACAATTGTGGTTTGTTAATATTAAACATTTCCAAATTACTTTTTGGTGGTATTTGATTAACAAAAAATGTAGGTAATCCTTGAGATGATATCTCGTTTACTGGTGATACAATAACTCCTTGTCCATGAGTGTATTTTAAGTGTTGATTTATCCATGTTTGAGCAGTAACATCAAGTTTCTCTGGGATTAACTCTCTTGCACTTATCATAACTTGAGTTAATTCTCCATTTATCTCATATCTATCTACATCAACATCTAAAAAGTCGTAATAAGGTCTGATAGCTTCTATTTGATTATATGTATCCAGTGCAGGTCTAACATCATGTAATCTAATGTTATCGATAGTACCAGGGTTGTTTTCAATATCCTCAAAGGACAACTCTTTATTTGCTGGATAATTTTCCTCTGTTATCTTGGTTAAATCATAAGCTTTTCTAGTAAAATCGATATTATATCTTATGAACTCAGACTCACTCTCGAGTTCATTAGGAGTTACAACAAACTGTTGGATAATCGCTGGGTAAATTGTACTGACAATTGTACTTACTACTATAAGAACAACTGGAACAATTACTAATATTCTTGTCTTTTTAAGTTTTACATTTGCTATAAATAATAAACCACCTATTAAAGCTATGCCTAAACTAATAAAGAATATAGGTCTTGATGCATATACATCAGTATAACTTGCACCAAAAGCAACTCCTCGTGGTGAATACATTAATTGATCAATATCAAGCTTATATCCAAAAGCTCTAACCAATAATGTAAAGGCACCTAGTAAAGATAGATGACTAATAGCACTATTAAAAGTTTTCTTTGCATTAGGATCTTCTTTAATTTTTTGCAAAAATCCTACAAAATAGTATACAATAGCTATTACAGCGATTGTTAAAAGTGTTACTCCAAAAATAGTACTATATAGTTGTGTTAGAAATGGAAGTTGGAATACATAATAGCCTACTTCATTTCCAAATAGGGGATCTGCCAAATCAAATGATGACGAATTGAAAAATTTTGCGAAATCAATCCAATTTGTACTGGCACCAAAACCTCCAATTAATGAAATCACTATAGAACCAATAAGTACTATTAATCCGGCATATTTACTTCTAACAAAATCGGATATGTAATCAGTCACAGAATAGGGTCTATTTAAAAATTCAACATTTTCATCTTCAAAGTTATAAATTTCTGAATTTTTTGCTAAAAGTTTTCTAGCAAAAGTAAGGTTGATAAATAAAATCAGGAATATTACAAAACTAAATAACAACCCTGATAATACTTGCATTAATAATGTTTTTGTAAATATACTCCCAAAATCAATTGAGTTAAACCATACAAAATCAGTATAGAGTCCTGAAAATTGGAGTAATATTACAACTAATATAAACAATGCAACAATTATTTTTGTTATTTTATTGCGCAATGTCAAGCACCTCCTGTTAGTTATATCTTCATTATAACATATATAGTATATTAGTATATAGATACAGAAAGTTAGGGGTAATCAATGGATAAAGAAATTAAAGTTGCGATACGAAAGACGGATAAATATGCCGTAAGTACTGGTGGCGATACTGTTGAAATTATTGAAAGACCTAAAGGAGGAGTCTCAGTAGTTTTAGTAGATGCCCAAGGAAGTGGTAAATCAGCAAAAATTAGTAGTATGGCAGTGGTTAGTACTATACTTAATCTTATTAGTGAAGGTGTTAGAGATGGTGCAGCAGCTAGAGCAGCACATGATAAACTCTTTGCTAGAAGGGGAGGGAGAGTATCAGCTACTTTAGCTATAGCTTCTATTGATTTGCATACAAATTCTTTAGTCATTTCAAGAAATGGTAACTGTCCTATCATTATTTGGTGCAAACAAGAAGTGTTTGTATATAATAACAATATTTCACCAATTGGATTTCATTACGAAGTTAAACCTGAGATAGCTGAACTGGATATTTGTGATGATCTATGGGTTTTTAGTTGTAGCGATGGTATAACACATGCAGGAAGATATACTCAAAACCAGTTACAGCTTGAAAAAATTATTAATATAGTAAATCAAGGTAGAGAAAAAGGTTTAAATATTGAAGAAATCTCTGATTCAATTATTGAAATAGCTCTAGCAAAAGATAAGCATCGTCCAAGAGATGATATGAGTATGTTTTTGATGAATGTTCATGATTATAAAGAAAAAGTTTTAGTTAGAAAAATGGGTATTTCTTTTCCATACAAAGGAGGTCGTTATGGAAAATAACAATAGCCATGAAAATCTCATAGTAATTGTAGGTAATTGCTGTTCAGGAAAAACTACTCTAGCTAATTTATTAGAAGAAAAAGGATATAATGCTAAAGCTGTTTTGCAAGAACATGCTATTTCAAAAAAAATGTGGAGAAGAACAAAGCCTGATATCTTAGTTCTTTTATCATGTAATCTTGATACAGCTAAATCCAGAAGGAATTTTAGTTGGGGTCAATATAGATTGGATAAGCAAAGGGAACTATTGTCTGATGCATCAAAAAATGCTCACTTGAAAATTCAGACAGATAATCTTACAAAAGAAGAAGTCTGTCAAAAAGTTATAAAGTTTTTAGAAAAGAGGAATAATAGTGGAGAGAATAAAAGTAAAGGATATTAAAAAATCTAAAAAAGTTAGGACATTTTTAGAACAAAGCAACATCAATTTAGCTGCAATGGGTTATACAGATCATGGGCTAAGACATGCTGCTGTAGTTTCAAAAATAGCAGGAGAAATTCTTAGAGATCTAAATTTTGATCAAAGGAAAATTGAACTTGCTGAAATTGCAGGGTACATGCATGATATAGGGAATTTTATTGGAAGAAAACTTCATTATAATACTGGAGCATTATTAGCTCTTGAGATTCTATTAGAAATGGGTATGAGTCATAATGAAGCTTCTATAATTTCTGGTGCTATTGGCAATCATGAAGAAGATATTGGCGTAGCTGTTAATGACATAGCAGCAGCTTTAATTTTAGCTGATAAATCAGATGTGCATAGGTCTAGAGTAAGAAACAAAGATGAGAAAACATTTGACATCCATGATAGGGTTAACTACTCTGCACTTAAATCTAATGTAATTGTAAATAACGGTATTAAAAGAGTTATAACTTTAGATATTAAAATAGATACAGAAATTTCAAAAGTAATGGAATATTTTGAAATTTTCCTATCAAGAATGGTAATGTGTAGAAATGCAGCAGCTTATTTAGATGCAGAATTTAAATTAAAGATAAATGATAATGAATTGCTATAGATAATTGACACTTTGAAACTAACAACGGTATAATATATAAGATGTTTTCGTAGAGGAGGAATATAAGTGCGCACAAAGAGAAGTAAAAGTTTTTTAGCAATTCTAATTATTCTAATAATAGCTGCAGCAGCTTATGTCATAAATGATGTAGCTAATAACGAAGCACTTTCTCTAGGTCTAGACTTAGAAGGTGGAGTTTATGTATTGTTAGAAGCTGAGCCAAGAAATGGTGAAGATGTTAATAGAGATAGTTTAGAAAGAGCTAAAGCAATAATCCAAAATCGTGTTGACCAGTTGGGCACAAAAGAACCTGAAATAACTATTGAAGGTGGAAATAGAATAAGGGTAGCTATACCAGGTGTTCAAGATCAAGAACAAGTATTGGATTTAGTTGGTCAAACTGCTTTGCTAGAGTTTAAATCAGCGAAAAAGGTTGATGGTGAGACTGTTTATGAAACTATCATAACAGGAGATGCTTTAGAAGAGGCTATAGTTAAATTTGATAACCAAAATAAACCAATAGTTTCTATAACACTAAATGATGAAGCTGGAGATAAAATGAAAGCTTATTCATCTGATAATGTAGGCCAGATGCTTTATATCACATTAGATGGAGTTCCAATTTCAACACCTATTATTGAAGAGGCTGTAGGTAAAGAAGCAGCTATTTCCGGTAATTTTAGTGATGAACAAGCTGCAGAACTTGCACTTTTATTGCGTTCTGGTGCTTTACCAGTTCCATTAGTGGCTAGAGAAACAAGAGCAATAGGACCTAGACTTGGAAGAGACTCTTTAGATACAAGTTTAGTAGCAGGAATTATCGGTGCAGGATTAGTACTATTTTTTATGATTCTTTTTTATAGAGGCTTTGGTGGAGTTGCAAATATCGCTCTTATTGCCTATATGACAATAGTTTTATTTGGACTTAAAATAACTGATTCAACTTTAACACTACCAGGAATAGCAGGTTTAATCTTAGGTTTAGGTATGGCAGTAGATGCTAATATCATTATTTTTGAACGGATTAAGGAAGAATTAAAAAATGGTAGAGCTTTAAGAATAGCTCTAGAGAATGGTTTTAGTAGAGCAATAGTCACTATTGTAGATGCTAATATCACTACATTAATAGCTGCAGGAGTATTATACTGGTTTGGAACCGGACCTGTAAGAGGTTTTGCAGTTACTTTAACAATGAGTATAATCGGAAGTATGATTACTGCTGTGTTTATTACAAGATGGATTTTAAGATTCATGGCTGATGGAAATATAATCAAAACAGCTAAGTCTATTGGCAGATTATAAGGGAGGATATTATGATTAATATAGAAATTATTAAACACAGAAAAATCTTCTACATTATATCTGCAATCGTATTTATTGCTGGAATACTATCTTTAAGTATTTTTAACTTAAACTTAGGAATTGACTTCTCAAGTGGAACTATTTTAGAAATTTCTCTTAACGATGAATTTTCTACAGGTGATATAAGAGATGTTTTAGATAATGTAGATTTAGAACAAGAACCAGTTATAAGAGAAGTAGGAGACAGTGGAATAGTACAGATTAAGACTGAATCCTTATCAAATGATAAAAGACAAAACTTATTAGATCTTTTAAGAGAGAACTATCCAGAATTGGTACTAGAAAAAGCAGACCAAGTAGATCCTGTTTTTGGTCAAGAGTTAGCTAAACAAGCTTTATTTGCACTAGTAATAGCTATAGTATTAATGGTTATATATATAACCTGGCGATTTGAGTTTAAATTTGCTATAGCAGCTATTCTAGCACTTGTACATGATGCTTTATTTGTACTGGCAATATTCTCTATTGCAAAGATTGAAATAAATAGTGAGTTTATAGCTGCAATATTACTAATTATTGGTTATTCAATTAATGATACAATTGTAATATTTGATAGAGTAAGAGAGAATTTAAAAAACAAGAAAAGAAATCAAACTTTAGCAGAGGTAGTTAATACAAGTTTACAACAAACTTTGAGAAGATCAATTCATACTTCTTTAACTACACTTTTAGCTGTAGGCGCTATTCTATTCTTTGGAGGAACAACTTTAAGAATGTTCTCGCTTGCACTTTTCTTAGGAATAATAAGTGGAACATATTCATCAATATTCTTTGCTAGCCCTATATGGTTAGAATGGAAAATGAAATCAAATAAATAAAAAACAAGCATATAAGTGATCAAGATGTAATCACTTATATGCTTAATTTATTTTAAACAATTAATTCATTTGATTACTCAGATAAAAGATAACTCTTAAGAAGTTTATAAGTGTTTTCTAAACCATTTTTGTGTGTTCTTTCCCAAGCATGAGAAGCATGCACGCCCGGACCTATAAGTGCATGTTTAATGTTAGTACCAGCTCTTAGTGCAGCTGATGCATCTGATCCATAATGAGGGAATATATCAACACAGTAATCTACATCATTTTCTTTTGCTAGTTTAATTAGCTTTTTCTTAAAATCATAGTCATACGGCCCACTTGAATCTTTAGCAGCTATAGTAACTTTTTGCTCACTTCCAGACAAACCACCACCGACACAACCCATATCTACAGCTAAGAATTCAACAGTTTTTTCTGGAGTGCCATAAGAAGCACCATGACCAACTTCTTCATAGTTTGTAATAAAAATATTAGTAGTATATGGTAAAGTAGTTTTGCTATCCAAAATATCTTTTATAACACCTAAAACTACTGCTACACTAGCTTTATCATCTAAATGTCTCGATTTTAT
>CAZCFQ010000126.1:0-6365 GCA_964497955.1 uncultured Clostridiaceae bacterium
AAAAAATACCAGCAACAATTATAAATAGACCGCCTATACCACTGAGAATGTCTGGTACTTCAGACCATAATAAGAATCCTAGAATAGTAGCAATGATAATTGAACTATAATTAAAAACTGATACTTCTGCAGCAGGTGCATGACTATAAGCTAAAGTTATACTATATTGACCAATCAATGCTGTAAAACCTATTGAAGCTAATAAAATCCATTGAGTTGCATTTGGTAAAACAAAATTAGTAACTACAAATGGGAATGTTGCAACAGTGGAAAAAAAACAAAAGTAGAAAACAATTGTGGTAGTATCTTCTTTTCCTTTTAATAGCCTTAAAACTGTGTAAGCACCTCCGGCAAAAACTGCACCTGTAAGTCCTACTAGCGCTGGGATAGCTTCTGCACTAAACTGAGGCCTAATTACAAGCATTGCACCAATAAAGGCAGTAATTAAAACAGGTATTTGTACTTTTGATAATTTTTCTTTTAAAAATAGTGATGCAAAAAGTGTAACAAAAAATGGGTTTGTTTTACTAATAATCGATGCATCTGCCATAGGCAAATGTTCTATACTATAAAAATAAGTAATAATACCAAGTACCCCCAAAGTTCCACGTAGAAATAGTAGTTTTCTATTTTTTTTCTCACCAAATAAAGAGAGATTCTTCTTTCGTATTAATATAAGTGTAAAAATTAAACCAATAAGATTTCTAAAAAAAACTTTTTGTAATACAGGAATGCCTGTGGTTGATTTAATTATAGCTTGCATAATTGTAAATGCTAAGGCGGATAATAGCATAAACATAATGGCTTTTGGCTTGTTGTCTTTATCCATACAATTCACTTCTTCCTTTTACATTCAAAGGATAGTATATGTAAACTTAAATCTAATTTCAAGTTAATTAATAACTATTTCTTCAAACCCCATGTTTTCAAACAAATTATATAAGAAACTTTTTCCACTATTTTTAGCTTTATCCAAAATACCAATCTCAATTGCCTTATCTTTTATTTCATCACTGAAATCCTCAAGTGCACCAAAAAGGTCATCATTTTTAATTCTATTAAACAAAGCATCATTTTCACTGTATGGGTTATAATCTATAAACTCTACTGATGTAACGCTATATTCAGGTAGAGTAACTTCAATTTTTTTATCCTCGATGGTTAAATCATTAATATCTATATTGCTTAAATCTACACCAGCTTTTACTCTAGCTTCAACAGTAAAAATAAAAGATTTTGTAGTAAATGGAATCACAATATCTCTAAATTTTTTGTTTTCTGTGTATTCAACAATATCATGAAAGTACATCTCTAATGTATTTAACTCTCCAATTGTTTGAACACTTTCAAGTACAGATGAGTAAGTTATCTGTGTGTCTGGTTCACTATTTTTCAGTGAATAAATCCAAACTCCTTGTAAAACTACTGCTATAATTAGTAATACAATCAAAAAATAATTGTTTTTTTTCATTTTACATAACCTTTCTTAGTTAAATTTAAGTAACATTATACATTAAATAAGCTTATTTTTAAACAAAAATAGGGTAGCTAGAGGCTACCCTTAAAATGATATTGTACTAATTTACGGTAATATTCTTAATAATAGGTGGATTTATAGGTTTACCTGATTGTCTATTAGCTAACTTTGTATTAGCAAGAGATTCAATAACATCATAACCTTCAGTAATTTTACCAAATGCAGCATAAGATCCATCAAGGTGAGTATGTTTATCAAGCATAATAAAGAATTGTGAGCCTGCTGAATCAGGATGACTAGCTCTAGCCATTGATAAAACACCTTTTGTATGTTTCAGAGTGTTTTTGTGAAATCCATTTTTGCTAAACTCTCCTTCAATTGTATATCCTGGCCCACCAGTCCCATCACCTTTTGGACAGCCACCTTGAAGGACAAATCCAGGGATAATTCTATGAAATGTAAGACCATCATAAAAACCTTCATCAGCAAGTTTTTTAAAATTAGCAACTGTTTTTGGTGCCATTTCTGGATATAGTTCTCCTACCATTTCTTTCTCATCATTCATTGTTATTTTAACTGTAAGTTTATTAGCCATTATCTAATCTCCTTTATACCATTTAGGTACTATGTTTTTAAAGTTATTATGGTCATCTAACATTTGATTTATCCCCTCCATGCCTTCTTCAAAACGGGAAGGGTGATACTTTTTAAGCCATGCTACACTCGAAATAACACTCATCGCTCCATATACTGAATAAGTTAACCAAAAAGAATGATTTGGCTTTTGAGGTGAAAAATAACCATCAATTTGTCCTTTGCAGAAATATTCACTAGTGCAAACACTAATATTACCAGCTTTTATAAAGTCATGGTAAGGATCTCCAAAGTCAAGTAAATCAAAATCAATTATCCCAACTAACTTACCATTATCTATTATCATATTCCCCAAGTGATAGTCATCATGTTGGATAGTGCTATCTCTTGAATCTAAAACATCTAAATTGCTCTCAATTAATTTTAAAATTTTGTTTTCACTTTTTATTTTATAATCAACATTTTTATAGATTTCTAAATATCTATTATGCTTCCTTATCTTTATTTTTTTCCAATCAACTGGGGTGGGCGGCTTAATGCTATGAATCTTTTTGAGTTCTAAACCAGCTTGAAACCCAATATCATACTGATTTTGCTTGGATAGAGTACTTATAATTGCTTCTCCATCTAATCCTTGAATAAATTCATACAAAGCAACACCTTTATTCTTGTATATAAAGATATCAATTGGTTTAGCTACTTTAACACCTAAATTATATAGCTCTTTTTGATAGTTAAAGACATTATTATATCGATCAAATTTATCTCCATCAATAATTGTAAGATTAAAGACTTCTTCATCTGTGGTAACAATGTATTTTTGTTTGCTTGACCAACCTTTTTGGATTTTGCTGATATCATTATAGGTAATATTTAAATCATTAAGTAAAACTTTAATAAACGATACTTCCATATTAATATCCTTCGTTGACATTAACCAAGTTAATGAGTGGTTTATCTTCTTTAAGTCTAAGAATATTCTCTATTACAGGATCCCATCTCTTAAGATCACTCATAGGAGAAGCAGCTCTATGAGGGCTTAATAATACATTTTCTAACTCATGAAAAGGAAAATTGTAAGGATATATTTTATCTTTAACTTTTTTAGGACTTTTTTCATTCCAGAAAACATCTAATGCAGCTCCAGCTATGTTCTTATTAAACAATGCATTATATAGATCTTTTTCTACAATAGTATCCCCACGTCCTATGTTTACAATTAGGCCATTCTTTCCCAAAATATTTAGTAGCTTTTTATTAATCAAGCCTTTAGTTAGATCAGTTAAGGGTAAGGTAGAGATAATTATATCACTATCTCCAAAAAAGTCTTCAATGTCACTAAAGCCATATACCTTTTCTATATGGGGATAATGTTTATCAAGATTACTTCTTTTACAAGTAATCAGCTTAGTATCAAAGCCAGACAAGAATTTAGCCACATTTTGACCAACATGACCAAGTCCTAAAATACCAATCACATTATTTCTAAGGGGGATATTCTCTCTTATACCGATATCTTTTCTAAAAAAGCCATCTCTTACGGCATTATCAAAATTAACAATGCTATTTGTTAATGATAACAAAAGCGCAACTCCATGTTGGGCTGTAAAGTATGAGTTTCCATGGCAATTAGCAAGTTTAACTTCACTATCTTTAAATAAAGAAAGTAAATGAGTTACACCGGCTCCGGGGTTTTGCACAAGTCTCAAGTTATCAGAAGCTTCTATTAAATCTTTAGAAGGTCTCCAGCCTATGATCATCTCTACATTATTTTCTTTGGCAAGTTTAATATAATCTTCTTCAGTATTACTTTTTGAATAGATGATATTAATATCACCGTCAATATTGGCCTTAAAGTAATCTCTAAGATTTTTTGGGACATCCCAAATACATAAAACATTCATATATTCACATCATTAAAATGGAGCGGAATATCCGCTCCAAATATTTTATTCAGTTAGTTCTTTGTGTATTTCAGCTATTCTAACAGGAATTGCAATGGATTGTGGGCACTCGCTTTCACATTGACCACAACTTGTACAAATGCTTGCATCAACTCCATTTTCTATCATAGATTGATATTGTTTCTTTGCTCTTTCAATATTGTTATACATATAAGCATTATTGTAAATAGAAAATATTTTAGGTATATTTATTCCTTGTGGGCAAGGTAAACAATATTCACATGCTGTACAGTTCACTTGAATTCTGTTTATGTATACATCTCTTACCTTATTAATAATTCCATGTTCTTTCTCTGTTAATGAGTTTGGTGCCATTTCATCTGCAACTTTTACATTTTCAGTTACATGACTCATTTCGCTCATACCACTTAATACTGTAACTACTTCAGGATGATCTGCTGCCCATCTCAAACACCATTCAGCAGGAGATCTTTCAACTTCAGCACCTTCCCAAATGCTTTTTATATCATCTGGTATATTGTTAGTTAAACTACCGCCACGCAATGGTTCCATTACAATAATACCGACATCTCTATCAGCAGCATACTTCATACCTTCAAGGCCAGCTTGATATTCTTGATCCATAAAATTTAGTTGGATTTGTGCAAAATCCCATGGATAAGAGTTAATTATTTCTTTGAATACATCTAACTCATCATGAAATGAGAAGCCAATATATTTTATCTTTCCTTTAGATCTTGCTTCTTCTAAAAACTTAATAGCTCCATACTCAACCATTTTGTCCCATCTTTCACGGTTAAGAGCATGTAAAAGATAAAAATCTACATAATCAACATCAAGCTTCTCAAGTTGTTCATCTAAGTATTTTTCAAAATCTTCATGTTTTTCAACAAGCCATACAGGGTGCTTAGTAGCTAAATATACTTTATCTCTATAACCATCTTTCAATACTTTAGCAACAAAGTTTTCGCTTTCACCTTGGTGATAAGGGTATGCAGTATCAATGTAGTTAACCCCATTATCAATAGCATATCGAATCATATCAGTAGCAGTCTCTTCATCGATTTTACTAGTATCATTATCAAAATGAGGTAGCCTCATACATCCAAATCCTAAAACAGAAATCTTCTCATCTTTTATATTTGGAAATTCTCTGTATTTCATAATTCATCTCCCTTGCAAGTTTCAGTTTAGTAGTAACCTTCTTTGAAATTATACCATTATATTAAAGAAGGTGACAAGTTAGATAACTAATTGAAATTTATGTACAAAGTTATAATATGTATTATACTGTATTTAAGGGGTATGGAATATGCAGACTAGATTTGACTTTGTTAAAGAAAATAATAAATATGCTAAAGAAGTATCAATTAAGAATGTAACCAGTAGCTTTATGGAAGAGAATATAGGCAAGGAACTAGCTTCTTTCCTCAAAGTGATAATAAGAAGCTTTAAACCTAGTCATATTTTAGAGTTGGGAACTGGTATAGGTTATGCTACAAGTGTAATATTAAACTCAACAAAAGATTATAATAGAGAGTTAATTTCAGTTGATTCAAATAAAAAAAAGTTAGCAAAAGCTAAAGAGAAGCTGGCTAACTTTGGATATTCTGATGTTAAATTAATTTGTGAAGATGCTATTGAATTTTTAAAGGAAAGTAATCAAAAATTTAATCTAATATTACTAGATTTAAATCCCTTCTATTATATAGAGCTATTTTCTCATATAGTTTCACGCCAAAATTCAGGTGATATTTTGCTTATTCATGATGCATTAATACCTCAAATAGAAGGAGCTCCTAATGAACTGAAAAGTATTATGACAAATTTTAACACATACATATCAAATCAAAATTCTTACAAGATACATAAGATTGCTTTAAATGATGGTTTTTGGTTTTGTATCAAGAATTAACAAATTCCTCATTATATTCTGCTTTGGACCAAATATCCCTAATAGAGTTAACTCTATCTATTGCTAATAATCCATTAAGATGGTCAATTTCATGCTGAAGTAGTTCAGCCCAGTCACCACTAAATTGCTTGTGATGCACTTGGCCAGTCTCATCATAATATTTAACTTTAATTGATTTGCTTCTAAATATGTTAACCATTATGTAAGGCATACTAAAACAATCATCAAACATTTTTTCTTTCTTTTGACTATAATATATTATTTCTGGATTAATAAAATACTTTGGATCATTTCCGGTCATGTCAATACAAATAGCTTGTTTTAATAAGCCAATTTGTGGGGCAGCTATTCCACGACCAAAGCCATTTTTTGCTATAAAGTTATACAAAGTATCTTTTAGATTAATTAAAAGCTTTTTATCAGCATATTTATTACTCACTTCTATATTTTGTTT
>CAZCFQ010000127.1:0-6345 GCA_964497955.1 uncultured Clostridiaceae bacterium
AGAACTTTATCCTTAAATCATCATCGACTTCTCTTAAAGTCTCGTTCCATTCCTGTCTTACTCTCTCGAAATTATACTGTATCTCTCTTATTGTTTGAAGTATTTCCTCGTCTGATTCTATTTCCTGTTTTATCTCTTCATAAGATTTATTTTTAAGAGGATTATCAGTTTGTTCTATATAAAACGGAATATCTTCTAGTATTTCTTCTGGCACTTTCTGAGCCCATTCATTTACATTCAAGTATGCTTCAAATCTCTGCCAATTCATATAATAATTAGTTCTAGCTGATATATTCTCAGCTTGTGTATCTACTGGTGCTTCTGGTGAAGGGTTCAATACCCTAGCCTGTTCTGGAGAAGTCAGATTTATATTCATGTCGGGTGATTCTCCACCAGCTCTTATTTGTTCTCTTATCGACTTGACGAAACCTTCCACTTTAGGATTATTTATAATATTTCTGTCATAAACTTTGGTTACTGTAGGTGCTGCTTGATTAGCAAGAGAAGGATTAGAAATATACATTACCCAGAAATCAGCGAGTAACTCTTCCATCAACTGTCTATAGTTATCAGCAAAGTATTCTTCAGTTAGCATAGGTCTTACATAGTCTTTACTTATTGCCGCTAACTCACTTCTTATTTTACTTTCCAAATCAGTTAAGTGTTCCATTAATAAATCGGGGTCTATTTCATTTATGGGTTTATCTAGCATTATACCCATAGCTTCAAATACATCATATTCTTCCATTCTCATTATAAAGTCGTTATCATTATTTATTTCACCGAACATCGCTCTATCTACAGCATGACCTATCTCATGGAAAAGTGTTGTTACATCAGTAACATTATGAGTTCCCATTTCTCCTTCCTGCTGGTCGTAGTAACCTAGTTTACCTTCGTCCATTTCAGCCCACTTAGGTGTTATATCCATTTCTTTAAATCTATTAAATATATTAGCAATAACATCTTCGTTATATTCATCAACATTCAGTCTATCTGATAATCTTCTATTTTGTTCTTCTACTGATAAAGTTGATAGTTGGGTATAATCTAACCCATCTTTAGTTTTTAAATTCTTTTGAACTTTGTTAAATGTTATATCTTGTTTACCCCATGCTGAAAGTTCTTCAAAGTCCATACCGTATCTTTTCTCTCTGAAGTTGGGGTCTATACTCTCTATCTCGCTTAATAGCTCTACTTGTCTATTTTCTAATTTTTTAATCTTTATAGCTGCCATAAATTTTTCTTTGCCGCTGCCTTGTTCAAAAGTGTTACGGGCGGTCTCTAAGTCGCTTTCTACTTGCTGTAATTCACTAACCATATCTTGTATATCAGACTTACCTTCATCTATTATTTCAGTTGCTTCGGTTTCTGTTATTTCTTCTGTTGGTGGTTCTTGTTCAGTAATCTCTGTCTCTGTAGTTTCTGTTACTCTACCCTCTGGTGGGTTGGTCTGATATTCAAATATACGACCTTCTAAAACTTCACCGACACCCTTAACATTTCCATTTAAATCAAATGGAGGTTCAGTATTTTTTCTGTATTCTAATATCCTATCAGCTACAGCATCGCTGACACCTTTGACATTAGTAAGGTCATCTTTAGTTAAGTCTCTGAAGTTAAGGACTTCTTGTTCTGGTGTTTCGGTTTGTTCTTGTAATCTCGCTGGTTCTTCTGTTACCTCTTGTTCAGTTTCGGCAGTAGTTTCTTCAGTAACTTCTTGTGTATCTATAATGTCTTGTTGTAAAGTTTTTCTGCCTATTCTAATATTATTACCCTGTTCATTCCTGATAGTAACCTCAGAAGGGTCTTGATTGGCTATTACTTCGACTATACCATAATTGCTTGTCTCTAATATATCGCCTTCATTAAAGGTTACTTCTGGGATTTCTGTAGATTGTTCTGCGGCAACTTCTTCAGTTTCTCCTTCGGTTTCAACAGGAGACATAATTTGTTCTTCTGATTGTTCCATTTTCTGTTGCTTTAATTCCTGTTGTCTTTGCCTTAGCTGTTGTAACCTCTCATTAACTACCTGATAAGATGGTTGGTCTGCCATATCTCCAGCGTCATCTAAAATACCTTCTAATTTAGAAATTTCGTTTTGAACATCTGCTAAATTATCTGGTAAAGTAGTTTGAGTATCAATATCTGGAGCTTGTGTCTGTTGCGATTCAGTCGGTGTTTGTTGAGTAACACCTTGCGAAATAGTTCCTTGCTGTGTTTCAGTAACATCAGTTTGAGTTGAAGTAAATTCCATCGGTGTAAATTGTGTATCGGTTGTTGTACCAGCTTGATTAGGTTCAACTGGTACTATATTAGTTGTTCCTTTCTGTGAAGTAATGGTATTTTTTATACTATTCCAAATGCTATTTAAGTTATTCTTTAATGATTGCTTAATACCTGCGGATAAAGAAGTATTATCAATAGAATTTAAAGCATAATTCCTAGCATTTTTTAGTTGTACGAACTGTTCTTGACTACCACCTTTAATATCAGGGTGTACTTGTTTAGCTTGATTACGATATGCTTGTTTTATTTGTTCTTTGCTAGCATTTCTATTTAAACCTAAAGTATTAAAAGCAGCTTTTTGTTTTAAGGTCGGTTCTATTATTTCTTTTCTTGCCGTTCTTATTGATTCTCTTTTTGATTTATCTACTAATGGTATCATACGCATTAAAGATAACATCGCCATATTAGTACCTAAATCAGCCCATGTGGTCTCTTCAGGTTCAAACCCATATTGTACCCCTGTCATACCTGCTCCTGCTCCCGCACCAGCTAATCCTTGTTCTATGAAAGGGTATGCTTTGTTAGGTATTCGTATCGGTATGTGTCTTATACCTTGTTCGACTACTTTACCTAAATTTCCACCAACATAACCCATCAAGAAGTTTTGCATATAATCTTTAGCGTCTCTATCTTGACCTTGTAATAAATGTTCTATACCTGTTTTTGTTGCTAATGTACTACCAAATTTAAGTCCAGCACTTCCAGGTAAACTAGCAACTCTAGCTGCTAACTCTGGAGCTAATTTTCCTAATTCAATACCACCATAATTGACTAAACCTGAAGACATCATAATTTTAGACAATCCACCGATTATACCGCCAGTAGCGTCAGCAACAGTATCTTGAAAATCATCACCAGTAGAAGGAATATCCATATTCATAAAGTCAGACTGTTCTTCTTTACTAATTCCTGTCAAGTTGGCAATAGTTGATTGAGCAGTTCTCTTATATAAATTTTCTAAATTATCTGTTGATTGCTGTTCTGAAGTAACACCTTTTCTAATATCTGTTACTTGTTTTTGTCTTCGTTCGTCTTCGGATAAATCTTCTAAATCAGTTGTAGCTTCTTCAGTAGTTTCTGTTTCTGGAATATTGTCAGTTAAGTCGCCAACTATACCTGGAGAAGTACCTTTGATTTCATCTATATTACTATAATCAAAATTCAATAAGTTATCCATTAAATTTGTTGCTATATTAGCTGTGCTTGTGCTTATTTTATTAACAAACTCTGGGGTCTCGCCTTCTTCAAACTGTTCCCTACCAGATTTCAAGGCTTCACTTTGAGACTTAGGTTCAACAGAAGTGGTGGTATCTGTTTCTATAAAATCGCTTAAATCATAAGGATTTGTATTTACTTTTTCTTCTTCTTTTTTTTCTTCATCTTCTTCTAAGAAATCGCTTAAATCATAAGGACTTGTCATTATACCACCCTTCCTATTGGCTTAACATCTGTAGTATGAAACCAAAATCTACATTTGGAAAACGCTTTTTATAACCTTCAAGATTGTTATTAATATTTTGTCTTAATTGTTCGGGAGAATCAATCCCTGGTGTCTTATCAATAGAGTTATTAATCCATTCATTAGCTTGAACATAATTTTCTACTACTACATTTGGAAATACATTTTTTTGTTCTCCTGATTGGTCTGTTTGGTCTTGTGGTTGATTAGAACCATTTATATATTCGTTATAAGTTTGTTCAGGAGCTATCCTATCAGAAAGTGCTCTCTTAGTTAATATTTCTGATATATCATAGTTTTGTCTTAACATACTCATAACTCTATTAGCATCAGTTAAGTTCATCTGTCTAGGTAATGAATTAATTAACTCATTTAATTGCTGTTCAGTATATAGTGATTGTATTTCTGGATTGTTATAAATATATAAACTAGGGTCAACTGTTTTTTCGCCATAATTTTCAGTTATAGTTGCGTTGTTATATTCAGAATCACTTAAAGCTCTAGGATTACCTGTTCTGGGGTCAATGGTTATAAATCCTCCACCGATACCAGAATATATAGGTCTGCCATCTCTAGTTTGTCCTATTATCCTCTCGGCACTTATTGAACCTTCTCCTCCACCTTCACCTGTGGTATTAGTTAATCCAAGTATCTGTCTTAAATTACTTTGCGGCATATCTTTCATAGCTTCTGTCTTTTCACCAGACAACCAGGCTTTATCTTCTGTTATATCTCTATTATATTCTGCTGTTTCTGTTTCTGCTTGTTTTTGTCTAATAAAGAAGTCGTAAATTTTCTGAGCATCATTTAATTTATTTTGGTTAATCTTTTGATTATATAATGCCTGTATCTCTTGATTATTTAATTTAGCTAATTGTGTATCTATTTCTTGATGTGATAAATTATTTTCTAAAGCATAATTTATTTTATCTATTTTAGACTTGTTTTGTAAAAATAGTAAATTAGAATTTTGTTCTGGGACACCCTTTTTCATTGCTTCTTCAGTTTCTCTTATATTAAATTTATCGGTTAACCCTTGTGATTTTACACCTGCATACCAATAATCATATATTTTCTCAGCATCATCTATTTTACCTTCTAATATTTTTTGGTCATATATATTTTGCAATTGCTGTGTATTTAACTTTCCTATTTCTGTTTTAACTTGTTCTCCTGGTAAGCCTAAGTCTAAAGCCTTTTCTAGCCGATTGATAGCAGTTTGATTTTCTAAATCCTGTGCTTTAAGCTCTTTCATTTCAGTATTTGCTTTGGCTTCTGGCACACCAATATCTGTGGCTTTATCATAATAATCTGTTTGATAATCACCTTGTGCTGCCTGAGCGTTAGCTTTTGCTATTTCAGCTTCTATTGAAGAAGGTTGTGTTTGTTCTTTAAATGCTAAATCTAACACTTCCATATCTCTGGCAAGTTGATTTCTATCATATTGTAATTCATACTGCTTTGGCAACCAATCTGCCTTTGTACCTGTTATATCAGCTTGACCTCGTTTTATTCTTAATTCATATTCGGTTAATTCTGGCAATGCTTCTGTTTCTATATTTGATTTTTTTAATTTGTTTTTATTTAATTGATATTGTATATCTTGTGGTGTTCCTGACATAGGTTTTATATAAGAAACTAATTCTTTAATATTTTCTACATTCATATATTTGCCCCAATTATTAAGTATTTTATCTGCCATAGCAGGATTAGGGTTTTGTTGAAACATCTGTATATCTCTTACATAAGCAGGGTCTTTGGTGTATTCATATTGACCGAATGTTTTTTCTAACATTGACATAGACCTATCTCCATGAACACTCTGCCATGCCTGCCATACATTTTGTAGTCCAGCCATAATATACCTCCTTTCTTCTTAAAATAATACTCCTGCTAGCAAGCCTAAACCGCCGCCAATTACAGCACCCCATGGTCCAAAATTTGCTCCGACTGCAGCACCTGTACCTACACTACCAAGTAAATCTTGATTTTCTTGTTCTTCCTGTTGATATTCCACCTGTTCTCTTTCCCATTCTTGTTGTTCTAAATTAGCCTCAAATTGTGCCTGTTGTAATTTTCTAGCAAAATCACTTTGTTGTATATTCTGTGCTTGACTTGCTAAAGTACCCATATATTGATTAGTCAAATCTGCCATTGCTGATTGTTGAACATAATCGGCAGGAGCTTGACCATAAAATCCTCTGCTTACTTGTTCATGAGAAAGATTACCTAGAGTTTCTTCTCTAGCTTTTTCAAACTGTGGCTGTAATATATTTCTTGCCTGTCTTAAAGCGGTTTCATAATCCATTTCATTTATATCATATTCAAATTCACTAGGTTCTTCTGTAGTTTTTTCTGTAGTTTCTTTTGTAGTAATATTATTAGCATTTCTTGATGCTTCAGAAAACGCTGCAACTTCTTCTTGATATGACATATCTCCTGAATAATCATTTGAATAATCACTACTTGTTACATCTTCACCAGCTCCCCAATCAACATTATCTTCTTCTTGAAATATATCAGGGAGATAATCCCAATAGTTAGTTGAAGAATTGTTATTACCATAAGATGTATAAGGGTTATTGTTACCACTCTGC
>CAZCFQ010000128.1:0-6242 GCA_964497955.1 uncultured Clostridiaceae bacterium
TCGAGTCCCGTCGACTCCGCCATAAATGGCGCGGTAGCTCAGTAGGTAGAGCGGGAGACTGAAAATCTCTGTGTCGGCAGTTCGATTCTGTCCCGCGCCACCAAAATAAGATGCGGAAGTGGCTCAGTGGTAGAGCATCGCCTTGCCAAGGCGAAAGTCGCGAGTTCGAATCTCGTCTTCCGCTCCATAATCGGCGGCATGGCCAAGTGGTAAGGCAGAGGACTGCAAATCCTTTATCCCCAGTTCGAATCTGGGTGCCGCCTCCATAAAAACTTCATAATAATATAATAATAACATGCCGGGGTGGCGAAATTGGCAGACGCAAGGGACTTAAAATCCCTCGGATAGTAATATCCGTGTCGGTTCGAGTCCGACCTCCGGCACCATTATTATGAGGGCGTAGCTCAGTTGGGAGAGCGCTACCCTGACACGGTAGAGGTCACGCGTTCAAGTCGCGTCGTCCTCACCACATTAGCTGCTACGGCAGCTTTTTTTGTTTATTAGGAGGTATAATAACGTGGACCAAAAAAAATTTGGTGTATTGATTTTGATTATATCAGCAATTGGCTTTGGAACTTTAGGGTTATGGGGAAAACTAGCTTACAGTACTGGCTTATCACCATTACAATTATTAGCTGCTAGGTTTATTTTATCTGGGATAATATTATGGCTAGTGACTTTAATTTTTTTTAGAAAAAAAATTAAAGTCTCAATTAATGAATTAATATTTCTTTTTATCCAAGGTGGAATTCTTTATACTTTGACTTCATATGGATTTTTCCTTTCTTTACAAACCTTAAAAGTATCACTAGCAACAATTTTATTTTTTTTACATCCTATTTATACTTATTTTATAACGGCTTTTATACTTAAAAAGAGAATATCTATTAGAAAATGGATCGCTTTGTTTATTTCTTTGATAGGAATAACTTTAGTCATTGATATTACTAATATATCTATTAGTGATTCTGGAAAAGGCATGATTTTTGCAGTTTTAGCAGGTTTATGTTACTCAATATTTACAGTTAATAATGGAATTAATAAAAATAATATTAGTGGGTTTACAACTACTCTTTATACAATTACTTTCTCAGGATTAACAATGGGTTTTTTAGCAAGTATTCAGCTTAATGGTTGGTTGGCCTTTAATTTGAGTCAAATTCAGGTAATAATTGGTATTTCTTTGATTGGTACGATATTAGGAATATTTTGTTTTGTAGAAGGGATTAAGCTTGTTGGTGCAACGACTGCATCGGTTGTATCTGTATTTGAACCTTTATCAGGAGTTTTTTTAGCTTTTGTTTTTCTTGATGAAACCATTTCTTATATTCAGTCACTAGGTATTGCGATAGTTCTTTTAGCAGTGTATTTAGTTACAACAAAAAGAAAATTAGCAATAAAAAATTGACAGCTACATTATTGGTGATATATAATATAATTCAAGTTTAATATAAATAAGTGATGCGAAGGACAGTAGCAAACGTGATTTCAACAGAGAGGTGTCGGTTGGTGAAAGACACTGAATAGCGTTTAGTGAACACCCCCTTCAAACTGTTTTAGTGAAATAGTAGTAATTAAAACCGTTAACTACGTTACAGTTTTGAGTGCTAAGCGTTTTGTTGCGTTTAGAATTAGAGTGGAACCGCGAATTATCGTCTCTTTTATAAGAGGCGTTTTTTTTATTTTTATAAACATTTTAGGAGGATTTGATAATGAGTAAGATTACAATAACTTTACCAGATGGGTCAAAAAGAGAGTTTGATTCTGGCGCAACACCGTTAGATGTAGCTAATGATATTAGTAAAGGATTAGGAAGAGCTGCAGTTGCTGCTAAAGTTAATAGTAAAAAAGTAGATTTGTATTATGAGATAAATGATGATGCTGAGGTTGAACTTATTACTTTACGTGATGATGAAGGTATTGATATCTTTAGACATAGTAGTGCTCATATAATGGCACAAGCTATTAAAAGATTATGGCCAGATGCAAAACTGGCAATAGGACCTTCGATAAAAGATGGATTTTATTATGATATTGATATGGAACATAGACTAACTCCAGAAGATTTAGAGTTAATTGAAAAAGAAATGAAAAAAATAATCAAAGATAGAATTTCTTTTGAAAGACATGAAGTTAGTAAAGAAGATGCTATAAAACTATTTGATAAGATGAATGAAGATTATAAAATTGAATTAATAGAGAATTTACCAGAAGATGCAACTATAAGCTATTATGACCAAGGAGACTTCATAGATCTTTGTGCAGGTCCACACATACCTGATAGTAAAATTGTTAAAGCCTTTAAACTTATGAGTATAGCAGGTGCTTATTGGAGAGGCGATGAAAACAACAAAATGTTGCAAAGAGTATATGGAACCTCATGGCCTAAAAAAAGTGAATTAGATGAATACTTAGAAAGACTTGAGGAAGCTAAAAAACGAGATCATAGAAAACTAGGAAAAGAATTAGACTTATTTAGTTTTAATAATGAGATTGCACCTGGATTTCCATTTTTCCATGGTAAAGGTATGATTTTAAGAAATGAATTACTTAACTTTTGGAGAGAGGTCCATGATAGTTATGGGTATCGTGAAATCAGTACTCCAATGATTATGGATAGAAAACTATGGGAACAAAGTGGTCACTGGGACAATTATAGAGAAAATATGTATTTTACTGAAATCGATGAAAGACCTTTTGCTATTAAGCCAATGAATTGCCCTGGAGGAATACAAGTATATAAGAATAGTATGCATAGTTATAGAGATTTACCATTAAGAATGAGTGAACTTGGTTTAGTTCATAGACATGAATTATCAGGAGCATTACATGGGTTAATGAGAGTAAGGGCATTTACTCAAGATGATGCACATTTATACATGTTATCTGAACAAATGGAAGATGAATTAACAAAAGTCTTTCAGCTAGTTGATGAAATTTATAAAGTTTTTAACTTTAGTTACCACGTAGAATTAAGCACAAAACCTGAAAATGCAATGGGAGACGATGCAACTTGGGAATATGCAACTTCTACATTGAGAAATGTATTAGAAAAAATTGGTGTAAAATATACAGTTAATGAAGGTGACGGGGCTTTTTATGGACCAAAGATAGATTTCCATTTAGAAGATTCAATAGGTAGGACTTGGCAGTGTGGTACTATTCAACTAGACATGTTAATGCCAGAGAGATTTGAATTAGAGTATGTAGGTGAAGATGGTCAAAAGCACAGACCTGTAATGATTCATAGAACTGCACTAGGTAGTATAGAAAGATTTATTGGAATTTTGGTAGAACATTATGCTGGAGCTTTTCCAACATGGCTTGCCCCAGTACAAGTTCAAATAATACCAGTTACTGATCGAAATAATGAGTATGCTAGAAAAGTTTCTGATGAGATATCAAAATATGGGATAAGAGTTGAAGTTGATAGCCGAAGTGAGAAAGTAGGATTTAAAATTAGAGAAGCTCAGTTGGCAAAGGTGCCATATATGCTTATTGTTGGAGATAATGAAGAAGAAAAAGAGGATGTTTCTGTAAGGTTAAGATCTGAAGGAGATATTGGATCTAGAAAGTTAAATAACCTAATTAAGATGGTACAGGAAGATATAGAACAGAAAAAGAACGAAATATAACTAAAATGCTTGACCAGTAGTTATCGTTATGTTAGTATTCATATGTTAAGTTTTGATAAGTAGAGGCCACCGCTTCTCACCTTATGAGAGAATTATAAGGTTATACAAAACGTTAAACACAATTTTTGTGTAATTAACCAGGTGGCCTTGCCATCTGGTTTTTTAATATTTTAGGAGGTGTATATTATTAGCCGCGAATTGCTTATTAATGAGCAGATTGATGCAAAAAAAGTAAGATTGATTGGATCTGGTGGAGACCAAGTAGGTATTATTCCATTAGAAGAAGCTCTAGATAGAGCTGCTGCTGAAAGATTGGATTTAGCTTTAGTTTCACCACAGGCAAATCCACCTGTTTGTAAAATTATGAATTACGGTAAATATAAATACGAACAGAGTAAAAGAGAACGTGAAGCTAGAAAAAAACAACATGTAGTTAATTTAAAAGAAATTAGAATGTCTCCAACAATTGAAGAACATGATTTGAATACAAAAGCTAGACATGCAATTAAGTTTTTGGAAAATGGAGATAAAGTAAAAGTAACAATTAGATTTAGAGGGCGACAGATAGTACATAGTGGACTTGGTAAACAGGTTCTAAAACAAATGGAAGAAAAACTAGCTGATTATGGTAAGAGAGATACTGGCGTACAAATGGAAGGACGCCATATGAGTATTATTTATAGTCCTGATATAAATAAAGGAGAGTAACAGATATGCCTAAAATGAAAACACATCGCGGTGCTGCGAAAAGAATGAAAGTAACCGCAAACAAAAAAGTAAAAAGACATAAAGCATATTCTAATCACAGAGCGATGCGTAAAAGTTTAAGACAAAGAAAACAGATTCAGAAAAGCACTTTAGTTCATGAAAGCAATATGAAAAAAGTTAAGTGCCTATTGCCATATGAGTTTTAAAGGAATTAGGAGGTAACTAACATGGCTAAAGTAAGAAAATCAGTACCATCAAGAAACAGACGAAGAAAAATATTAAAAGCAGCAAAAGGATTTAGAGGTTCTAGAAGTAGACACTTCAGAGTAGCTAAACAAGCTGTTATAAGAGCACAAACAAATGCTTACAGAGACAGAAAACGTAAAAAAAGAGATTTTAGAAAGTTATGGATTACTAGAATTAATGCAGCAGCAAGAAATAATGATATGTCATATAATAGATTCATGCATGGATTAAAGCTTGCTAATATTGATATTAATAGAAAAATGTTAGCAGAAATGGCAGTTAACGATAAAGATTCTTTTGCTGAATTAGTTCAGATGTCTAAACAAGCATTAGATAACTAAGGTCCAGATTTCTGGACCTTTTCTGTTTTGATAGGAGAATATTATGATAGTAAGAAAAGCACAAATGAAAGACTCAAAAAGAGTTGCAGAAATTCATGTTAAAACTTGGCAAACTGCATATAAATATATTGTTGATCGAAACCATTTAAATAATTTAAGTATCAAAAAGTCTACAAAAATCAATAGAAAAAACATAAATGACAAAAGTATTGTTTCTTTGGTAGTAGAAAACAATAACAATGAAGTTGTTGGATTTTTATTTGGGGGACTAAATAGATATAAAGAACTTGTAGATGAGTACAAAGGTGAAATTTATGGGATTTATATATTGCGAGAATACTCAAAAAAAGGTATGGGAAAGAAACTAGTAAAAAGATTTTTCGAGATACTTTTGGAGAAAAACATTACAAGCGCGCATGTTATGTTTTTAGCTGGAAATGAAGCAGAGAATTTTTATTACAAGTTAGGTGCAAGGTATGTCACCAGTACCGATTATAAGATAGGTAATCACGTATATATGGTCCATAGTTATGGTTGGAACGATATTTCGCTTTTAGATAGCTAAACTTAATGATATAATTATGAAAATCTTTATTGGTGCTAATGGGGAGAGTAATTATAATGAACTATAATTCAAGATTTAGACGTAATCAAAGAAAAGAGAAGTTCTTATCAAATATGAAGCCAACTCAAATATTGGCTTTAGGTTTTGCTGTTTTAATTTTGATAGGCGCAATATTACTCACACTCCCAATATCAGCTCAACAAGGAAGAATTTCTTTTATAGATGCACTTTTCACATCAACTTCTGCCGTATGTGTTACCGGACTAATTGTGGTAAATACTAAAGAGGCTTTCAGTACTTTTGGACATTTTGTCATAATGCTACTTATTCAGTTTGGTGGATTAGGAATAATGACGATGGCTACGATGGTAGTAATGGCAATCGGTAGAAAAATATCGCTTAAAGACAAATTATTAATGCAAGAGGCACTCAATACTTTTTCATTAAAGGGACTCACTAGGTTAGTTATAATTATTGTGAGAACAACTCTTATTATAGAAGGTATAGCAGCTTTAATATTAACATTTAGATTTTTGCCTGAATATGGTATGCCTGGAGCAATGGGGCTTGGAATTTTTCATGCAGTTTCAGCTTTTTGTAATGCAGGATTTGATTTGTTTGGAGATAGTTTAGTACGTTTTGTAAATGATCCTATTGTTAATTTTGTAATCACAGGATTAATAATTATGGGTGGTATAGGTTTTTCAGTAATGATGGACATTTTCTACTATAGAGATAACAAATCAA
>CAZCFQ010000129.1:0-6134 GCA_964497955.1 uncultured Clostridiaceae bacterium
AAAATTGAGCCCAATGTAGAAAATAAGGTTTAAACATAAAGTCCATTACTCCAAAAGCTACTCCTGCTATTACACCTGCTTTTACTCCTCTACGCCAAGCTAAAAACAGTATCGGCACCATTGACCCAGGTGTAACTGAACCACCATTAGGCATCACATATAGTTGTATCATATTCAAAATAGTAGCAAGAGCTACCATTACTCCACTTTCTACTAAAATCTGTACTGATTTATTTCTCATCTTTAACTACCTTCTTATCTATTTTTTAAATATTTGTCTATCACTATTTTTTTTGCTTGTTCTAAAGATATTTCTTTAGTCTCAGCTAAATTTTTACAATCCTCATATTCTACCTTATATTTTACTAACTCATCATTCCAATAAGACTCTTTTATTCTAACCTTTATTCCATCAACCGTAACAGTTTTAAAATTTCTCTTAGCTTTAACTCTAAACTCTTCTTTTACTCTTAATCCTAAGCTAGCACCTTGTTTCATTAAAAAGTTAATCATTTCTCTAGCTAACTCTTTTTTTACTAAAACTGACAGTAAAACTGCTGGCCTATTTTTTTTCATCATTAGTGGTGAAAAGTTTACATCAAGTGCACCTAATTCATACAGCTTTTCCATTAAGAAACCGTGATCTTCACCGCTTAAATCATCAATATTGGCTTTAATGTGAATGACTGTGTCCGTGTCCATCCCCGTGGTGATGGTGGTGAGTGGGTTGGAAGTTATTTTTTTTTCGCTCCCCTAACAGTAGGCGAGTAAAGTTTGGAATATTTAAATTTCTAGTTCCCCCACCATAACCTACCCTTTTAATTGTCATTTCAGGTTGGTCTCCAAAATCATCTGCAAGTGCAACTGCAATTGCAGCTCCTGTTGGAGTTACTAACTCATTTTTTATACCTCTTGAATATGTAGGCACATCTCTTTTTGTGAAAATCTCAAGTGTAGCAGGAGCAGGAACTGGTATTATTCCATGAGCTGCTTTTACATAACCTGTTCCAATATGAATTGGTGAAACAACTATCTCAGGCCAACCTAACATTTCAAGTCCTATACAACTTCCTACTATATCAATTATGGCATCAATTGCACCAACTTCATGAAAATGCACTTCATCCATTGTACTATCATGAACTTTAGCTTCTGCTTCAGCTAAAGTAGTAAAAATATTAATACTTTTTTCTTTAACCTGATCACTTAGCTCACTATTATTAATTATCTCTTTTATTTTAGTCAGTCCTCGGTGATGATGCCCTTCATCAATTTTAACATCAAACTTTTTACCAGTTACTCCGTTTTTAACTTCCTTTTTTACACTTAATTCATATCCATCAAGATTAAGTTTTGCTAACTCTTCTTTAAGCTTTTCAAAATCAACTCCAAGGTCAATCAATCCACCTATAAACATATCTCCAGCTATTCCACTATAAGCGTGTACATATAATAAACTCATCTTTATTTCCTCCCAACGTGATTTATCATTGAAGCAGCATATCCAGCTCCAAATCCATTGTCTATATTAACAACTGTAATACCAGAAGCACAGCTTGTTAGCATTGCTAGCAAAGCTGATAATCCATTCATATTTGCACCATACCCTACACTTGTTGGAACTGCTACCATTGGCTTATATACCAAACCCCCAACAACTGAAGGCAGTGCTCCTTCCATTCCTGCTACAACAATCAATACTGTAGCTTCTTCTAAGACTGACAAGTTATTAATTAGTCGATGTACCCCAGCTACTCCAACATCATATAGCCTAACAACTTCATTACCCATTAATGAAGCCGTCTCAGCTGCTTCTTCAGCAATTGGTAAATCAGCTGTCCCTGCTGAAATAACTGCAATTTTGCCAATGCCTGTTATTTCAAGCTTTTCACTATAAATAATTAGTTTGCCAAGTTCGTTATAGCTAACATTTTCTACTCTTTTTCTAACTGCATAAAAGTGTTCTTTAGTTGCTCTGGTAGCTAATACCCTATCACTCTTATTAGCTAGTTTTTCAAAAATTTGAGCTGTATGTTCTGGAGTTTTTCCTGGGCAATATATTACTTCTGGAAATCCTGAACGTAATTCTCTATGATGATCTATCTTTGCAAATCCTAAATCCTCAAAAGGAAGGCTTGATAGTTCTTTAGCTGCTTCTTCTATTTCTACTTTTCCTTCTTTAACATCATTTAATAATTTTTCTAAATTTCTTTTATCCATGTAAATTCCCCTTAAAGACTTTTCTTTTTCGCCTGTATAGTATATTAGCAGATAAACTAAGCTATTAAAAGATTGTACTTATCAATAATCATGTTTATTAAATCTACCTATCTCTATTATCTCATATTTTTATCATAATAGAAATTTTTACAGTTTTACGATACTTTCAAATCACATTTTCTTTCTACTTTGCAGGAATTTATCTTTTTTTAGCTAAATAGTAAGGACAAGCTTATTAGGGAAGGAGCTATTATTAAATGCTAGAAAAAATTGTAGATATTTTATCAAAAGAGACAAGTAAAGAAAGAGCATATAGTCACGTTTTAGAAATTACACAACACCATAGAATACAAGCTAGCCCAGGGCACAGACAAGCTTCGCTTTATTGTGCTAACCAATTTGAAAAAGCTGGTTTAGAAACCACTACACTTAGTTATGCTGGAGATGGTAAAACAAAGTATTGGCAGTATCCAATGCCTCAAGAATGGGTTTGCTCTAAAGCTACTTTAACAATGGAAGAACCAGAAGAAAAGGTATTAGCCAATTTTGAAGAAGTTCCAATTTCATTAATACAAAGATCTGTTTCTACCTCAAAAGAAGGACTAAGCGGTGAATTAGTCATTTTAGATAATGGAGATGAAGAAGAAAACTATTCTGAGCTAGACCTTGAAGGTAAATTTGTAATGACTGATGGAGACTATGACAAGGTTAGATCTTGGGCAGTTGAGAAAAAAGGTGCTATTGGTGTTATTACAGATAGAATGAGTGAGCTTTTACCAGTTAGACACCGCTTTGATGTTGGTGATGCTTTAACTTATACATCTTGGTGGTGGTATGGTAACGAAAAGAAATGTGTTGGGTTTGTACTTTCTCCTAAAGCGGGTGACTCTTTAAGGAAAAGGGCAAAAGATAATACAATAAAACTTACTGCTAAAGTAGATGCAAAATTTTACGATGGTCATATTGAAGTAGTTAGTGGCCTTATTAAAGGAAAAACTAAAGAAGAAGTTTTAGTAGTAGCACACTTATGTCACCCACAACCTTCAGCTAATGATAACGCATCTGGAAGTGGCACAGCTTTAGAAAGTGCTAGAGTTTTACAAAAACTTATTGATCAAGGAGACCTAGCTAAACCTAAAAGATCTATTAGGTTCTTACTATTACCTGAAATGAGTGGTACTTTTGCTTATTTAGCAAATAACGAAGAAAGAATTGATTCTACAGTTGCTGGAATTAATTTAGATATGGTTGGAGAAAACCAAGAACTTTGTGGTAGTTCTTTAGTAGTAGAACAACTTCCACACGCTAGTGGTCACTTTGCATCAGTTGTAGCAAGACAAGCTTTACTAGCTGTAGCTAAAGAAGTTCCAAACTTAGCAAATACCTCAAAGTATCCTTTGTTTAGATATACTTTTGGTCAGTTTTCGGGTGGTAGTGATCACTATATACTATCTGATCCTACTGTAGGAATTGGATCTCCTATGTTAATACAGTGGCCCGATAAGTTTTATCACACAAGCATGGATACAGTTGATAAAGTTGATCCTAAGATGCTTGAGAGAGTTGCTAATATAACTAGTTCTTATGCATATTTTATTGCTAATGCTGATAAAAACGATTCAATTTGGTTAGCTAAAAAATTAGTTAATGATTTTAAAACTAATGTAAATGAATATATCAGTGAGAGATTAGCAAATGGTATTAGTGCTATTGAAGAAAAGAACTGGAAAGATGTATTTAAGATTAGAGATGAAACACCTGAGTATTTAAGATACTTATTAGATGTTGAAGTTAAAAACTTATTATCAATTAAGAGACTAAGTAGTGAAATAGATGAGTATCTAGATAGCAAAAAAGATGAAATGCAACAATTTATTGTAGATGAACTTGAAAAATTTAATAAGGATTTCAAATTGTTACTTTCTCATTCAACTTTTACTCTTGATAGCACAACAAAAGCAACCAATATAGTAACTGATCCGATAATTAGAAAGTGTCGAAATATAATTCCTAAAAGAAAATCTCGCGGGCCACTTAGTTTACGAGGACAAATTGTTAAATTACCAGATCAAATGCAAAAAGAATATTATGAAATTGAGAAAAATAAGAAAAGTCAGTTAAGAAAAATGACCTATCTAATCTATTGGATGGATGGAAAAAGAAACTTAGATGAAATTGTTAAACAAACTACTTTTGAAAGTGGCGATACAAGTCATGAGGTTGCTTTATTCTTGATTGATGTGTTAAAAGAACTTAAACTAATTGATGTAGAGACTATAGAATAAAGTAGCTTAAATGGAGGTTAATAATGAGTTTACCTATATATCAAGTTGATGCATTTACTGACAAACTTTTTAGTGGCAACCCTGCTGCTGTTTGTATTAGTAAAAAGGAATTAGATAAAGTCCTTATGCAAAATATTGCAGCTGAGATGAACCTGAGTGAAACTGCCTTTGTTACTCCAGTAAAAGATGAGAAAGATACTTATAAAATACGTTGGTTTACACCTTTGACTGAAGTAAAACTTTGTGGTCATGCAACTTTAGCAAGTGCTCATATTCTTTTTGAGAACGATTATGTAGAGTCCAATTCGATAACTTTTTATAACAAGGATCATACATTAGAGCTTTTTACAAAAAAATCACCTTACGGGATTGCTCTTAATTTTCCTATTGATAAAATGAGTGAGTGGAGAAATGATGAAAGAAAAGCACTTTTGTCTTATTTAGGACTTCCTTACACTTGTCCAGTTTTTAGAGGTGCAGTTACAGGGCAAATCCTGATAGAAGCTCCTGAAGAAGATCTTTTGGCAAACTTAAAGCCAAACTTTTCAAGATTGTTAACCCTAGAAGAAACTTATACAGGCGTAATAGTTACTTCAAAATCAAACTCTTGTGATTTCGTTTCTAGATTTTTTGATCCTTGGGAAGGCATTGATGAAGATCCAGTGACAGGCTCTGCACATACCCTACTAGCTCCTTATTGGGGTCATAAATTAGAACAAAATCTAATGAGAGCTAAACAGATATCAAAAAGAGGTGGCTGTTTACAGCTAGAACTTAAAGGTAGCAGAGTTAATATTTGCGGACAAGCTATTACAGTGTTTTCTGGAACTTTACCTAATGTGGATCTAAAATGATTTGGATTAGAGTAGTTAAACTTAAAGACTTGCCTAAATTAATTGAGTTAAGTCTGATTGATAAAGACAGTATAATTGATAATAATAATTATATTATGGTTTGTGAAGATGATGAAAAACCAGCTGCTACTGCTTCACTTAAAATTAGTAATGATACTGGCTTGATCCATTCTATAAACATATTAGATGAATTTAAAGATCAGTTTTTAGAAGATGCTCTAGTTAGATCTCTTATTAATCTAGCAAGTAACAGAGCGGTGTTTAACTTATATTTCAACTCTAATCAAACTAAACTAATTAATATATTTAAAAGAATTGGTTTTGTTGAGCTAAAGGATAAAACTTTTGATTGTAATTTTATTAAAGACATTGATCAGAATATGACGTTATTATTCTTAGACATTAATGAGTTTTTTGCAAACCAAAAATGTTAATCAATTTGAAAGGAATCAGCCTGATTTTTTGGAGCTGATTCCTTTTGTTGTTTTATAAAACCTTGTTAATGGATATTTCTACTAAGGTTGCATCAAATTGTTTTCCTTTGTTTATAAAAGTTCTGCTATTGCCTCTTCTTTTGATAACACATCTTCATATGATTTTGCTGAAACCAATGCTTGATATGCATCTGCTATTGCAACAACTTTAGCTTCTAGAAACAATTGATCTTAAGCAACTTCTAAATGTTTAAGTTTTTGTATTTGGCAATCTTAATATTTAATAGCTTTTGAAATGACTTAATTTTGTGATATTCTTAATTGTAGGATTAAAAGTTAAT
>CAZCFQ010000130.1:0-6106 GCA_964497955.1 uncultured Clostridiaceae bacterium
AAATGATCAACCTATAAGAATAGTAAAATAAAATAAGCATTACTCGGACTGCTGATTGCAGTCCGAGTTTTTTTATACTATTTTTACAATTTATTTTATCTCTGAGTATCATTTCTTATTGTTCTTATAGTATACTTAATATAGTGTTAATGATTTAATTGATTAGAAGTGGGGGAAGCTATGAGATCAAGAGTAAAATTTAAAGGCTTTGTTACAAGATTTATCACAATATACCTTCTAATATATCTATTATGCCTTTTAGTTTGTCTTTTTGTAACAGATTATCAAGAGGCAATAAGCATCGATGAGGTTTTTAGCCAAATATTTAGAGAAGCTGATACCACGCAATTATTTATGGTACCTTTAATTCAACTAATTAGATCATTTCTCATAGCAGCTGTAATATACCCTTTTCACTCTATTATAGTCTATGAGAATTATGGATGGATAAAACTTTTCTTTCTTCTATTTGTCTTAACTGGTCCAGCTGCTTCAATCATTGGTATTGGTTCACTGGAAGGATACTTATATACATTCCTTGGAATAAGTTCACCAATAATGAGCTTAGTGCAAATAGCAGTAGTAACTCTTATAACTTCTTTCATATTTGTCAAATGGATGAAAAAGTCACTATCAAAATCAAGATTTTATGGTAGATATTAATAAATAAAGTACAATGGAGATTTATTTTTCCATTGTTTTTTATTTTAAAGTCGTATTATGTGATTACAATAGATACACTTTATAATAATTAATATTAAAATTAAAATAATTAAACAATCCCCTTGACAATATCAAGGTATGGCTATATAATAGTTTACAGATAAGAATAAACGGAGGTTTTAATGATGAATGAAGAAAGAAAAATGATATTACAAATGGTGGCAGACGGTAAAATAAGTTCTTCTGAAGCAGTGGAGTTATTAAATGCAATAAAAGATAAGCCAAAGCAATCATCTGAGTCTAGTAGTTACTCTAATTTCAAAGAAAGTATTGAAAGAGAAGTAAAGTCATCTTTAAGTGACGCCAAAATAGCAGGTAAAGAAGCTCTAAAAACTGTTAAAGAATCAGTTCAAAAAGCACTTGAAGAGAATAAAGCAGCTATAAAGAAAACAGGTCAATCAAAAACAGATCAAAATATTGAAAAAGTAGCACAGATTGATGAAAATCTTGCAAAAGAGTACAAATTAGCAGAAGAAGAATTCCAAAATGCTAAAGCAAGTTTCAAATCAGTTGAAGTCTTAAGACAAACTATGAAGCAACTAGAAGATAAAATTACAAATCTTAATGAAAAAGAAAATCTGTCAGATCAAGAACAAGCTGCACTAAGAGAGCTTAAGTCAAAACTTATTGAAACTAGTGGAAAAAAAGATAGATTAAATCAAGAAGCAAAGCAAATGTCAGCAAGTGCACAAGAAAAAATGCTAGAAGTTAGAAAAAAGATTAAAGAAAAAGGTATTAATTTAGAAGATATTAAAGTAGTAAGAGATGATGATTCTTTAGATTTAGACATTGGAGAAGTAATTACTAAAGCTACTAGCCAAATTGGTCCTTTAGTTAATCAAATTCTTGATACATTTAATATCGGTGGTGAAGGCCATCAAGTTGTTGAAAGCTTTAACTGGAGCCCACAAAACATTGATGAGAATGTAGTTATAAACACTAATTTACAAAATGGTAGTGTAAAAATATATAATGATGATGAAAGAGATCAGATTTATGTAAAACTTAATAAAAAGATAAAAGCTGATGAAGATAAAGTTAAAGAAATTGCAGATAATCTAGTAAAGGTTAAGCAAGCAGGAAACATTATTAGTATTGAAGTAGAGAAACAGTTTAGCAATCGTCACAGTGTATCAGCTGAAATATATTTACCTAACAAATATAAATATGACTGTAATCTTAAGTCAGTCAATGGTTCAATAAAGCTTAATGAAGTAAATGGAGATGCATTTTTAATCTCAACTACTAATGGAAGAATTGTAATCAATGATGGCTGTGCAAGCCATATTCAAGCAGGTTCTACTAATGGCTCTATAAAGTGTAGTGCTAAAGCTAAAGAAGTTAAGCTAAATGCTTCAAATGGCTCTATAAAGCACTATATAAACAATGTAGAGCAATCTAATGTAGATTTATCAACTATAAATGGATCTGTCAAAGCTTATGTATCTGTAGATCAATGCACTGCAGTAAATGCAAAGTCTAGTGTTGGTAGTGTAAAGGTAGTTGATGGAGAGTGGAGTATCATTGAAGAAAAGAAGAGTAGAATAGGAAATTCACTAATAGCAGTTCAAAAGGATTGTGACTTTAGCAGCGCTCCTATAAAAATAAGTGCTAAAACTACTCACGGTTCAATAAAAGTAATACAAGAATAAAACATTAATCAAGGCTTTTCCTTTAATAATGAGGAAAAGCCTTTTTTGCTTTTATTTTTAAACTCTCAACCCTTGTGCTACAATAATAGTAGGCATTTTGTCTACTATTTGAAAGAAGGTCGGTTTTATGGACGTAAGAGAAAAATTAATGATACACGCAAAAGATAGTAATGAAAAAATCTTTGTGGGGAGAATCTGTGAATTAGCTGAAAGAGCTCAACAATCACAATCCCTAGTTTATACAGACTTTTTAAACCCTGCAGAACTTGATTTAACAGAAATAGCAATAAACTCATACCCAGCTTTATCATATCAAGCTTTTGGAGGCTATGAAGGGGCAGAGAGAAAAATTGCTGCGATTTACCCAACTAGATGCAGCTGGTTAGAACCAGAAATTGAATTAGAAGCTATGAAAGTAACACCAAAAGATAAAAATGCAAAACTAGGACATCGAGATTATCTAGGAGCTTTAATAAACTTAGGTATAAAAAGAAAAGTCTTAGGTGATATTCAGGTAAGAAAAGAATTTGCATATATTATTGTAAAGTCAAATATAAGTGATTTTATTAAAACTAGCTTAACACAAGTAGGTAACTCTACTGTACAGGTAGATTATGTAGATTTAGATGAAGTTGATAAGAAAGAAGAAAAGTATAAAAAAATGGTAATCACAGTAGCTTCGTTGAGACTAGACTCTGTAGTCGCTAGAGCTTTTCAGTTATCACGAGGAGCAGCTGCTAACTTTATAAGGCAAGGAAGAGTAAAAGTAGACCATAGAGTCCAAAATTCAGCTTCTCACGAACTAGAAGCTGGACAATTAATTTCTTGTCAAGGTAGAGGTAGATGCACATTACTTCAAATTCTAGGTAAAACAAAAAGAGGACGAGTTAAATTAGAAGTAGGTTTTCCAATCTTAAAGATATAGGAGAATACTCATGGAGCAATACACTGGAATTGTAACTCGTTTTACTCATCGAAATGAAGAAAATGGCTACACCGTTGCAAAGATGAGTATAAATGAGCAAAAAGATATAAAAATAGTTGGGTATTTCCCTGTATTAGCAGTTGGTGAAACAATCACTGTTTTTGGAGAGTTTGAAACTCATCCAGAACATGGTCAACAACTTGCTGTAAGTAAATATAAAGCAGAAATACCAGTTACAGAAAAAGGTCTTAAGCATTATTTAGCTTCTGGGCCTTTTAAAGGTATTGGCAAAAAAATGGCAAAAAGATTGGTAGATCATTTTGGAACTAAGGTATTGGATATTATTGAAAATGAACCAAGTCGGTTAAGTGAAGTCCCTGGAATAGGAAAATCTAAAATTGATGGCATTACTAAGGGGCTAGAAGCTGCTGAAGATCATGAAGCAATGATTTTTCTTCAAGGTTTAGGATTAACCCCAGGTTATGCAGGGAGAGTAATTGATCATTACGGAGATGAGACAGTTAATAGGATAAAAACCAATCCATATTTACTAGCAGATGAGGTCCATGGGATTGGATTTAAAACAGCAGATAGACTAGCAATAGCTAATGGATTAGAAAAAGAACACCCTGAAAGAATAACAGCTGGGATAAAGTATGTTTTAGAAAAAAGTTTAGAAGAAGGACATTGCTATTTGCCATTTAGTGATCTTATTGAAAGAACTAGTGAAGCTTTAAGTATTAATCAAAAACTTGTTATTAATCAATTATCAACTTTAGTAAAAAGTAAAGAATTAATTACCGAAAAAAAGCAAGAAGAGACAAGAATTTATCTAGCAGTTTATTATTACGCTGAAAGAGCAGTTGCTAATTCACTTCATAAGCTAAAAAATTGGCAAGCACTAATTCTAGTAGATTTTGATTATGAAATAGCTCAATTTGAAAAAAGAAATGGATTTAACTTAGCTTCTAAGCAAAAAGAAGCTATCAAAATGGGACTAAAAAATGGTGTTAGCATAATTACAGGTGGCCCAGGAACAGGTAAAACAACTATAATAAAATGTATTATCGAATTATTCGAGAAAGCTAATAAAAGAGTTTCTTTAGCTGCTCCTACAGGAAGAGCTGCTCAAAAATTAAGCGAGTCAGCTGGTAAAGGTGCAAAAACTATTCATAGATTATTAGAGTATTCATATACAAAAGGATCTATGCAATTTGCAAAAAATGCTGACAATCCTCTAACTTGTGATGTTTTAATTATTGATGAGGTCTCTATGGTTGACATTATGTTAATGCATCAATTGCTATTAGCAGTTCCACCGGGGTGCCAGTTAATTCTAGTTGGAGACATCGATCAACTACCTTCAGTTGGACCTGGTAATGTGTTATGGGATATAATAGATTCAAATGTGATTAAAGTAGTAAAGCTAGAAGAAATTTTTAGGCAAGGAAAAGGAAGCCTTATTACCTATAATGCTCATAGAATTAATAAAGGAGAATTCCCATATATAGATAATAATTCAGAAGATTTTTTCTTTGTTGATAAAGAAGACCCTGAAGAAGTAGTACAAACTATTTTAAGTCTATGCAAAAGACGTTTACCTAGGTATAAAGATATTCATCCCATTGAAGATATTCAAGTGCTTTCTCCTATGAGAAGAACAACTACTGGTGTTGAAAATCTAAATATACTTTTACAAAAAACACTTAATCCAAAAAGAGAAAGAGACCCAAAGATTATAAAAGGTAAACAGGTTTGGTTTGAAGGTGATAAGGTAATGCAGATAAGAAACAATTATAATAAGAATATATATAATGGTGACTTAGGTAGAATTGTAAGTATTGATAAAAAAAATAAAGAATTAATTGTAGCTTATCCATACTTAGATAAAAAAAGATACATTGAATACACTTTCAATGAGCTAAATGAACTGACTTTAGCTTATGCAATATCAGTTCATAAAAGCCAAGGCAGTGAATATAAAGTAGTAGTAATGCCTATAACAACACAACATTACTTAATGCTACAACAAAATTTAATTTATACTGGTATTACAAGGGCAAAAGAAATGGTTGTTTTAGTGGGGACTAAAAAGGCACTAGCAATAGCTATAAACAATAATAAAGTGGTGAAAAGGCATACAGCACTAGGTGAAAGAATAAAAGATTTGGAGGGCTAAAATGAGCAAATACAAAGTGGATTTGAATGCAGACTTAGGAGAAGGAGCGGGATATGATGAAGAGTTAATCCCATTATTGACATCAGCCAATATAGCATGTGGTTTTCATGCTGGTAAACCTGAAATGATGCATAATGCAGTGAAGTTCTGTAAAAAGTATGATGTTCATGTAGGTGCTCATCCATCATTTCCTGACATTTGGGGATTTGGTAGAAGAGAAATGAAGTGCTCTAGTAGTGAGATTATAAGCTATATTTTATATCAATTAGGGGCTTTGAATGCTTATTGTAAAGCTGAAGGAGTAAAAATGTATCATGTTAAGCCTCATGGCGCTATATATAATATGGCGTGGAGAGATATGGAAGTTGCAAAGGCTATAGCCAAGGGCATAAAAATGTTTGATGAAAACTTAATATTATTTGCACAACCTAATTCATATTTAGCAAAAGCAGGAAAAGAAATAGGACTTAAAGTTGCTTATGAAGTTTTTGCAGATCGTGCTTATGATAATGATGGTAGCTTAACATCTAGGAAAAAAGATAATTCTGTGTTACATGATGAACAGCATGTTTTAGACAGAACTTTAAGAATGGTTATTGAAGGGAAAGTAACCACTTATGAAAATGA
>CAZCFQ010000131.1:0-5812 GCA_964497955.1 uncultured Clostridiaceae bacterium
TTAATTATATCAAAAATTATACCAACAATTATTCCAGCTCCAGCATATAAAAATAACATTAAAACACTTGTCAAATATTCCCATCCAGCATAATCCTCTGTTAAGTACATTCCTGCAACGAAAGCTCCAAGTGCGAGTGCAAAATTTGTATAGAAAAAAGTATATTTTGCACCAAAAAACCCAACTATAGAAAAAATTAAAATAATTATGGCTGCAAAAAATAAAACTACAAACATAGCTCCATTAAATGAAGTACCACCAAATATAAACTTAGTTATCAAATACCCACCTATCATAAAGATAGCATTTATTAAAACAGCTATAAGAAAAGTGAAAATCCATTTAGGATCCTTTTTAGAAGGCAATTTTATCATTTGTGACCCCTTCTTTCCTAAGTATTTTATATAAGTATAACATAAATCATCAATTAAGTATGGGTTTAACAATTTAAAGTAATTAGTAAGAAATATTAGTATTAATTTGGCTAATTTATACACTAGTTTAATAATACTTTAAAAATATCACAGATGGACATATGAAGTACTTTAAGTGTTATAATTATTCTTAGAGAAACTTAATTCTTTGGTTTGAGGTGAGTCAAATGAAAAACCATAAAGGATTTACTTTAGTGGAGTTATTGGGTGTATTATTCATTTTAGCAATTTTACTCACACCAGCAGTTCCGCTTGTTAATAAAACGATATATAACTCAAAAGAAGCAATTTGTAGGAATAATAGAGAAACTATCTTAAGAGCTTATGATAGATATCAATATTTTTATAATGATTATACACTTGCTGATATTATAAATGATAATATTTGGCCAGAAGAGTTTGAAATGGATGAAAATCATAGATATTGTCCATTGGGTGGTGATTATTTAGTTGATAGTAACGGTGATATACTTTGTAGCATATGTGATAGTGAAATTTATCCTGAAGAAGAAACATTTTATGAGTTCATTACAGAAGAAGATGTCTTTTTATATAGTAGTACCATTAGTAGTGGAGGAAATGTTACAGGAGATAATGCAACTATATTTCTTACCAGTGGGACAACTCAAGATGATTTTCCACTTGGAGGACAAGCAGCAGTCTCAAACGCATATATAGATGGAGATTTGATTTTAGATGGTGGTAGTTATGGTTTTGGTAGTCAAACAAATCCAGGTGAGTTTTTAATCAATGGAGACTTATATCTAGGGATTGGTTCAAGAAATATTTATGCAGATGCAATCTATGTAGCAGGTAATCTATATTTAAAAGATGCCAATATAGATGCAACTATTTATGTAGTTGGAGATGTTGAACTTGATTGGACTCCAACTCTTTCTAATAATACTAAAATATATTATGGAGGAAACTTAACATATCCAATTTCTTATCCACACGCTATTTTAGATAAAGTTGTTAATGTTGATGAAACTAGTGAGTTTGATGAAATTCCTACAAAAGATATACCCCCATTTTCAATACCAAGCACAAAGCCAGATCAATGGTATTTAGATAACGGGTATATAGATAGTGGAGGTTTAGATAGTAATATTAAAATATTTGCTGATGAATATATTATAGGTTCAACTCATTGGACAATCAATAACCCTATTAGTGATGTTGTTTTAGTAGCGAAAAATGGTGATATCGAAATTTCAAATCAAGGAAATAAAGCTTTAAGTGGATTTTTGTTTGCACCAAATGGCAAAGTTACGCTATCTGGCATTAGCAGTTTTGAAGGAATTGTAATTGCAAAAAATGGCTTTGAAGTAAGTGGTTGGGTTCCTACTACGTTTGTTACCATTGAAGAGTTGTTCCCAAATGAAGAGGATGTTCCGTTTGAATAGATTATTATTGTAAAAATATTTCTGTAGTAGAAAGATTGTTGTATCTAGATATAAGCTGTATAATAGTAATGTACAAATAATTTGGAGGTGCAAAGTTTTGGCTAAAGCGAAAAGACTTAAAAGAAGCGAAGTTCCAGTTGAAATGACTTGGGACTTAACTACTCTATTTGAATCAAGAGAAGTATGGAAGAAAGAACTAAAAGAAATAGTACCAAAAATAGAAGAGATCAAGAAGTATAAATCAAAATCATGCGAAAGTGGAGAAACACTTTTAGAAGTTTTAACTTTACTAGAAGAGTTAAGTATTAAAATGATCCAATTAGGAACATATTCTCGACTAAAACAAGCGGGAGATGGCACAGATACTCAAAACCAAGAAGATGTTATGGCTTTTTCTCAAGTCAATGCAAAATTTGCAGCGGCAACTTCTTTTATTGAATCTGAAATTATAGCATTAAATGAAGAAGAGTTTGAAGCACTATTTGAAGTAGAAGGATTAAAAATATTTAAAAAGTATCTTAAAGATATCTATGATAAAAAAGAACATAGCCTAACACCTGAAGCTGAGCAAGCTTTAGCAGAAATGAGTGAGTTAATGAATGCTCCTTATAGCATTTATCAAACATCAAAAGCAGCGGACTTGGAGTTTGAATCAATTAAGGATGCTGAAGGTAATGAATTACCAAACTCATTTGCATTATTTGAAGGCAAATATGAATCACAAGAGGATGTTGTTTTAAGAAGAAACGCATATGACTCATTTGTAAAAACTCTTGAGAGATACAAAAACACTTATGCATCAGTTTATGCTACAGAAGTAAGAAAACAAGTAGCTCTAAGTAATCTAAGAGGATATGAAACAGTAACTGATATGTTACTTGATCCTCAAGATGTGACATTGGAAATGTATGAAAATCAGCTAGACGTAATTTTTAATGAACTAGCTCCTCATATGAGAAAACTCGCTAAAATTAAACAAGAACAACTTGGTCTAGATGAGATTCGTTTCTGCGACTTAAAAGCTCCGCTACCAACTGATTACAATGCACCTGTCACTATGGATAAAGTAAGAGAGATTATTGTAGAGGCTTTAGGCGTTTTAGGTGATGATTATCAAAATATGGTTAATAGGGCTTTTGATGAAAGATGGATTGATTATGGAGACAACATTGGTAAATCAACTGGAGCCTTCTGTTCTTCTCCTTATGGAGCTCATCCATTTGTATTAGTTACTTATACAGGAACAATGCGTTCAGCATTCTTGCTTGGCCATGAATTAGGACATGCAGGACATTTTTATAATGCAAATAGAGAGCAAAGAGTGTTTAATACTAGACCATCAAGATATTTTGTTGAAGCACCATCAACTATGAATGAAATGTTAATTGCTAATTATTTATTAAAAGAAAGTGATGATAAGACTCTAAAGCAGTTTGTAATAATCAACTTATTAGGAACATATTATCATAACTTTGTTACACATTTATTAGAAGCTGAGTTCCAGAGAAGAGTATATAAAGCAGCTCAAAAAGGGACTGCTTTAACTGCTAACTTCTTATGTTCTACAAAGCTATCAGTATTAAAAGAATTCTGGGGAGATGCTGTAGAGATTGATGACGCAGCTGGAATGACATGGATGAGACAGCCTCATTATTACATGGGACTATATCCATATACTTATTCAGCAGGATTAACAATTTCAACTCTTGTATCTAAAGATATAGATGAGCAAGGCCAACCTGCAGTAGATAAATGGTTAAAAGTTCTAAAAGCAGGCGGAACCTTAAAGCCATTAGAACTAGCAAAAACAGTTGGAGTTGACATGTCTAATCCAGAACCTATTAAAAAGGCTGTTGCTCATGTAGGAAACTTAATAAATGAACTAGGAGATTTATATAAAGAGTTAAAATAAGCTCTTAAATAATTATGGAAAATATTATAATAAGAAGTTTTCATAAAAAAGACTACCCTTCAGTGAAAAAGATCTATCAAGAAGGTATAGATACTAAAATAGCAACCTTTGAAACACAAGCTCCTGAATTTGATGTCTGGAGTAAAAGTCATAATTCAAATTGCACATTAGTAGCTATTTATAATGATGATGTAATTGGTTTTATAACTCTTACACCTTTTTCAAGTAGGTATGTATATAGAGGAGTTGGAGAAGTTAGTGTCTATGTAGCTAGTGAATTTCGCAATTTAGGGGTAGGTTTATCTCTAATGGAAAGCTTTGTTAAAGCTACTGAGGAAGAAGGATTTTGGATGCTTCTAGCTAAAATTTTTCCTGAGAATCTAGCTAGCTTAAAGCTTCACAAAAGAAATGGATTCAGAGTTGTTGGTAGGTTAACAAAGATAGGTCAAACTACTGAGGGGATATGGAAAGATAATATTTTTCTTGAGAGAAGATCTGAAGTAGTAGGAAAATAGGATAATAAAAGACTGGCTTTAAATTTGCCAGTCTTTCTTTATTAGTTAGTTGATAAGTTTTCTGTATCAGTAATTTCGTATTTTTGCATATTTTTATGGATTGATTCCATATGAGAATCAAGAGTTGCAACAGTTTCTGCAGCTTTTTTCAATTCATCGGTTAAGACCTTAGGGGGATCTTCCACCCTATGTTTATAATAGATTTTATGTTCTAAACTAGCCCAGAAGTCCATTGCAATTGTTCTAATTTGTATTTCAACCGGTACATCTAGAATCCTATCTGACAAAAAAACTGGTACTGATAAAACCATGTGTAAGCTTTGGTATCCATTAGCTTTTGTCTCAATGATGTAATCCTTATACTCTAATACCTGTATATCTGGCTGGCTTATTAACAACTGAGCAATTCTATAAATATCTGATTTAAAAGAACATACAATCCTTATTCCCGCAACATCTTTGACATTATCTCTTATTGAGGGGATAGTAGCCGGAAAGTTTTTTCTTTGCAGTTTATCAATTATGCTTTCCTCTTTTTTAAGTCTACTTTTGACATATTCTATTGGATTATATGAATGAATGTGACTAAATTCTTTTTGTAATATTTTTATTTTAGTCATTATTTCATCTAAGCCAAACTCATAGGAAAGCATTAATCGATCAAAGTCCCTATTAGAAACATCTTTTATGTGGTTTGGATAATCACTAAACATTTAAGATCCCCTTCTAATACTATTAATAATAGTGAAAAACAAATCAGCTGGTGTAGCTAAAAAAGAAAGAGCAGCAAAATCAAGCATTTCTGTCAGTTTATCTAATTCTTCTTTAGTGATAAGTTTATACTGTACAAGTATTCTAATGGCTCGCTTGCTAGCATCAAACTCCAATGGAATTTGTAACAATTGGTAAAAGAAAGCTAATATAAGTAATGAAACTCCTATTAAATATATTAAACTCATGCTTTCAAAAACCATTCCAATTAAAATCATAATCCAAGACATAGAAGCACCAAAATCAGCCAAAGGATAAAAAAGAATTAAGTAATTCAGCAACTTATAATTCTCTATATCTTGTATTAAATGCCCAACTTCATGAGCTGTAACACTAACAGCACTTAAAGATTTGCTCTTACATATATCGTCTGAAAGATTAATTTTTTTGTTAGTTGGATCATAGGTCCCATTAAAAGATTCTTTTGTTATATTTATTTCTATATCTACATTCAAAGCATTTATTAAAAATCTTACTAACTCACAACCACTCATCTCACAACTAGCTTTGTTATTAAAGTTTTGTTTATGAAGGTGGTTGAACTTACTTCGTATATAAAATGATGCAATAATAAATAATGTAAAAAGAATCGTTATTAAAATTAATAAGTTATTTTCGCTATATTTCATTTAAACTCCTAGTTTAGTTAGCTTTTTGTACTGTGTAGCCTAGATCTTCTAAGTGGTCGATAACAGAATTTTCACTCGCTAAATGCAAATATCCTATAACTACAAAGTATTGTTTATTGATATCTCCTTTTAACATGGAATCAAG
>CAZCFQ010000132.1:0-5775 GCA_964497955.1 uncultured Clostridiaceae bacterium
TATTAGTTTATTTCTGTTAATATTTTTTGTCCAGAATCAAACTCGATATAGCTGAATGTAATTTCTTGATTAAATGACACATCTTCTTGGTTTAACTTATGTATCATTTCATCATTAACTTGATAAGAATAATGATCTTCATTTACTTGTATCTCTACTGTATGAGAATCTATATATCCTATAAATATACCATTTAATTCACCTTGACTTATTATCTTTTGAATATCCATTAGCTTAAGATCATTATTTATAACGTATTCAAAAAACACCTCATCATTTGTTGATATATTACTCTCTTCAATTTGGCTACCAGCTTTTTCTGTAATTTTTAAAGTAATTGGGAAGCTATTAATTCCAATTATTACATCTGTATCACTTAATGAGTGAATAGAACCTTTTGAAGTGATATATAAATCTTCTGTATCAATATTTTCATAGTTTTGTTCATTATCAAAAACAATATTTTCAGTGAAATTTTCTATTTTGATTATAGAATAATCTCTATCTGATGAAGCTGTAGTTTCAATTAAGTTGACTAAAAGATCATCATTATCACCAAAAGAGAGTTCTCCAATGGTAACCATTGTTTTCTCTTTTTCACTGTGAACTATAGCTATATAAGTATTAGGATCTGTACCAAATTTTTCTGAATCAAACACATATATTCCAGATTTATCTTTCATTGATTCAACTACTTCTAAAATATGTTCTGGAACTGTTTCAATCACATTAGAGTAGTTGGGTAATTCTTTTGGTTTACAAGCAACTAGAGTTGCTAAAATTAATAATAAAGTTAATAGAATAATTATGGCTCTTTTATGTTTCATTTAAACACCTTCTTGTATGTATATTACTTATTAATAATACATCATGCATTAATGGTTAAGCAATTAATTTAACTTAATAAATTACTTATTGATTGAAAAAGTTTATTTCTTGATTTTTTTTATAAAGAAGTTTTGCTTTTAATGCCATTTCTTCACCCATAGAAGAGTAAAACTCTATCATTGGATAATTGCCTGTTAATTGTTTATTATCTTGCAGTATTTCTTCTAATCGCTTTGCTGTACCTAAATGTCCATCTACAATATTGGCTTTTGGTAACAAACTTTTTATATTATTCTTTATAAACAAAAAGTGAGTACACCCTAACACAATATTTTTAGCATCAAGCTGGTCAGATAATATATTTTTAACAATTTCTTGAAACTTATGAGTATTTGTTTGAAAGTCTTCTATATATTTTACTAGTTTCGAACCATCTACTAAAACAATTTTTTCTTTAGGATTTAAACTTTTTATTAATGCTTTAAGTTTTTTATTTCTTAAAGTTGTATTAGTACCTAAAATAATTGTTTTACCGCCTAACTCTAGAGCTGGTTTTATAGCTGGTTCCATTCCAATTATAGGTATTTTATATTTTTGCCTTAAAGTAGAAATTGCAGCACTGGTAGCAGTATTACAAGCAATTACAATTACTTTTGCGTTTTTAGAAATTAAGAAGTTGCAAATTTCAATAGAAAGTTGTGTGATTTTAGAGTTGTTTTTTAATCCATAGGGAGCATTCAAATTATCTGCATAATAAACATAGTGTTCATTTGGCAAAGTCCTTTTAAGTGCAATTAAAGCACTAATCCCTCCAAAGCCTGAATCAAAGACTCCTATTGTACTATTCATATTTTCATCTCTTCCGTAAAAGAAGGATACCTGCAGGTATCCTTAAAGGACTTCTTTTAGTACTCTTAAATAATTTCCACCAAGTATTTTAACTATCTCTTCGTCAGTATAACCTCTTTCTACTAATCCATGTGTAAAATTAGGTATAGTAGTTATATTCTCAAGACCTTTTGGAGAAGCAGATATACCGTCAAAGTCACTACCTAATCCAACATGGTCAACACCAACTAAGTTAACTATGTGATCAACATGGTCTAGCATATCTTCTATGGTTACCTCATCTGCATCTTTTACAAATGGAACGCAGAAATTCATACCCATTACACCACCATTTTCAGCTAAAGCTTTGATTTGATCATCATATAAGTTTCTTGGGTGGTCACAAACAGCTCTAGCATTGGAATGTGATGCAATTATTGGTTTTTCTGAGAGCTCTATTACATCCCAATATCCAGCAGGAGATAAGTGGCTTACATCTACTATAACACCTAGTTTATTCATCTCAGCAATTAACTCTCTTCCAAACTTAGTTAATCCGCCACCACTGACACAATCGCCTACTCCTTCAGCTATTCTATTTCTTTGATTCCATGTTAAGCCAATAGATCTTAACCCAAGATTATAAAGCATCCTTAATACACTTAAACTACCTTCTAATGCTTCTCCTCCTTCAATAGCTAAAAGCCCAGCAATTCTATTGTCTTTTTTTGCTTTAATAGCATCTTCATAAGAAGTAACTTTCATCATTTCAGGATTGTTCGCTAACATTTGCTCAAAAGCATCAAAGCCTTGTAGAGTTCTCATTAAAGCACCACTTGGTTTAAATCTAGGTTCAATGTATACTGCAAAAAACTGAAGGTTCATTCCACCTTTTTTCATCCTTGGAATATCAATATGCATATCTGGATTTTCTTTTGATATATCTATTGGACCTTCAATGTTAAATAATCTTCGATATTGTGGATCCCATGAGTTTGCAATTTTCATTAAAGTATCACAATGTGTATCCACTACAAAGTTTTCAAAATGCAGTTTTCTCGCTCTTTCTGAAATATTCATTTATAATTCCTCCTAATCATTTACTAATGTTATTTTCTCTAAAAAGACTTAATATCCTGCAAAATAATCTAATATATATTAACTATAGTGAAATCTTTATAAATCTATTGAAGGAATAAGGTAATTAATAGAGAATTATTTATAAAGGGAGTGATTTAGAATGAATAAATCTGATAAAGTTTTAGCAATTCATGCTGATAAAAATGGACAAAAACTCAACACTAGACCTGAAGTTATGCCAATTTATCAGACATCTGTATATGCTTTTGAAGATATTTCACATGTTGATAGAGTGTTAGATGAAGAAGGCGGATTTATATATTCACGATATAATAATCCTAATAGAGATGCACTAGGAAAAACTTTAGCAAAAATTTGTGGAAGCCAAGCAGCTGTTACTACTGCTTCAGGAATGGGAGCAATAGCTAGTACTATTTTAGCCTTGGCTAAAAAGAATACAAAAGTTTTGGCAAGTCATGAAGTATATGGTGGAACATTTACATTACTAGCTAAGGATTTAGCTCAATTAGGAATAGAAGTAGAATTTGTGGATATGACTAAGCTAGAAGAAGTTAAGAAAGCATTAAATGAAGATACATCAATTGTTTATTTAGAAACAATAACTAATCCGACTATGAAGGTGGCTAATCAGAAGGAAGTTATTAAACTTGCTAGAAGTGTTGGAGCAAAAGTAATTGTAGATAACACATTTGCTTCTCCATTTGTGTTTAAACCTTTGAGTGTTGGAGCTGATGTAGTAGTTCACAGTTTAACTAAGTATATAAATGGACATAGTGATGTAACTGCTGGAATTGTTTTAAGTAGTCAAGAAATATGTAATGTTATTAATGAAAAAGTTAAATCATTTGGTGCATCTTTAGGCCCATTTGATGCTTGGTTAGTTATGAGAGGTTTAAAAACTTTAGATTTAAGAATGGAAAGGATTTGTTCTAACGCCCTTGAAGTAGCTAATTACTTAATGAGTAAAGATCAGGTTAATATAGTTAATTATCCTGGACTAAAGGTTCATCCTCAATCTGAAATAGCTCTAAGTCAGTTTAAAAATGGTTTTGGAGGTATGTTATCTTTTGAACTTAAAGGTGGATTACAAAAGGCAGAACAATTTATACAAGATTTAGAAATGATTGAATATGTCCCAAGTTTAGCAGGTGTAGCAACAACTCTTTTACACCCAGTATCAACTTCTCATAGACCTATGCCTAAAGAAAAAAGATTAAGTTTAGGTATAACGGATGGATTAATTAGGCTTTCAGTTGGAATTGAACCACTTGAAGCAATAATAAAAGATTTAGAAAAAGCTTTATAATATTTTTAGGCTACTCCCTGAGAGTAGCCTTTTTATTAATTGTAGTTTTTTATAACTTTTCTAATACTGTTTACAGTATAGATAATATCATCTTCATTGTGAAAATGACTTAATCCAAATCTAACAGTGCCATTTGGATAAGTGCCAACTGTTTTGTGGGCACTTGGGGCACAATGTAAGCCACACCTAGTCATTATCCCATAATTTTTATCAAGAAGATGTGAGACTTTAGCATTGTCTTTACCTAAAAAATCTAATGAGATTACTGCCGTTCTATCGATAAGGTTATTTGGGCCAATTACTCTAATGCTTTTGATTTCATTTACCATATCTAAAAACATTTCAGTTAATTTCAACTCTTTTTCTCTAATCACTTCTAAACCAGTTTCTTTAATATATTTTAATGCTGCGTTAAGGCCATATATTCCAGGAATATTTAGAGTCCCTGCTTCAAACTTGTCTGGCATATAATCAGGTTGATACTCTGACTCAGATAAAGATCCTGTTCCTCCTTCAATTAAAGTTGTCATAGTTTCACCCAGTTTTTTACTAACTATAAAACCACCCATTCCTTGAGGACCAAGTAAGCTTTTATGACCTGTAAAAGCTATTGCATCTGCGTTGTATTCTTTGAAGTTCATTTCACAAAATCCTGCAGTTTGTGCAGCATCTATAATTAAATAGATATTATTTGTTTTACAAATTTGACCAACTCTTTTTATATTTTGAATACTTCCAGTAATGTTTGATCCATGATTTATAAACATTGCTTTAGTATTATCTTTTATATATTTAGTAATATCAGCTGGATTTAGATATCCCTCTGAATCACATTGAACTTTAGTATAACATATGTTTTTGAGGCTATTAAGTGGTCTCATAACAGCATTATGTTCCATTGAGGTCACTAAAGCATGGTCATTTGTTTTTAATATTCCTTTAATTAATACGTTCATACTTTCAGTAACATTTTTAGTAAAAATTACATTCTCAACTAAATCAAAATTAAACAAGTTGGCGAGTAATTCACGAGTTTCAAAGACAATGTTTTCAGCTTGATAAGATTTGTCATATGCACCCCTATTTACATTAGTGCCAACATTTTTGAGAAAATTAATCATAGATTCAGTAACTCCTGGAGCTTTTGGGAAAGAAGTCGCTCCTCCATCCATATATACTATCTTCATTTGACTACCTCCAATCAAGCTATATTATATGCTTATTAGGACTTATGTTCAATAAAAATAAAAATAAATTATGAAATAGATAAGAAAAAGTTATTTACAAAAGTAATAATTACTGTTATTTTAATATCGTTGGCAAAAAGCGTAGAGTTTGGGGGAGAATGTTATGAGTGACAGAACAAAAGTTATTATTTCAGGTGCAGTAGTAGGTTTTTTTGCAGTAGCTTTAGTGTATTATGGGAATCCTTTAAACATGGGTTTTTGTATAGCTTGTTTTATTAGAGATATAGCAGGGGCTATAGGAATGCACAGAGCGGGAGTAGTTCAATATATTAGACCAGAAATTATTGGTTTAGTTTTAGGTGCATTTATTATGGCTATGGCTTCTAAAGAGTTTAAAACTAGGGGAGGGTCATCTCCGTTTATAAGATTCATATTAGGATCATTAGTAATGATTGGAGCATTAATATTCTTAGGTTGTCCATTAAGAATGGTACTGAGATTAGCAGGAGGAGACTTGAATGCATT
>CAZCFQ010000133.1:0-5685 GCA_964497955.1 uncultured Clostridiaceae bacterium
TGATAATTGATAATGTTATTTTCTTCAAAACACCCCTCCTATAATTCTTATATCTAACTGTATATTTAAAATTGAAACATATTTTTTTGTATATAATTTTACAATATTTATTGAATATTAGATTATTATCAAAGTTATATTTTTTGAATGATTAAGTCTTTCATCAGTTTACCTCTAAGCTACAAAATCTTTTTATAAAAAATTTAAAATAGAATATTAAATTACTTACTTATGTAAATCATAAAAGCTAAAAACCCTCATCTATAAATTCTTTACCTATTATATAGAACTCTTAAATAAGCAACAAGAAACAATAATTCTATATTACTATAATATTTATTCGTTAAAAAAGATCTAAAGATATCTGACTTATCCTTAGATTTTTTAACTTATATTTAATTGCATATTCTGCATCATAGTGTTATCTGAAATTTTTCATAATGATAATCATATACTCTACAACCTTATATTTAATTATTTACTTCAACTTATCTTTCTCTTTATAAAGTTCCTTATCAGCTCTTTTTATAATATCATAATAATCATTGTCTTCCTCATTATACTCTGCACAACCGTAGCAAAAGCTTGCTTCTGGCACGACTTCTTGCATATTAGTAAGTGTTATTCTTGTTATATCTTTCATCAATGTATTAATACTAGTTATATCTGTATTTGGGCATAAAAGAATAAACTCATCTCCACCCCATCTTCCAAAACTATCTACAGTTCTAATTCTAGAGTTAATACTATCTGCAAAGACTTTTATTATCTCATCACCTTTAATATGTCCTAAATCATCGTTTATTTGTTTTAGCTTATCAATATCCATAATAGCCAATGAAAATGTCTCTCCATACCTTTTACTTCTTTCAAACTCATTTGTTAAAATTTCTTCGATCTTATTCCTATTATATGATGATGTCATTATGTCCATTTCTGCATAATAGCGCAATTCATCTTTATACATCAAAGTTCTTAAATCAGACTCAATAGCTACCTTAAACTCATTTAACAAATCTTTATAATCATTATTATAGACATTTTCATCACTATCTAAAACACAAATTGTCCCAAAGAACTCATCATCTTCCCATTTAATAGGAAGTCCATAATATGAAATCATATTTAATTTCACATCGGGATTGTCCTTCCATTTTTTATTTTTAAGAGCATTCGGCACAAGCAACTCTCTATCTTCACCGATTACTGTTTCACAATAAAGACCATGTCCAAGTGAGTCACTCCCACGCTCTGGATATGGGTTTTCTGGATTTTGACTTTTTAGAAAAACTATCATTGAATCTTCTGTTATTCGCATTATAAGACCAGCAGGCACTTTCAATATTTTTGCAACTAAATTGATGATCCTTTGCCATCTTTCTAGCATCTCTTGTTCAATTACTGGCTTTTTATCATTGGTAATTGGAACTCTCTTTCTATCATTATTTTCTCTAATTTTAACAAATGTGGATTTCTTCATGTATAATTCCCTTTCTTATTTTGTAATTTCACAATTATAAAATAGACACATACTAATTTTATTTATTTTCAATTAGAACTTTGTTAATAAATACATTTACTAACTCAGTATCAAATTGAGTGCCAGCACATTTTTTTAGTTCTTCTATAGCTTCTTCTTGACTCATTATTTTCTTATATGATCTATAACTTGTCATTGCATCATAAGCATCAGCTACTGCTATAACTCTAGCCTGTAAAGGTATTTCACTTCCTTTAAGTCCTTGAGGGTACCCCTTCCCGTCAATTCTTTCATGATGCATCAATACATAGTTTCCTATTTGTGACATATCACTGGTTGCACTAAGAATTCTGTAACCAATTTCTGGATGTTTCTGAATAATAGACCATTCTTCTTCACTCAGTCTTTCTTTTTTATCTAAAACACTTAAATCAATTGCAATTTTTCCTATATCGTGTAATAACCCAGCTAGTTTAAGTTCACTAACATCTCTAGAATTAAGCTCCAAAGCAATTGCAATTTTTTCAGATAAATTACTTACTCTGGAATTATGTCTCTCTTCAAGTGGATTCTTTTCATGTAATGCATTCAGAATAGCATTCAATGTTTCACCTCTTATACTGGGGCTTTTTTGTAACTTGTCATGATACATATTGTCCTCAGCTTGTTGTCTCTTTTTCTCAATATTTGTATCTGTTGTATTTATAGTTGATACGCCGAACGAAACAGACAAGACAACTGGTGAAACATCTTCTTCTTTACATGCCTTTTCTAGGGAATTCTTTATATTGTTAGCTTTTTCATAAATGGTATTTGGCAGAAGTATAACAAACTCATCTCCACCAATTCTAGCTATAATGCTATTTTCTGAAGTGTTATTAATTAATACTTGACCCGTCTTTATTAATACTTCGTCACCTTTTCTATGGCCAAGTCCATCATTAATAATTTTAAGTCCATTTAAATCAGCCATTATTATTGAAAGTGGCAAATATTGAGCTTTTGACAGCCTTTTCAATTCTTCTTCAAAGTATCGTCGATTATACAATCCTGTTAGCTGATCATGATAACTTAAGTACTCTATTCTTCTTAAATTTTTCTTATCTTCTGTAATATCTCTACTAGATCCTACTAAGTATTTAATTTCTCCATCTTCAATAACTGGAGTTAATACATTAAATAAGTATATAGTTCCAGCAACAAATTCTCTCTTTGCTTCATATGTAATTGGCTTTCTTAGTTCATAGCATTTTTTATACTTATTTAGAATATCATTGCCTATTTTGGTTCCAAGCACTTCTACTGGTGTTTTTCCGATAAAACACTCTGATGGTATCCCTGTTATTTTTCCCTGAACATTGTTTGCTTGAATATATACAAAAGTTTTACTATCAATAACCTCAACTAAAAACATACTATCTTGACTACCTTCAAATATAATCTCAAAATCTTTCTTAAGCTTCTCAACTCTATTTAGATTCTCTCGATCTTCAGATACATCTCTTGTTGAACCTACTATATACCTAACTTTTCCGTTCTCAATTATTGGTGTATAAACAACACGGATATATTTAGTTCCAGTAGCAAACTTCCTATTAGTTTCGTAAGTAATTGTCTTTCTGGAACTATAGCACTCTTTGTATTTCTTAAGTATGTCATTACCAGGTTTAACATCAAAAACTTCTACCGGTGTTTTACCTATATAATACTCTGACGGTATCCCTGTCAATTCATCTACAGCTTTATTAACTTGAGAATATATAAAGGTTTCACTATCAATTACCTTTGTCAAAGACATAACATCTTGACTACCTTCAAATACAGTTTCAAAATCTCTTGATAAGTTTCTTAACTTTCTTAAATACTGTTTCTCTTCTGTTACGTCTCTAGTACAAGCAACTATGTATTTAACATCATTGTCTTCAATAATAGGTGTTAACACAACACCTACATCTCGACTTTCATTATTATAAGATCTATTTGCTTCATAATGAATAGGTTGTCTAAATTTATAACACTCCTTAAATTTTTCAACAATTTCATTACCGTCATTATCATTAAACAATTCTAAAGGTGTTTTACCTATGAATTGATCTGATGGTATTCCTGATAAATTGCCTGCAGCACTATTAACCTGAATAAATCTAAAAGTTTCGCTATCAATTACTTCTATTAGAGATAGACTATCTTGACTACCTTCAAATACAGTTTGGAACTCTTTTTTTAATCTCTCAATTTCCTTAAAGTTCTCTTTTTCCTTAGTTATATCCCTATTTAATCCTACTAAGTATTTAACTTCATCATTAATAATAATTGGAGTTAAAACATTAAATATATTCTTTTCTCCAGTATCAAATTTTCTTTTTGCTTCATATGAAATAGGTTTTTTGAGTCTGCAACATTTTTTATAGTGCTTTATTATATCATTTCCAATTTCACTTCCAAGAACTTGAATAGGAGTCTTTCCAACGATTTCTTTTGGGCTAATACCTGTTAGAGTTCCCCCTGAACTATTACCGCGAACATATATAAAAGTTTCACTATCAACAACCTCAACTAAGAACATGCTATCTTGACTGCCTTCAAATATAATTTCAAACTCTTTTTTTAACTGCTTTATCCTTTTTTCATTTTCTTTTTCTTTGGTAATATCTCTAACCCACTCTACAAAAAATTCTACATTATTTTTACTATCTAAAATAGGAATTACTCTAAAATCAAGCCATCGACCATCAAACAATAACTGTTCTAACCTAAATGGCACTTTCTCTTCTAAAAAATTTTGGATATTGCAGTCTGGACATATATCATCATAATTTCTATATGTCTTGTAACACTTAGATTTAAGAACTCTTTTTTCTTTTGGAATATCAGCAAAACCATTCCAATTGCTATATAATATATTCATATCAGTATCTTGAATTGATATCATATCTGGAACCACAGACAACATTCTTTCAAGTCTTTCTTCTTTTTCTTGTAAAGACATCTCCATCATTTTTATTTCAGTAATATCAATAGCAGAAGTAGCTATATATTTAGGATTGCCCTCTCTATCTTTAATAGCTATTCCAATCATAGACATGGGAAACTCTGTTCCATTTTTATGTTTATGCCATACTTCTTGTTGATCAAAGCTACCTTTTTCTAATAGTTGTTTAATAAGCTTATTAACCTTATCCAGCTGCTTATTAGTATGTAATAAAGAAATAGGTTTGCTTATAAGTTCTTCTGGTTCATACCCATGAGTATTAGCAAAAAATTTATTAACATATGTTAGGTATCCATCGGTATTGGCTATAGCTTTTCCGTACAAAGCTTTATCAGATATAGTTTTAAGAACTTCTAGTTCTTCTTGCAAAAGTTCTTTTCTGTTTTTTATATTCTTACTCTCTGAAATATCTTCTATTAATGTTACAAAATATCCATACTCAGGCTGATATGCATGTATTCTATACCACTTCTTAAGTGGATGAAAATACTGTTCGAGCTCAATATTTTTTCCTTCAAATGCTACTTCAGAATATGTTTCTATCCAATTATATTTGTCATTTATTATTTCTGGTATAACTTCTGTGATTTTTTCACCAATAATATCATCTGATTTAAGTCCCGTATATTTTTCAAAAGCAGGATTAGTATCGATGTATATATAGTCATAAGGGTGGCCATTTTCATCCCTAATAAATTTATGCAAGGCATATCCTAGAGTCATCTTACTAATTATGGTGCTTGGTATATTAGCTTTCAATTTTATTCCCCTCTACAACTACTTATAATTAGAGTATTTACTCAATTCTATCACGATATTTTACCTCATTAAACTAGCAACTTTTTCAACTAAAACTTATAAAGACTTGTAAGCTATCATTTTAATAATCAGTATTATATATAAGCTAATAGTTTTTTACACTGATTTAAATATATTTTCCCTGTAACTTTTATCTTTCTAACAGTTTACTGTAACATGATTTTCAAATTGATTATATAATATTAGTAAAATTTTACACTTTAAATTTACTATAATCTAACATATTACTATGAATCTAACTTTTATATCGGGTAGTATTTGTAGTTATTAAGTTTTTTCTTTTTAAATTGCTAGATATTTCTGCTTTTTATTAGTTGCCTATAAAACAATGAAACTAATCAAAAAAAAGCAATCTCATAGTGATCAGAATTGATCAGTTTGATATTGCAATAAA
>CAZCFQ010000134.1:0-5580 GCA_964497955.1 uncultured Clostridiaceae bacterium
TATGAGGTTATACTTAGCACCCCTAGATGAAAATGATGATTTGGATTTAGCAAGTCAAGATAAAGCAAGTTTTAGAGCAGCTTTTGATCAAAGAGTCGGAGATATTTATGATGAAGATTTAAGTAATAATCTGATTGAAAGAGGCGTTGATAGATTAGACACAATATTTAATTATCTGAAAGCTAATGAAAAATTAAGAGTTAAAATAATTACTAAATCAACAGGAGGTACCTATTCAGATAGAGGTAATTTAGAAAATTTGATTGAAGCATACTTTACTATTGGTGGTAATGATTCTCAAGCAGTACGTGATGCAGCAGAAGATGCTTTTGACTCGCTAATAACTTATTATAATAGTCTAAGTAACTCTAACGACAAGACTGTTATTGATAACTATTTATTTAGCTTAGGATTAGTTCATAGAGTTCAATCTTCTGGTGGAACTACAACACCAACTACACCACCTGATGAAGAAGAAGATGACTTTGACACAGCTATTGGCGAAGAAGATACTGATACAGCAAGTGACATTTTAGAAGATGACGCTGCTGAAGCAGATACTGAAGAAGAAGTTGAAGAAGTAGTTAATAATACTTCTACTTTGATTGAAACTACAAATAATAATCTTAGTGAAGATGCTAATGAAGCTGAAGAGCAGTTAGAAAAAGTTGCTAATACAGTTAATACTATATCTAATACTTTAGATGTAATTGAAGATGCAGATAAAGTTGAAGAAAAAGCTACATCTTTAATTGAATCAATTGCTACAATGTCAACCACTGCTAAAGAGAGTGGTTTAGACACTACACAATTAGAAAAAGCTGCTGAGAATTTAGCTAATAAAGCTGTAGAAAAAGCTGGTAGTACTTCAGCAACATCTACAAAAGAGGGTACAAAATCAACTTCAGATTTATCTAATTTAGATTTTAGTGAACAGATCCAAAAAGCTAAAACAACTGCTGAAAATATGACAACAAAGTTAAGTGAAAAAGAGCTTGCTACTAAAAAGCAAAAGATAGAAACTAAAGTTACAGTAAATGTAGATACTGATGAAGATACAGATGAAGTAGAAGTTAATTTACCAAATTTAGATTCTACTTTTGAACAAGTTGATAAAGTTAAAGTATCTTCCAGAGTAGCTTCTTTTGAGTTAAGTAAGGATTCAATTGAAACTGAATCTGATGGTGAAACAGAAGAAAGAGTTAGTTTAAGTGCTAAAAAACTAACTGAAGCAGAAAAAGAAGCAGCAAAAGACAACTTAGCACCTGGTCAATCCATACCAGAGGGTGCTGAAGTAATAGACTTGACAGCTACTGTTACAAAAGTCAATAAAACTTCTAATGAAGTTGTCGGTTCAAGATCAGTTTCAACATTCAAAAAAAGTATTAAAGTAAGTGTTCCTTATACATTAAAAGAAGGAGAAGATCCAAAATCTGTTAGTGTCTTCTTGTTAAAAGATGATGGAACAATTGAAAAAGTTGGCGGAGTATATAATCCAGTAACAAAGCAAGTTGAATTCAATCGAAAAACATTCAGTAGATACTTTGTAGCTCCATTAAGAGTAACATTTAATGACACTACTGATTTAGATGTAATGTACAAAGATGCTATTGAAATACTTGCTGGTAAAGGTTTAATTGCAGGAAGAACTGAAGATTATTACGATCCTGATGCTTTAGTAACAAGAGCAGAATTTACTGTTTTAATTGCTAGAATGTTAGACCTTGAAGCTGATCCAGCTGAATTACCATTTAATGATGTTGACAATGACACTGCTTGGTATAGAAATCACTTGGCAGGAGCATATGCTGAAGATATTATAAATGGTACTAGTGCAACAACATTCCATCCACAAGAAAATATAACTAGACAAGAAGCTGCTGCTATTGTTGTAAATGCAGCTAGATTCCTTGGTTATACAGATGCAGATGGAACTATAATTTCTACTAGATATGAAGATGCTGGACAAATAGCTCCTTGGGCAGTTAGATCTGTTGCAACAGTTCACAGAGATAGATTAGCACAGGGAATGTACGTTGGTAGCTTTATGCCAGAAGAAGACGTAACTAGAGATGAGACAGCGGTATTAATCTACAACATGTTATTTGAGTATAGATAACTATATACTAGGCATCCTGATTACAGGATGCCTAGTTAATAACTACCAAAGTACGGTGATAAAATGAAACAAAAAAGTAATGCATTTATAGGCATATTTATATTGATATTTTGTATTATTGGTATAACTATGTCTTTTATTTTTTCCAATTCTTATGAAGCTAAGGCGCTAGATATTAGTCAAACAATTAACTATAGCTTTAATATAAAGGGAGCTAAAGATGTTAAAACTTATATTCCTCCAGTTATAGTAGAAGAAGCAGATGAGTCTATAGCTGAAAATGATACAAATATTAATACAGAAGATGATGAACTGCCTATTAGTGAAGAAATTATTGAGGAAAATGATGAAATAAAAGCACTTTTAGATGAGTATAAAGATGAAATAGACCCAAATGATGTTGATAGAGGACTGCCCTTAATAGAAAAGCTTGATTTAGATTATTTAATGTCTTTTGATAGAGAAAATCTAACCGAAGAACAAAAGCAAGAAATTAAAAATTATTTACAAAGCAATTTAACAACTGATGAGTATAATACAGTTTTAAATTTACTTGGAAAATATATAGGATTGATCCAATAATGTTTATTGATATACATACACATATATTACCCTTTCTAGATGACGGATCAAAAGATTTAGTAATGACAGAGAATATGTTATTACAAGCCAAAGATGAAAATATAAGTGAAATTATTGCTACTCCTCACTTTTTATATAGATCAAATAAGTATAATAAAGATAAATTAAATGAAACATATAATGAAGTAAATAGTTTAATCAATAATCTAGGTATTGATATTAAGCTGCATTTAGGAAACGAACTTTTTTTTGATATAGACTCAAAAAAAGTAATAGATAATAATGAGTGTTTAACTTTAGCAAAAAGTAAATACGTATTAATAGAATTTTCACATAGATGGAGAAAAGATATAGTCCAAAACTTAATATATAACATAGAATTATTAGGATATAAAATTATACTTGCTCACATAGAAAGATATGAAAATTTTTATGATGAAAAAGTCTTAGCTGACTTTATTAATAAAGGCTGTTTGGCTCAAATTAATTCAGATTCAATTTTTACTAAAAATAAAGCTAGAGAGAAATACTTACTTAAATTAATTGAGAACAATTATATTCATTTTGTAGCTTCAGATTGTCATAGTGATGGGAGAAGAAGTCCAAAACTTAGAAAATCATATGAAAAAATAAAAAGTATAATTGGAGTTAAAGCCGATGATCTATTTATAAATAATCCTAAAAAGGTGATTAACAATACTAATATAGATATTGATGAACCGAAAGAAATAAAGAGAAAAAGTGTTTGGGGAGGTATAGCTAATTGGATCAACAAGAGATGATGGAACAAGAAATTGATTTAAGAGAACTGTTTTACATTATTTTGCAAAAGTGGTGGGTTATAGTTTTATTTGTTGTTGTTAGCGTAACAATAACTGCTTTTGTAACAATGAATTTAATAACACCGATGTATGAATCAAAAGCAACTCTTTTTATTGGTAAGGAAAGTTCTTCGCTTGGTGGCTTAGATTTGTCACTAGGTGACATACAATTTGATAGAAACTTAGTATCTGATTATAGAGAGTTAATTAAAACAAGACTTGTAACAACTGAAGTAATTAATTCTTTAGGACTAGATATAACAGTGACTCAATTAACGGAAAACTTAGATATATCAATAATCAGTGATTCAAGGTTTATGCATATTAAATACCAAGATCCAAATCCTCAACTAGCTACTATAATTGCTAATAGATTATCAGAAGAGTTAATAGATAAAGCAGTTGATATAGTAGGTGTTCAAAATGTTCAAATGGTAGATTATGCTATAGAAAGCAATAACCCAGTATCTCCAAGGTTATACCTTAATTTAGCAATTTCTTTTGTTTTAGGCGGTATGTTGGGTCTCTTTGTAGTCTTTTTATTACATATGCTTGATAATACAATCAAAAGAGAAGAAGACTTAGAGAAGTTAGGTTTGTCAGTATTAGGAATTGTTCCAAAATTTGAAGGAGATGATAGAGATGAAGGATCAAAGATACAGTGGACTGATATCTTTAAGAGAACCTAAATCACCAGCTTCAGAAGCTTATCGCATGATAAGAACTAACTTAGAGTACACTGGTGTAGATGTAGAACATAAAGTCCTCTTGTTTACAAGTCCTAGAATGAAAGATGGAAAAACTACTACTATCAGCAATCTTTCTGTTATCTTAGCAAATGCTGGTTCTAAAGTTTTATTAGTTGATTGTGATTTAAGAAAACCAAGAATACATAAGATTTTTGAAATAGCGAATGAGATTGGTTTAACAAACGTAATCGCTAGAGGACAAGATATTGAAAAAGCAATAACAAAGTTTAGAGAGTTATCTAATCTCGATTTAATAACATCAGGTGTATTACCACCTATGCCAACTGAAATACTTTCTTCAGTAAAAATGGGTCAAATTATTAAAAAATTAAAAGAACAATATGATTATATTTTACTTGATACTCCTCCAATTTTAAGTGTTACAGATTCAGCTGCTTTATCTAAATATGTTGATGGTGTTGTAATAGTATCAGCATTAGATAAAACTACTTATGATGAAATAAAAGCAGCTAAAAGAGCTCTTGCTAGAGTAGATGCTAATGTTTTAGGTGTTATATTAACATTTGCAGACAACAATAAAAGAGGATATTATTATAATTACTACTATGATTATGAAAAGTAGCAAATAATTTACAAAGAGGGATTGAATTGAAAGTAAAATCTGATCAGATTAAGTATATAATCTTAGATATAGTACTAATTGGTTTATCAATTTTTTTAGCATTCTTTCTAAGATTTGAATCATATGATAGTGCACAGTTTATCCAGTACATTCCAGTAGTAAAAAATCATTTGATCCAAGTTATTTTTATTAAATTAATAGTTTATTACATAATGAACATATATCATAGTATTTGGAAGTATGCTAGTATACCTGAAATGGTCCAGATACTAGTAGCTGCAACAATTGCAAATTTTGCTATGATAGCATATTTTACTATAATGCAGATAACCTTGCCAAGGAGTATCTATTTATTAGTACTAATACTTGACGTAGCTCTTATGGGCTCTAGCAGATTTGCATCAAGAGCAGGAGCTATTTTTAATGCATTTTTACAAACTCAAGGTAATTTTAAAAGAATTATGATAATTGGAGCCGGGCAGGCAGGGGCTTTAGTGATAAAAGAATTTAGTCAACATTTAGAACTTAAAAGTAAACCTGTGGTTTTAATTGACGATGATCCACAAAAACAAGGCAAAAACATTGGCGGTGTAAAGGTTGTTGGTTTTAGAGAAGATATTTTTAGAATAGCTAAAGAATATGATATTGATGAAATTGTAATTGCTATACCAACTATAACAAAAAGAGAATTAAAAGAGATTTATCAAGAATGTCAAAAGACTAATT
>CAZCFQ010000135.1:0-5461 GCA_964497955.1 uncultured Clostridiaceae bacterium
AGTTGTCCTTATAATACACTTAGTGACACTTAAGTTAGATTAAGTTACTCTTAGTACTAAATCTTTATGTGATTCCGTATTAATGCATTTAATCATTGTTTTATTATCTATTTAGCTTCTATTTCGAAACGAAAAGGCATACCACTACTTAAGAAATTACGATCTTCATGCCTAGCTTTGTCTATACTTTATTGTTTTAATTATTATTCAAGAATTCAAAACTAACAATACACTTTATCTGATAACCTTATTTTTAAAATAGAAACAAAAGCCAAAATGACTTTTGCTAACTGATTATTATATAATTGTAGTTATTTCAGGTTAAAACTAAATTTTTGCTATTCCCCAAAATACAAACCATGAGACTGCTATTACAACTCCGTTATAAATCAATTTTGCTAGTTCTGGTCTATCTCCTTGTAGTATTTTCATATTAAATAAGGAAAAGAAAACACTCAAAACACCCATAATTGCACTCTTATAAACATTTGCACCATACATACTTGAAGCTACTACCCCCAATAAAACGGGAGCATAAGAAGTAACATATTCTAACTTTGTTACTTTTCTTGATACATTAATTCTTTGATCTTTATAAATTACATCAAGCCCTAAATTAAATATATTAGGAGATAATCTCATCTGTTCAGTCCTTGTTTTAGTAACAGGAATATTATAAAACTTCTTACTTTCACTTTTAACTTCCTTACCTCTAACCCAAACTCTTGTCTTCCCAGTAAAGAAACTAACACTTACTTTTACATCAGGTCCTCTTTTCCCAGGAAGTTTAAATTTATATATCAATCATACCAACTCTCTTTCATTTAATAGACTTAACTCCTATAAGTATATCATCAATCTTTAATAACCTCACTGAAAAGAGAGTTGCTTAACCTAATTTTAAACTAAAAGAGGCACCCAAATTATTTGAGCACCTCTTTTAGTTTGCATTTATTCTTATTCTTTATGATCAAATCTATGTTCCCAGATTTCCTTAAAGTTTGCATTAATCTCGTCTTTTTTGTTCCTAAAGCAATCTTCACAAAGCACTAGATTCTTATAGTAAAAGATCTCATCTGGCTCTACTTCTTTCTTACAATAAGCACATACTTCCACGATTTAACACCTCCATTCATAACTTCCTTCATTATATACATACCCTTAAAAATCAATTCTTAAACATATTTTTATAAAATAAGCTTAATTAATTTCTAATCAGCTGCAGCTTCAACCATTTCTTCACTAACTCTATAGGTCTTCCAAACACCTTTTTTGAAAAATCCTACTAGAATCATTGATTCAACTGTATCTGATAAAAAGTAACTCATAGGTACTACATAAAAAGGCAACTTATAAACCACTATAGTAATATATAGGAAAGGAATTTGTATAATCCACTTTGCTACTACACTACTAATCATAAATGGAAAGTTATATCCTGATCCTGAAAAAACACAACTAAGGGATAAAGCTATACTAAATATAGTTGCCCCAAGCATTGTTATTCTAAGAATTATTCCACCAACTGAATGAACTGCTGGATCTTCTACAAACACTTTAACTATGTTTGGTGCAAAAATCATTACAATTGCAGTTAATGATCCAATCATAATCATACCAAGCTTTGCAGCAGCATAAGCAGTATCTTCTGCTCTGGCAACATTGTTTGCTCCTAAGTTTTGACCTACTATTGCTCCGCCACCACTTGAAAGTCCACTCATTATCATATAAGCAAACGAGACAAGTCTGAAAGTAATTCCAACAGCAGCTAGAACAACTGTTCCATAGCTTGCTAAAAATTTCATTACTATTAACCCACCAAACTCCCTAGCTGTCATTTCAAATCCTACTGGAAGCCCTATAGTAAGTAGCTTTTTATCCATTTTCTTATCAAGAGTGAATAAACCAGCGACTTTTGGTTTAACATTGCTAAAACCACCAAACAAAATTATCATACCTATACTAAAAGCAATAAGGCTTGATAAGCTTGATGCTAGTGAAGCTCCAGCTACTCCCATTCCGAAACCATTAATCCCTATAATAGGTACAGTTTCAAACATTAGTATTGGATCAAGTATCATATTCATAACAGCTGCTACCATCATTATTACCATTGGTTTAGTTGAATCTCCAATACACCTTAATGCTGTTGTCATTGTTGCTTGTGAGAAAAATATTGGCAAAAAGAATAATTGAATCTTACTATATTCTAAAGCCTTTTCTATTACGACAATGTCATCTGTTAAAAAGTTTACAATAGGTTCTAGCATAAATAGCATAATCCCCATTGTAATCATACCCACAATAAACTTAAAAACTACTGTTTGTTCTATTGCTTTTTCAGTTCCCTTAATATCTTTTTTACCATAATACTGTGATATTAAAGATACTGAACTAATCCCTATAATACTGCTTAATATCCAGACTAAGAAAAATATTGAACTTGATACTGTCACAGCTGCAACAGCACTTGCTGATATTTTTCCTATCCAAAACATATCTACTAATGTATATATTGTTTGTGCTAGTGAGCCAAATATAGCTGGCATCGCCATATATATTAAGTTACTAGTCACATTTCCTTTTGTTAAATCTCTCTTTTTTACTTGTTTCATTTTAATTCACCTGCTTTTATTAAGTTGTGACCACTTTTGTTTCTTTCCATTTACCTTGATTGTAAAAGTATATTAAACCTATTGCTTCTGATATTTCTGCTAAGCCATACCCTAAAGCTACTGCATAAAAAGGTAGACCCAATACTTTTACAAAAATAAACATTAGTGGCACTTGTATTATCCAACGACTAAATATACTGGCATACATAAATGGTTTGTTATATCCCGAGCCAAAAAATGCACTGCTAAGTCCAAAACTGTAGCTAAAGATTGCGTAGCTAAAAGCCATGACTTTGACTAAAATTGAACCATAACGAATTACTTCAGCTGAGTTTGTAAACGCTCCTATGATTTGTGGTGAAAAAATTAGTATTACAAAAAATACTAATAAGTTTACCCCACTACTTACTAAGCCAGTAAGTTTAGCCACCTTTTCTGCTGTTTTTATATTGTTAATTCCCAAATTCTGTCCTATTATTGCTCCAGCTCCATCACCAAAACCTAAAAAGATTATGAATGAAAGGCTAAGAACTCTAAAAGTTATTCCAACTGCTGCTAGTGCACTTGATCCATAAATCGCTACTAATTTCATTACAATAAAGCCTGCTCCTTCTCTTGAAAGCATTTCAAGCCCTAGTGGTGCTCCTATTGTAATTAGCTTTTTATCTATTTCTGGAATTAGGTTAAACATCTTTCTAAATTTGATCTTGATGTTTGTCTTTCCACTGAGTAGATAATATAAGCCAAGAGCTACTCCTAATGAATTTGCAATATTTGTAGCCCAAGCTGCACCTGCTATTCCAAGGCCTAAACCAGGTAGGTTTATAATAGGAATAGTTTCAAACATCATGATTGGATCTAAAAAGATATTAAGTATTGCACTAAAAAGCATCACTCTCATAGCACGTTTTGAATCCCCCACACACCTAATTGCTACTGATAAAGTGGCTTGTGCAAAAAGGATTGGTAAAAAGGCTATCCTTACATACCCATACTTAAGTGCTAAGCTAATTACTTTACTATCAGTTGTAATAAATGATATTAATGTTTTTAGAAGTGGCAAAACTATTATCATTGTAATAATTGCCACAATTATCTTAAAAGTAATAGTTTGTTCTATTACTCTGGCAGCTCGATCTTTATCACCCTTACCAAAGCTTTGTGAAATTAGTGAAACTGAACTGTTTCCAATTACACTGCTTAGTATCCAAATTAGCCAAAGAATTGATGATAAGACTGTTACAGCTGCTACCGCATCTGCTGATATTCTTCCAATCCAAAACATATCCACTATATCATAAACAGATCTCGCTAAGTGTCCTAGTATCGCTGGAATTGTCATATACATTAAATTTGAAAATATTTTATCATTAGTTAAATCTCGTTTTTCCATTTTAATTCTCCTTTAATTAATCCCTAATCAACCTCCTTCTTTTTATTTTTATTATCAATGAGTTATATAAATCTCTCTTTTTGCAAAATATTCTTTTATCACTTCTATTTCTCCTCTCTTTTAAAACAAAAAACACCACGCAAATTTTGCGCGGCATAGATAAAGACATAAAAATAGTATCAGTTTAAATTTATATATGAATTTAAAAGAGTCTATTTTGGTCTTACTGCCACGCTGAAATAGCCGCAGTAAAACCAATTAAAAATTGATTAACTACAGCTTAGCTATTCGGATTATTGCCCCTGATTGCTAATCTAGTTAATAACATGTTAAATCTCCTTTAAAAATAGTTTTGCTCTTTCCAAGCTCCTTGGCTATTGTATCATAAAAATAGCTATTTTTTTGTTACAAAAGTGTTACAAATTGAAATAATTAATTTTGATATTATAAAAATTAATATTAAAGTTTATATATTCAAAATATGAGCATATATCTCTGCTTGCTCTGTATATTTATTCATTTTATTTGTATAAATAATATTAATCTTAAATAGACTACTTGACTACAATAAATGACTTTAATATATTACTGCCCAATATCATCATACGCACTATCTATTGAAACAGTCCCTCCTTGGAAATATAGTTGATCTATTCTTATAAAGTAATCTTGTCCTTCAACTGGGTGTGTTATTAAATAAAGAGTATCATCTCCTATATATAAATCAAGTAAATCTCCCTTAAAATCAACTTCTATATAGTCATCTGAACTTGTATATGTTGGATCAATAACACTGGGGCTAACAATCTCTAATGTATACTCATTTATAGGATATACAAAAATAGCAGTATCAATTCTATTACCTGCATTATCACCACCGTCAATAAAATCATTGCCTTCTTGGCCCAAGAGATTATCACTTCTAGGACCACCTATTAAGATATCATCCCCATACCCACCAGAAATGAAATTATTGTTATTTTCTGAGTTGCTATCTGTCAATGCGTTTATATAAATTCCATTATCATGTCCTATTAAAAAGCTATTTCCCTCTGGAACAATTATTGAATCTTCTCCTTCTTCAATTATATAGTAGAGAATATCTTTTGCTTTGGTATCCTCTAATGCATCATCATGGATTACTTCCCAAGTAGTCCCCAAGTTATTTTCACTAGCATTTTCACTACCGTCATTTGGCTCAAGGCTAGTATCTTCAAGTGCTTCTAATATAGATGTTTCTAAATATTCTCCATTATAAGTTAACGGTTGATCATAAAATAAAATAGTACCTTCTTCATATTCATATCCTTCATTAAAACCTATGGCTACAGGATAATCAAAAGTATCCCAAACTATTGCAATATCAGATAAATCCTCTTCATAGTCACTATCTAAATCAATATCATCTACATCGCCTTCATCTGTCACATCTGGATAAGTTAGAAAATAGTCT